>JBNJHA010000001.1:0-42971 GCA_051748085.1 Thermodesulfobacteriota bacterium
GGGAGAAGCAGAAAATGGACAAACGGCCATAGAACAAGCGTATACAGCCGCGTGGCCAAAGAAAGTGGAGAGCCCCAGTGCGTCAGGTTTTCTCCCCACAAAGCTGCTGCAAGCAGGGCAACAAGCAAAACATACTTGCCCCGCCTCCAGGACTGCGGAGGACGCCGCACACGGGCGTTGGAAAGAGTGGACAGCGCATCCATGCTCGCCCCCAGGGGGCATATATGGCTGCAGAAAAAACGGCCCAAAAAGAGTGCGCTAAGAATCACTACACCCGCCTGCGCGGCGCCGGGGGGGAAAACCCCGGAACTCAAAAACGCGCCCAGCCACAAAAGCGGATCCAGGCGCACGAATTCCGGAAGCGGGCTGATCCCGGCCCAGTCCCGGATGCTGACGGCCACTGCGGCCACGAACAAAAGCCAGAATCCGGCCTGCACCACCCGGCGGAAGAGCATCACAACTCCAGGCGCCTAACAAGCAGGTTATCCACATCCATCCGGCCCAGTCCCCATTCATGAGCGAGCCGGATGTGGTCCACCTTGTTTGCGGGGACGTTCTGGCCGTACCAGGGAACCATGGAGGTAACCATGGCGTCCGCGGCCACCATATCCCGTGAGGCCACCACCTTATTCAGCTCCTTGACCTTTCCCGGACCGCTCGGTCCGTTGGTGGTCAAAGCCCGGGTCACATCGATAACGGTCAAATCCGCCCGAAGCAGACGGCTCAGATCAGCGATCGCGGTGTGCAGCTCATAACGCCAATGCAGCTCCCCACGGTTGGCAATAAGCCCCATCATTCCCTTCATGGACAAACTGACTCCGGTAGATCCGTGATGCTTGGCCACGGGCGCGGCAATCAGCACGTCCGCTTCCAGCACCTCGCGCAGGACTTCCGTCTCCGGAAAATGCTCCGCGTTTTTGATCTCGGTGGAGACAAACCCATTTGATCCGTCCACGCCCCGCACTTCACAATCCGGCAGGGAAGCACACGCGGAGCTGATACCGGAATTTTCCAAACAGGGCTGTATGCTTCGCAGGGGGTGATCCACTATCAAAACGCTGGCCGCCCCGGCTTCACGGCACATCCCGGCCAAAGCGCTTATCACCTCCGGATGGGTGGTGGTGCCCATTTCCGGCGAGTTGTCAAAGCTCATATTCGGCTTGATCACCACTTTCTGCCCGGAAGAGACAAAGGCGCCCATCCCTCCCATGAGCTCAACCGCGGCCCGGGTAGCCGCCCCGGGCTTGCCGTTGACTACGGCCAGATCCGGGTCCGAGGAAGCCCACAGACTTCGCGGGAGGGCGAGACCGGCCGGCCCGGCCAAAGCAAGAGCCGCCCCCGCCTGCCATTTCAAAAATTCGCGTCTGGTAAAGCGGCCCATAACCCCTCCTTTCAGTCTCTGTTTCAGGCAAAAATCGAAATGCCGGTCACCCGGCCGGAAAAAGGGCTGTGCCCTCAGCAAGAAAGCAAAACCGGCCGGGCATTCGATTCTAATAGATCAAACAACCCCCGGATAGTCAAACCCGGCACAGCGCAGCAGGTATCAAAAAGACGGGTTAAGTCCGATCGCCCGCAGCCTGTCGCGCATTTTGTCCATGTGCGAGCCGGACCAATAGACGCGCCCGCAGCCGGGGCAGACAAAAAATTTCTGAAAATACTTTCTGGTCTTGGGCAAAAGGCGGTGCTCGATCTCGGATTTTTCTACCGGAACAAGCCGGGTGTTGCAGCGCAGGCAGCGGGTGAAAAATTTATCCGGGCGCAGACCGAAAAAATCCACCACTTCTTTCAACTGCCGGTCCGGGTCTTCGCTGCGCACAAGGCGGCCGAACTCGATCTGCTTTCTCTTCAAAAGACCGGAATCTTTGCTCAGAACCACCCGGCCGAACTTTTGGGCCGCCGCCGCAATGCAGGCGTCGTCCCAGTCGTTTTCCATCCATGCATCCGCGCCGATCATGCGCAATAAAACCGCCAGCTTGCCCACGTTCACATCGCAGATGAATCTCAAGTCCGGAAGGGGATGGGGCCGAAGAATACCGGGCCGGGTGACATCAAAGGGCGGAACAATGGATTCTACCCTCAAGACCTCTCCGTCCGAGGGAATATGGTCCCAATATACCCTGCGTTCCGAAGTCCCGAAGCTTCCGATTTCGGTGTGCGGAATCCCCAGGGATTCGACAATATCCTTTATGTTCGCCCGCCTATCAAGACGATATTGTATTTTCCGCCTCTTTTCCCTGGTGATCGCGGCAAGTTCGGAATCCAAATGGATTTTAATCATTGCCTGATATGCTCGACCTGCGGGGCATAGTGTTCTACATGCGGCTGAATGTGCAGCAGTCCGGCTTCCTGCCCGATTTCAAAAACCAGGCACAAGACAAACACGATCAGAATCGCCCACCCGATTCCTTTTTTAAGTCCTCCGTCCGCTTTGCGGATATAAATTATTCCCGGCAAAATGCCGAAAAGCACGACTATGCCCACCCCTCCGACAATATTGATCGCTTCCAGAAAGATCTGCGGCCAGACCAGGGAAATAACAAGCGGAGGCAAAAATGTCGCGCCGACCACTACGGCCCGGCCCTTGAGATTGAGATGGTTCTCGGTCATATCCTTTATAAAGCCCATGAGCCCCATACTGTTGGCCAGATAAGAAGTCATTATCGCCAGAAGCGAAAAACATATCGAAAAGAGCATGAAAGCCGAGGAGCCGATTATACCCGACATCGGGACCGTGGCCGGAAGATTCTTGTGAAAAGCCTCAAGCAGGCTGTCCGCACTCCCTTCAAGCGGAAGGACCCCTATTCCGACCTGAATCCAGACGGCATTCATGCCGTAACCTATGACCATCCCGATCAAAATACTTTTCCATATAGCAGAAAAATCCCATTTAAGCCCGGAGCAGATATTGGGGATGATGTTGTGAAAATGAAAAGCGGTCACGATTATCGGGGCCGTTGCAATCAAAAAAGACCAGTCATTGAATTCATAGTTCTCCACGTCCAGATTGAATTCCCCGATAACGGTCATAAGCAGAAAAAAAACGAACAGAACAAGCATGATGAGGCTGTTATACTTCACCAACAGACCGGTTTTCATCAAGGCCACGGATGTTATCACCGCGAAAAAGCCGATGGTCAGAAGCCACTTGAAGCCTTCCGGCAGGTGGAACAGATTGGCCAGAATGGTCGTGCCTCCGGTAATGTAGGCAACCAGGAGGCCGTACAGAATGAGCATGTTGGCCAGAATGGCCACCCACTTTCCGGCCGCTCCCAGATACTTTTCGTACAGGGTCGGATAGTTGAAATTCTCCCGTCTGGAAATGACCGCTTCCCGGCTCAGGACAAGAGCGGAAAAAAACATCATCCCGCCCAGAACCAGCATGGCCGAAAGCGCCGGGAGCAGGCCGGCCAGACCAGTATTTACCGGAAGGGCCAGAATCCCCACCCCGATAAGGTTTCCGACCACCAGAAAGCTGAACCCCAAAATCCTGAAAAATTGCGATGTTGTCTTCATTGGCCGATCCGTAAATATTTCACTCACATTTTATGCGCGCGGCCAGCCCGCCGGTGGAAGTTTCCCTGTATTTGGGGGACATATCCCGTCCGGTTTCGTTCATGACCTCGATGACACTGTCCAGCTCTACCTTGTGAAAATGGGAAATCTCGGTTGTGGCTATCCGGAAGGCCGCGTGCGCTTTGACCGCGCCCATGGCATTGCGCTCGATGCACGGAATCTGAACGTAGCCGCCGACCGGATCGCAGGTAAGACCCAGATGATGCTCCAAGGCACTTTCGGCCGCGTTTTCGGCCTGCTCCGCGTCCATGCCGTATGCGTAAGTAAGCATTGCCGCGGCCATGGACGAGGCCACACCGACTTCTCCCTGGCATCCGACGTCAGCCCCGGCGATACTCGCGTTGTGTTTTACGATCAGCCCGATGGCTGCGGCAGCCAGAAGGCCCATGCGTATGGATTCATACTCAAAGCCCAGATGATGCTTCATGGCCTGGTAAATCGCCGGAACCACCCCAGCCGCCCCGCAGGTCGGGGCGGTTACGATCGGCTGCCCGGCCGCGTTTTCCTCGGATGCCGCAAAAGCATAGGCACAAAGGGAGGTGGTGAACTGCCCGGCCGGATGGTCCATTTTCCGCGCCCGCTCGTAAAGCGCCTTGGCCTTGCGGTGCAGTCGCAGTTTGCCGGGAAGAAGCCCTTCGGTCTTCAACCCGCGTTTTACGCAATCCTCCATGACTTTAAGCAGCCGATCCAGTTCCGCGAGTATTTCCTCGCTGCTTTTGCCAGTAACCGCCCGTTCGTTTGCAAGCATCAGGTCATGCAATTTTAAATTTTCGTCTCTAAGAATCCGCTTCAACTGCACCCCGTTTGCATAGCAATATGCGGGAGTGCCGCGTTTTTCCCTCGATTTGTCCTCCCATTCCAGAAAGCCGCCGCCGATGGAATAATATTCGCGCTCAAACAAAACGCCGCCCTCGGAATCGAGCAATTTTATCAACAGGGTGTTGTTGTATTTTAATTCCCGCGGAGTGCAGTCAAAAATAATGTCCCGGCCCCGGACAAAGAGCTTGTCCGCTCCCGTATCCAGTGGATACTCATGCCCGTCGTCGACGATAAGTCCGCCCAGCATTCCGGGAGGACAAGTTTCCGGCCGATATCCCAAAAGACCGGCCGTGACCGCCTTGTGCGTCTTGTGTCCTCTTCCGGTCGCGGCCAGTGAACCCAGCAGATGAACCTCGACTCTTTGCGCTTCTTTCAAAATGACTTTGTCCAGGCCGCGAATAGTACGCAAAAAATCGTACCCAGCAAGCATCGGGCCTATCGTGTGCGAACTCGAGGGACCCGGGCCCACTTTCAATAAATCAAAAATCGAATCCTCTATGCAGTCCATTCAATCCTCGTGAAATAGTTTCCATCCGGAAATGGCCCTTTTCATTTCCGAACCTAAAACCTGATATTTCTAAATCCGAAATTTTTTGAATTTCCGGATAAGAACGACATAAAATACACACTAAATGTCGAGGAGCCCAAAAGCCTTTGCTCGAACAAATCACGGAATCAGCTTCCCCATGCGGTCGCAGCAATAGGCGGCAAAAGGCATGGACGCGGTCAGGGCGGGGGACACGGCGTTCAGCACGTGAAAGGACTTTTCGTCTTCCCTGGTACAGAAATCCATGACCAGCTTTCTCTTCCGGACATCGTACAATTGCGCCCTTATTCCCGGCCGTCCCCATTCGGTGAAATCGGCCTCATCAACTCCCTCAAGCAGAGTCGCCGCCCGGCGGACAAGGTTCCTGCGGAACCGTTTGCGCGTTTCGGTCAGGGCCAGCTTCTTGAAATCAAAATCGGAACGCAGCATGAGCATGGCTTCGTCACCGGCGGTACGCAAGAACTCGGGCAGGGAAAAATTGCGCATTCCTCCGTAATTCTCCCGCCAAAAGGCCGGAATCGCGGTCGGGCCGATCTTGGCCCGGCCGTCCACCGCAAGCGTGAAATGCACTCCGAGAAACGGGTAATCCAGATCCGGCACCGGATACACGTGAGTTCGCAATTCTTCGGGCTGTGCAGTCCTGTACAGATACAAACCTTTGAACGGAAGCATCCGCAGATCGCGGGCGAATCCGAAATCCCGGGCGATATGATCCGCATACAGACCTGCGGCGTTCACCAGATATCCGAATCCGACTTCACCGTATGCGGTCAGGATCGAATCATTTTTCCTTTTTATATACGGATTGCCCAGCCACAGGTTTATATCCTTTTCCGCGGCCTTATTCGCCAGCGCACTCATAACCGAACCCGGATCAATGCTGGCGGTTGTCGGCGACCACAGGGCCCGGTCAAGAGTCTTTATTCGCGGCTCGATCTCCCGCGCCCGGGCCTCGTCCACCATTTCCAGCTCTATCCCGTTTTCCCGCCCCCTTTGAAGCAGAACGTCAAGCCCGGACAGCTCACTTTCATTCCGGGCGGCAACCAGCTTGCCGCATTTTTTTATCGGCAGGCCCCGTTCCTCGCAAAATTCGGTCAGGGCCGCGTTTCCGTCCCGGCAGAACCGGGCTTTGAAGCTGTCTCTGGTATAATAAAACCCGGCGTGCAAAACCCCGCTGTTGCGGCCGCTCCCGTGCGCGGCCAACGTGCTTTCCTTGTCCATTAGCGCAATCGAGGAATCCGGGTAACGGTCGCGGAGTTCAAGGGCGATATTCAGGCCTATTATCCCCGCCCCGATTATCACGAAATCAAAATTATCTTTCATGCAGTCCGCAGCAATCCGGTTCCGGCGGAAGCAAATCCGGAAACCATTTTTTATAAATTTTTAAAAAAGTGCCGTCCCGAACGACGGACGCAAAGGCCTGCTTCCATTCAAGCAAAGTTTCAGAATCCGTGTCCCTGGAAAAAGCCAGATACAAATCCGCTTTTTTGATATCAAGAACGGGGACTATCTCATCCGCGCCGATTCCAGCTTCCTTAAGCAAAGGTGTTATACCGACATCGGAGGACACAAAAAGATCCAGACGTCCACGGACTATTTTTTTTACATTCAGGACACTGTCCCGAACCGGAACAAGATTGTCAAAACCCCGGGCGCGCAGGAACTGATCCTTGGCATCGTCTATATAAGTCCCAATGCTTTTCAATTGCTTGGCGTCTTCCAGACATTCAAGGCCATAATTGCGATCTTTTAAACCAAATAAAGACCATTTTATGCGCATCAATGGACCCACCCAATGAAACTCGTCTCTTCTAGCCGCGGTTTTTGTAGTGGCAAACAAAATAGTATTCGGACGGGACTGCAGATGGGCCAGTCCTCTGGACCAGGGCACAACCCTGATTGCGGTCTGGTCGCCGACCCGCTCCTGCATCTCGCGGACGATATCCACGCATAACCCGGTAAGGGTGCCGTTTTGCACAAAATTAGCCGGCGGGGAATTCTCAGTATATATAGCCAGTTTTTCGCCTGAAGCACCCCCCGGATATAAGAAAAACAGGTAAAAAAATAAGATAAACAGTCCTGCAAAGCGAATTTTGAAAAACTTTTTGTTTGTTTTCATGTCTCACCTTGAGCGCGGAGGCAAAAGAATTGTTTTTCAGGAGCAAAAAAATTGGTAAACAGTACAGTATTTTTTCTTCACTTTCATTTATCCTTACCGATAAATCAACAAATGTCCAGATACTAACGGTTGCCAATCCGACCTGCATGCCTTAATAATTATGCTTCTTCGACGTTAATCAGGGATTTTCATGTACCTGATCCCTGTCTGAATATCGCTGACGGCAGTGCATATTTTCTCATTTCCGAATTGGAAACCCGATACTTCTAAATCCGGAAATTTTGTAACTATTCAGGACACGAAAAAAAGTTCACCGGTTTTTTTGCATAAACCTGCGACAGGCCGCCCGGTTTTCTTATGCACTCTAAAAGGGGGAAACCGGACCGCGGGTTGTACATAAAGTTAATTTTCCAAACAAATATACATTTCCGGCACAACTTTTTGCTCTTCTCTAAACCAGCGAGTCCGGAGGGGGCAGGCATCACCCTACAGCGGGCATTAGAAAACCGCAGTCCGAAAGCATGGGGGCAAAAAGTTTGGTGAACAGATACGAAATTTTTAAATTTCCGGATAAGAACTAGTGAACAAAACATAATAACAAGCCTTTTAATGAAAATTTATAAACTGATAATAGTCACAATCTTATTGCAATTCGCCCTGGGCGGGTGCACTTTCCTTGACCCGGCGTCCAGAAAGGAACCCGAAGACCTGTTGCCCGCCTCCTATTCCCAAAACCGTACCCGGCACGCAAATGCCGACCAATGGTGGCGGGAGTTCGACAGCCCGGAATTGAACCAACTGGTCAATGAAGCCCTCGGTTCAAATCTGAATCTGCAACAGGCATGGGCCAGACTTATGCAGGCCCGGGCCTCCGCGGTCATCGCCGGAGCGGATCAATTTCCCGACCTGAATCTGTCTTCGGATGTATCACATGCCCAAAAACGCGAAAACACCGCTCTAGGATACAGGACAAATACCATCAAGGAACGTTCGCTTGGACTTGCCAGCCAATACGAAATCGACCTGTGGGGCCGGATCCGGGCCGGACAAAAAAGCGCCCTGTTTAATAAAGAAGCTACGGAAGAAGACCTTGAAGCCGCAGCCATGAGCATCTCCGCGGAAGTCGCCCGGAACTGGATACAAATCATCTATGCCCTGAATAGAAAAAAAATTCTTAACAATCAGATAAAAACCAATAAAAAATATCTGGAACTAACCCGGCTTCGGTTTGTAAGCGGGATGAATACCGCTCTGGACATTCTGCAGCAAAAAGAAAATCTGGCCGGGACCAGAGCACTCCTGCCCCTGACGGATTCCAACCGAAAAAAACATGCCCGGAACCTTGCTTTGCTTTTGGCCCGTCCGGCAAATAAGCTTCCTCAATGTGAGCGGACAACATTACCGGAACCGGGCCCGGTTCCGGATACCGGAATTCCGGCCCATATTCTGCAACTGAGGCCGGATATCCGGGCCGCCTGGAAACGCCTTCGCCAAGCGGACTGGGAGGTAACCGCTGCCAAGGCAAATTTGCTGCCCAGGATTACCCTGACAGCCAGGCATGAATATTCCTCGGACCAATACAATACTCTGTTTAATAACTGGATAAATTCACTGGCCGCCGGATTGACCGCCCCGCTTTTCGACGGCAAAAGGCGTGTCGCTGAAGTGGAGCGAACCAAAGCTGTTGTTCAGGAAAAATTGTCCGCCTATAAAGAAACGGTGCTCACGGCTGTAAAAGAAGTCGAAGACGCCATGGACGATGAATACTGGCAACGTCAATACATAAAAAAACTTCAAAAAAAATTGGATGCTTCCGAATCAGCGCTTAAACAGGCCCGTTTTCAATATTTGAAAGGCATGAGTACCTACCTGCCGGTTTTAAATGAATTATTGTCTTCTCAATCAATCAAGCTGGACCTGCTGACGGCGCGAAAAGACCTTCTCTTGTCCCGCATCGCCCTGTACCGCGCCCTGGGCGGGACCTGGACCGAAAATCTGGAAGAAAAAGGGCTCTCGCGCCCGGCCAAGGACGGGAAATGAATACCACAAGCAAAAAAACAACCCTGAGGACGATACTAAAGATCCTTTTACCCCTGCTGATAATCGGCCTGGGCCTTGCCGGAAGCAGATGGCTGAATATGACCCGGCCCAAGCCCCAAAAAACCAAGCCCCCGCAGATGGCCCCCCTGGTTCGAACTCAGGAGCTTCGGGCCATGGACTACGAGGTGCGCATCCCGGCCATGGGCAAGGTGGTCCCGGCCAAGGAAATCACCCTGAGCACCAGGGTCTCCGGGGAAGTGATCTCGGTTTCCCCGGGATTTATTCCCGGCGGAACCCTGGAAAAAAGGGAAGAAGTACTGCGCATCGATCCCAGCGACTACCGTCTGGAGCTCACCCAGGCCGAGTCCGATCTGGTGGAGGCGGAGTACGCCCTGGAGGTGGAGAAAGGCAAACAGAATGTGGCCCGCCGGGAATGGGATCTCATGAAAGGCGACGACTCCACCGGCAGGGTCAATCCGGACCTGGCGCTGCGCAAACCGCACCTGCGCAAGGCCAGGGCGGACATAGACCGAGCCGGAGCCAGACTGAAGCAAGCCGAGCTCAATCTTAAGCGCACCCGGATAAAAGCTCCATTCAACGCCATAGTCAAAAGCAAAAATGTGGATATGGGCTCCCAGGTGGCCGCGCGTGGAGAAATTGCCGAACTCGTGGACACGGACCGCTTCTGGATCCGGGCTTCGGTTCCCTCGGATAGGCTGGGATGGTTTGAGATACCCACGGATGGTTCCGGGCAGGGGGCAATGGCGAAGGTGGAAAAGATAAACGCCGCCCCGGCCGGGGACAGACAGGGCCGGGTGATACGTCTGTTGCCGGATTTGGAGGAAGAGGGCCGCATGGCCCGTATCCTTATCCGGGTTAAGGACCCGCTCAACCTGGAAGACTCCTCTTCCGCCCATCCTCTCCTTCTGGGCAGTTTTGTCCGCCTAACCATTCACGGCAGGACCCTGGAAAATGTTCTGCCTATTCCCAGGGATGCCTGGCGGGACCAGGGCCGGATTTGGCTGGCCACTCCGGACGGAAAACTGGAGATCCGCTCTCCCCGCCCGCTGTGGAAAGGAATGCAAAACATATACATAAGAGACAATATAGACAAGAAACTGCGGCTGATAACCAGTGATATCCCCGCCCCGGTGCAGGGAATGAAGCTCAAAATCGCATCCGAAGAAAGCTAAGGTATGGCCGACAATAATTCCTCATATCCTTCCCGTTCCGAATCCAGGGGACCTATCGGCTGGATGGCCGGCAACTCGGTGGCCGCCAACCTGCTCATGGTGGTCCTTTTGGTCGGCGGACTCATCCTGGGCCTGAATATAAAGCAGGAAGTCTTTCCGGAGTTCACTCCGGATGTGGTCAGTGTACAAATTTCCTATCCCGGAGCCAGCCCGGAGGAGGTGGAGGAAGGGATCATCCTGGCTGTCGAGGAATCAGTGCAGGGACTGGAGGATGTCAAGGAGATAACCTCCACCGCCAACGAGGGCTCGGCCAGCATAACCGTGGAAATGATTGAGGACGGGGATCTGCAGCAGCTGGCCCAGGACGTAAAAAACGAGGTGGACCGGATAACCTCTTTCCCGGAAGAGGCCGAGGAGCCGCAGGTAAGCATTGTTTCCAGGCGCAGGGAGGTCATAAACCTGGCCCTGCACGGCAACCAGGACCGCATGGCCCTGCGGGAGACCGCGGAGTCCATCCGGGACATCCTGCTCCAGGACCCGGAAATAACCCAGGTGGACCTGGAGGGGACCCGGCCCCTGGAAATCAAGGTGGAAATCCCCCAGGAGACTTTGCGCAGTTATGATCTCACCCTGCAGGAAGTGGCCTCGCGCATTGACCGATCCTCGGTGGACTTCCCCAGCGGGGAGCTGGAGACCGACAGCGGAGACATCCTCATCCGGATCAAGGAACGCAAGGATTTCGGCCGGGAGTTCGCCAGAATACCAATCATAAGCTCCCCGAGCGGCACCCAGCTGCGCCTGGAGGACCTGGGGACCGTAACCGACGGATTCGAGGACACGGACACCCAGGCCACTTATGACGGCGAACCCGCCATTCTCATAAACGTTTACCGCATAGGCGAGCAGACACCGGTTTCCGTGGCCGAAGCGGTCAAGAAACAGCTGAACGGCTTCCAGGAAGCCCTGCCTCCGGGAATGCAGCTGTCCATCCTCCGGGACATGTCCGATATATACAGCCAGCGCATGAATCTTTTGCTGAACAACGCCTATCTGGGACTGGGACTGGTTTTCATATTCCTGGCCCTTTTTCTGGAAACACGTCTGGCTTTCTGGGTCAGTCTGGGGATTCCCATCTCCTTTTTGGGTTCCATGTTCTTTTTGCCCTGGTTCGGGGTGAGCATAAACATGATCTCCATGTTCGCCTTTATCATCACCTTGGGCATTGTGGTCGACGACGCCATCGTGGTCGGAGAGAACGTGTATGCCTATCACCAGCGGGGAATACCACTGCGCAGGGCGGCGGTGCTGGGGGCGAGAGAAATCGCCATGCCGGTCATATTCAGTGTGATCACCAATATTGTCGCCTTTTTGCCCATGTTTTTCATCCCCGGGGTCATGGGCAAGATATTCAAGACCATCCCGGCGGTGGTGGCCAGCGTATTTTTGATCTCCCTGATAGAGAGCCTGCTCATCCTTCCCGCCCACCTGGGACACCAGAAAAAAAGAACCTTGCGCGGACCGCGCAAATGGCTGCATGGAATGCAGCAAGGGTTCAGCCGCAGATTCATGTCCTTTGTCCAAAACGGTTATCGCCCTTTCCTGGCCCGGGCCATTCAGTGGCGCTACCTGACACTGGCTTTGGGGATAGCGGTCCTGGCCGTGACCATGGGATACATCCAAAGCGGGCGGCTGGGCATGACCATGTTTCCCAAGGTGGAATCCCGGTTCGCCTATGCCACCGCCACTTTCCCCTATGGCACAGCCATGCACAAGGTAGAGGAAGTGAATAAAAAGCTGGTGGATACAGCGGCTGAAATCGGAAAAGAAAACGGAGGGAACAAACTTTTAAAGGGAATATACTCCCAGATAAGCGGCAATGAAATCAAGATCCGGGCCTTTCTCACCCCGGCCGGGGTAAGGCCGCTTAATACCGAACAGTTCACCCGCAAATGGCGCTCGCGCACCGGAAGCATCCCCGGCTTGGAGACATTGGTCTTTGAATCCGACCGGGGGGGACCGGGGTCCGGAAAAGCCCTGAATATCGAACTCTCCCACCGCAACCTGGAAAAACTGCGCCGGGCCGGGGAGGAACTGGCCGCGCACATGGAAGAATATCCCAATGTCACTGACGTTTACGACGGATATTCCCCGGGCAAAAAACAATTCGATCTCACCGTCCAGCCCGAGGGCAGGAGCATGGGGCTCAAGGCCGCGGATGTCGCCCGCAAGGTGCGTTCCAGGTACTACGGAGCGGAAGCCCTGCGCCAGCAGCGGGGAAGAAATGAACTGAAAGTCATGGTCCGTCTGCCGGACAGGGAACGGGAACACGAATACTTCCTGGAGGAAATGATCCTCAGGAACGACGCGGGCAAGGAAATCCTGCTCCGGGATGCCGTGCACATGCAGCCGGGGAGGGCGTACACCAAGATCGACCGCAGGGACGGACGAAGGGTGATAAACGTTACCGCGGACGTTGTCCCCCGCAGCCAGGCCGGACAGGTCTTAGGCAGCATAAAGCAAAGCTCCCTGCCCGAACTCAAGAAAAAATATCCCGGTCTGGAATTCGGACTGCAGGGCACACAGGCGGACATTAAGGAAAGTATGGACAGCCTGTACCGCGGGCTCTTTTTGGCCCTTTTGGGTGTATACGCCCTGCTGGCCATTCCCTTCCGCAGCTACCTGCAACCGATAATCATAATGGTCGGTATCCCCTTCGGAATTGTCGGGGCAATCCTCGGGCACATCGTTATGGGCTACAGCCTGAGCGTCATGAGCATGTTCGGCATCCTGGCCCTGTCCGGAGTGGTGGTCAACAACTCCCTGGTCCTTATCGACCTGGCCAACCGCCAATTGCGAAAAGGCAAAAACCCCCTGCAGGCAATTATTGATGCCGGCACCGAGCGTTTCCGCCCCATCCTGCTGACCACCCTGACCACTTCCGGCGGTCTGACCCCGATGATCCTGGAGACTTCCAGGCAGGCCAGATTCATGATCCCCATGGCAATCTCCCTGGGGTTCGGTATCCTGGTCGCCACCCTGATCATCCTTTTTTTGGTCCCCTGCCTGTACATTATGATCAATGATTTGCACAATGCCTGGGCTTGGGTGTACAAGCCGGAGAAGGTTAACAAATAAAAAATTCAGTGAACAGATACAGATGTGGTGAAGAAATACGATATGTATTATGAAATGCAGTGACAGCCTGAGTATAAATCCGCGCCCGCTGCCTCCTTTACTGCTGCGGGCAGAACCCGCAGACAAAAATATGAAGACCATTTCCACCCGGGTAATGGATTCAGAAAAAGACGCGGGAAGGTATGTCTATCTCTGCCGCGACTGCGGGGCCCGGATAACCAGCCAGTCTTGCGAAACAGCCGTAAATTCAAAACATGTGCATGTCTTTTCCAATCCGCACGGAAAAGTATTTGAAATCGGCTGCTTTTCGGATGCCGCGGTTATGGTCATTGGGCCGGCGACTATCGAATTCACCTGGTTCCAGGGATTTTCCTGGAATATTGTCATCTGCCGCTCCTGCAGACGGCACCTGGGTTGGTTATATACGCGCGGGGAGAATCATTTTTACGGACTGATATTGCAGGCGCTTGTAAAACAGGAATCAGGAAAAAATTAAAAATTCAAAGGACAGACAGTCAATATGAGAACAGCTATCTTCGGCTTTGCCGGAACAGGAAAAACAGAACTTTTTCTGGCCCTGGCCGGACCGGCTCATGCCGGTCAGGACCGGGCCATGGTCAAGGTACCCGAGCCCAGACTTGCACCGCTCACCGAACAATTTAACCCCAAAAAAATAACTCAAACCGAAATAGAATATCTGGATATACCCGGCGGCGGTTCCAAGGGCCAGGGGCTTGGAGCCAGGGTTTTAAACGCTGTAAGGCCGCATGATTGCCTGCTGGCCGTCCTGGATGCCTTCTCCGGAGCTCATGATCCTGAACAGCAATGGCAGGCGATCGAAACTGATTTTATAATTGCCGATCTGGATGTTGTGGAAAAAAAGTTGGAAAAAATGGCTGCGGATCAGAGAAAATCCAAAAACCTGGTGGATGCGGCCGAGCAAAAACTTTTATTGCAGGTAAAAGAGACCCTGGAATCTGAAACTCCGCTTCGACTCGTTCCGGAATTGTCTGAGGCCCCTGAACTTCGAGGATACTGTTTTCTGTCCGGTAAGCCGATTGTTTATGCCTGGAACGTATCCGACGAGGGGTTGAAGGGTCAAAACATACCCGAAGACGCCGAAGGCGTCGCGCATATCGCGGTCGCGGCGCGCATGGAAAAAGAGATGGCCGAACTGGAGGACCCGGAAGAACAGCGAATGTTCATGCAGGACCTCGGAGTTGAAAAATCCGCATTGGACCGGGTCATAGCCAAGACCTACGATCTTTTGGGGCTCATAACCTTTCTGACCGCAGGAGAAAAGGAAGTCCGGGCCTGGCCGGTACGCAATGGGGCCTCCGCTCCGGAGGCGGCCGGGGTCATCCACTCCGACCTGCAGAAGGGATTTATCCGGGCCGAGGTCCTGGGCTGGTCCGACTTTGAGCAGGTAAAGACGTTCAAGGCGGCCAAGGAAAAGGGGCTTCTGCGCCTGGAAGGCAAGAACTACATCGTCCGGGACGGGGACATCATAACCTTCAGATTCAATGTCTGATTTATGACCGATATATTTGCCTCCCCCTGGTTCATAATCATTACGGCGCTCCTAATAGGCGGCCAGCTAATCGAGACATGGGTCGTGTTCTTGAATCTCCGCCGTATGGGCGGAGAACTGCCTCCTGAATTCAGAGACATATTTAACGACAGAGACTATGCCCGGGCTCAAGAATATACCCGGGCCCAGACCCAATTCGAATTGCTTCGGGGCTGTTTTTGGGTGTTGATTGTTATGGGCTCGATTTCATTGAATCTATTCAACCATCTGGATATGGCCATCCGCGGCTTGCACATGCCGCAGACCGCAACCGGACTGATCTTTTTTGCCGCCCTTTTACTGGGAGCGGATCTGCTCGGGCTGCCTTTCGACCTTTACCATACCTTCCGGCTGGAAGAAAAATTCGGCATGAACCGCACAACAGCAAAAACTTTCTGGACCGACAAACTCAAGGGAAGCCTCCTGAGTCTGATTCTGGGGGCCGCTTTGGCCTGGCCTCTGCTTTTTCTTCTGCAGGAAGCAGGTAATCTGGCCTGGATTTACTGCACACTCGCCTTCGGGCTTTTCATGCTCGTCATGCAATATATAGGACCTGTCCTGATCCTGCCCGCATTCAACAAATTCAAGCCGGTCGAGAACCCTGCATTACGGAAGGACATTTTCCAACTGGCCGAGGCAGCTGGATTCCCGTTGCAGGAGATATACATAATGGACGGTTCAAAAAGATCAACCAAAGGAAACGCTTTCTTTGCCGGCATCGGAAAGTCGAAAAGAATAGCTTTGTTCGACACCCTGCTCAACAGACTGACTCATTCGGAAATCTTAGGCGTCCTGGCCCATGAGATGGGTCATTTTCGGCTGAAACACATCCGTAAGGGATTTGTTGCCATCCTGATAAAAGCCGCTTTGCTCTTCGGGTTGTTGACCATTTTCATCCACTATCCATTTATAACCAAGTCCCTGGGAATGGAAAATCATTCCGTGCACGCGGCTATTGTTTTTTTTGCCCTTTTATATTCCCCTTTAGCCGTGTTTCTGGGCATTTACGGCAAATGGCGCTCCCGCAAAAACGAATACGAAGCGGACGCGTTCGCTGCCCGCCTGCATTCTTCTCATTCGCTTATTAACTCGCTAAAAAAGCTGTCCAAATTCAACCTGGGCAACCTTACCCCGCATCCGGCCTTTGTCTTTTTACATTTTTCGCATCCTCCGGTATTGGATAGGATAAGGAAGTTGCAGGAAACAATCTGAAGGGGGAAATGACCGATGATCCAACTCGACATAAAAACCACCGCAGCCCGGGAACTCGTCGATATAACCTCCAGCGTCAAAAAATCCATCACCGACTCTGAAGTACGGGAGGGACTGGCAGTCATTTACTGCCCGCATACGACCGGCGCGATCACCATAAACGAGGGTGCGGACCCGGATGTCTGCCGGGATATATGCGTCAACCTGAGTCATCTGATTCCGCGTGCCGGGGACTATCGGCACGCCGAGGGCAACAGCGACGCGCATATGAAATCAAGCCTTGTCGGTTGTTCGGAGACGGTGATCATTGAAAACGGCCAGCCAGTACTCGGCACCTGGCAGAAAATATTCTTTGCCGAATTCGACGGCCCCAGACGCAGAAAGGCCTACTTGAAAATTATTGGCGGCTGACTTGCGCTTAAGTCCACAGGACGATTTGGTACGCCGGAAATTGTAGAATACAGCCTCCCTGGAAAAATAATGCTTGATCAGGACATCATATCCGAAAATATCCTTGAATCTCTTCCGGTCGGCTTGTTGGTCATCGGACCGGAAGGTAATATCATCCGGGCCAACAAAAGTCTTGCCGGGATTCTGGGGCATCCCCTGGAACGGATAATAAAAAAAGGATGGAGCCAATTTTTCCTTGAAGGCAATGAGAACAGGGAATTTAATCAGATAATTCTGGATGTCATTCAAAAAGAGATAAAACGTCTTAAGCGTCACGTGCCGTATTTTACCCCGGATGGAACAATCAAGTATCTGGATGTCGTTTCCTCTTACATTAAAAAGGACAAGCGGCTGGTGGCCATAGTGGTTTTGCTTGATGATGTCACGGAAGTACATGAACTGTACGAACGGGAAAAAAGGACATTGCGGGAGAACAGCCGCTTGCAGCAGGAAAGAGCGGAAGGACTGGCCAAACTGGCCATGTCCGTCGCCCATCAGGTGCGCAATCCGGTTTCCGCCATAGGCGGATTTGCAAACCTTTTAAAGCGCAGGCTGAGTGAAAACGAAAAAAACAGAGCATATCTCCAGGCCATAATCAATGAATCATCAAAACTGGAACAGATGGTCATCGCGGTTAGAGACTATGCATTGCTCAGTCGCCGTGAAGCGAAAAAAATTGATCTCAAAAGGCTTCTTCGCGTATGTATGCGTAACCTGGACGCCAAGGCTGAGGAAAAAGGACTTCGAATTAAATGGGAATCCGCTGTTTCGCCCTGCGAAATACACGGCGACAGACAAGTACTCAAGGAAGCCCTGTCCGTGATATTGCAGAACTGCCTTGATTTCGCTGCAGGCCCGGAAATTTTCATAAAAGTGACCTGCGATTGCCGACAAAATAACGCGCGGATAACGATCAGAGACAGGGGAAAAGGCGTGAATCCTGCTGATCTGCCGTACCTATTCGATCCTTTCTTTACCACCAAGGCAGCCAGTTCCGGCATGGAACTGGCCCGGGCCAAAAAAATAATAAGCGAGCATAGAGGGGAACTCCATGCGGAAAGCGATCCCGGGCAAGGGCTTAAAATATCAGTCAACCTGCCCCGGGAATAAAGGGAGCGCTGATTGGTTATACTTGATGGCAGGCCTCCCTTGCAATTTTATTTTCGGCTCCTCACACAAATTTGTGCAAAACTTTGTTGCTAAGAACCCGCAAATAAAGTTTAACATGCTGAATTTGAAGGTTTTTATTAAAAATTATTGAATTGACTAACCGTTGGGATAATCCAAATCGAAATCGGGATCGCTATCGAAATCGAGAGAATATGCCATTCAGTGCAGTAAGAACTCTCAGCTTATGGGGTCGATTCCAATCCCGATAGGCGATTTCGATCCCGAAGAAAGAAATCAACCAAACGGATGCATTGGACACTCATTCTTCGCGCCGGTGTACTTAGCCGTGGTTATTTTTTTAATAAACGCCGGCTACATCCCTTTCCAATTCACCTTTTCCAGCCACTTTTGCATGGCCTTGTCCGCCCTTTCGGCGTGCAGCTCCTTGCGTCTGGCCTTTTTGGCCCGGACGTTCAGGGGAGGGAACAGGCCGAAGTGGACATTGGAAGGCTGAAATTTCTTCACCTCGGTCCGCAGGTGGCCCATAAGCGCGCCCAGGGCGGTCTCCGGCGGGATGTCCGGCAGGGTCTCGCCGTTCAGTTCCCGGCCCAGCTTAAGGCCCAGCCACAGTCCGCAGGCCGCGGACTCCACATATCCTTCCACTCCGGTTATCTGCCCGGCCAGATACACCGCCGGGCGATTTTTAAGCTCCAGACTGCTATTTAATACCCGGGGGGCGTTCACGTAGGTATTCCTGTGGATGCTGCCCAGGCGCAAAAATTCCGCTTTTTCCAGACCGGGGATCATCCGAAAGACCCTTTTTTGCTCCGGATAGGTCAGCTTGGTCTGAAAGCCGACCAGATTGAGCGCGGATTTTTCCGCATTCTCCGATCTTAGCTGCAAAACGGCAAACGGTTCCCCGCCGGTGCGGGGATCGGCGAGGCCCACCGGCTTCAGCGGGCCGAAGGCCAGGGTCATGTCCCCCCGGGAAGCCATGGTTTCTATAGGCAGACAGCCCTCGAAATGGATTTCCTTTTCAAATTCCCGGGGCGCGACCTGTTCGGCCTGCAAAAGCTCCCGTAAAAAGCGGAAATACTCCTGTTCGGTAAACGGGCAGTTCAGGTAGTCCTTTTCCTCCGGGGCATAGCGCGAGGCCCAGAACGCCTTTTGCATATCCACCGAGTCCGTGCTCACTATGGGGGCGATGGCATCATAAAAATAAAGGGCCTCTTCCCCCACGGCCCGCATCAGGCTTTTGCTCATATCCGCGGAAGCAAGCGGCCCGGCGGCAAGTATGATCCGGTCGAATCCGGCCAGACGGGGATCGTCCAGGCCGGAGATCTCCCCCCGGAGAACGCGGATTCTCTTTTCTTCCCCGAGAGCCTCGGAGATAAAGGAGCTGAAACGCTCCCGGTCCACGGCCAGGGCCTTTCCGGCCGGGACCCGGGTCTTTTCCGCCGCGTGCATAAAAAGGCTCCCGAGCTGGCGCATCTCCCGCTTCAAGACCCCGACACCGGTCGTGGGTTCGTTGGAGCGAAAGGAATTGGAGCACACCAGCTCGGCCAAAGACTCCGATTCATGCGCCGGGGAGAACTTTTCCGGCTTCATTTCAAACACGGTCACGGAGACACCCTGCCGGGCGAGCTGCCAGGCGGCCTCACATCCGGCCAGTCCCCCGCCGATTACCGCCGCATTAGTCTTTTCCACTATTTTTCACCCTGTCCTTTTTTTGCATATTTTCTCACCACTTTAATAAGAAAATTGAGTAATTGTGAGCGAGCGTATCTGAATACGTGATCGAATAATTACAAAAATTGACGCCGTTAAACTGGAAAAGGGCCATTTCCGGATGGAAACTAATTACTCCCCCGAGCGAACCCGTCAAGTTGACGCTCTGTTCCATCACCTGTATTCAATGTCAAGCCGCGACAAATCACTTTACTTGAAAAATGAACGGACTACTCAACATAAAACAACTTAATGTCTCTTTTGCTCTAAAACAGGGCAAAGTACATGTACTTGAAGACATCTCCCTCAAAATCAATTCCGGGGAGACTGTCGGATTGGTCGGCGAATCCGGATGCGGTAAAAGCATGCTCGCTCTGTCTATTCTGCAACTTCTTCCGCAACCCCTGGCCAAAATCGCAAAAGGGGAAATCCTGTTCAAGGGTTTAGATATCGCGCAGGCCGATGAACGGCAAATGCAAGGCATTCGGGGCAATGACATTTCCATGATTTTTCAGGAACCGATGACTTCTTTAAATCCGGTTCTTAAATGCGGAGAGCAGGTAGCCGAGGTGTTGCGTCTGCACCGCGAGCTGTCCGCAAAAACTGTGCGCAAAAAAGTCCTGGACCTGTTTAAAGCAGTGGGCATATCAGATTCAGAAAGACGCTACCAATCCTTCCCGCATCAGATGAGCGGAGGAATGCGCCAACGGGTGGGAATTGCAATGGCCCTGGCCTGCAATCCCGAACTTATTCTGGCAGACGAGCCGACAACGGCCCTGGATGTAACCATTCAGGCACATATTTTAAATCTTATTAAACGGATGCAGGACAAAACAGATGCCGCCGTTCTTTTTATCACCCATGATCTGGGTTTGGCGGCTCAAAACTGTTCACGGGTGGCTGTTATGTATTCAGGCTGGATAGTGGAAGAAGGGGATGTAAAAAATATTTTTTCCCAACCTCTTCACCCGTATACAAAAGGTCTTCTGGCTTCCCTTCCCCGGCTGGAACATGGTCCGGGACAAAATTTGTCCCCGATCCCGGGCAATGTCCCTGATCTCAAAAATCTGCCGAATGGATGCCTTTTCCACCCCAGATGTCCCGCAAAAAGACCCGAATGCGAAAAAGCCGTTCCTCCGGTCAAGACGCTTGATACTGGGCAAATGGTTAAATGCTGGCTTTACGGAGACCAAACTTGACTACCGATCTGTTGCGGGCTGAAAACCTCAGCAAATCATATCCGGTTGGCCAGGGGATTCAAAACAAGGGTAAGCGCATTTTAGCCGTAAACCAGGTATTTCTTGCCGTACAGACTGGGGAAACTCTGGGGCTGGTCGGTGAATCCGGATGCGGCAAATCTACATTGGGCAAACTTCTGGTCGGGCTGGAATCGGCTTCAAAAGGCAAAATTTTTTACGAAAACAAACAAATCTGGACTAAACGCACACCAAATTTCGAACTGCGCCAAAAAATTCAGATGATTTTCCAGGATCCGTTTTCTTCTCTTAACCCCAGACAAAAAATTAAAAATATCATCGCGGAAGGGCTTCTGGTCCGAAGCAAAAAGAAAAAACTCAGACAGAATATCAGTGAACAGGTCTCGCGGATCATGCACAAAACCGGACTGTTGGCTGAATACGGCAATCGCTACCCGCATGAATTCAGCGGCGGGCAAAGACAGCGGATCGCCATTGCCCGGGTGCTGGCCATGAATCCGAGCGTTGTGATCTGTGATGAGCCGGTATCGGCTCTCGATGTCTCCATTCAAGCCCAAATAGTAAATCTTTTGCGGCAAATGCAGGAAGAAATGCGTATTTCCATGCTCTTTATCTCCCACGATCTTTCAGTTATCAGCAATATTTGTCATTCAGTTGCTGTCATGTATCTGGGATCAATACTTGAAACCGGGCGACGTGCTGCTATATATTCCCGTCCGGCGCACCCTTATACCCAGGCCCTTTTAAAAGCCGTGCCTTCGGCCGACCCCGAAAAAAAAACGGAATATCTGCTTTTGCAGGGTGAACCGCCCAGCCCTCTGAATCCACCGGGAGGATGCCCCTTCCATACCCGTTGTCCGCAGTGCATGCCGCAATGCAGAGAAAAAAAACCGGGATGGACCGAGGTAACCCCCAAGCACTATGTCCGTTGCTTTTTGCATGAAAAAATCTGATATCCGTTCCAACAGACCAAAATCAAAAACAAGCATATGCCTCCTAAAAAAGATACGCAAACAAATACCTTGCCGGACATCCTTTCTCCAGCCGGGGACACAGACTCGTTTCTGGCCGCTTTAGCCGCCGGAGCGGATGCCGTTTACTGCGGACTGAAACACTTTTCCGCCAGGATGGAAGCCAGAAACTTCTCCATAGGCGAGTTGGCCGCCCTGTGCAGCCTGGCCCGGGAACGCGGCAAAAAGACGTATATCGCCATCAACACCCTGATCAAGCCGGGAGAAGATATAAAAGCGGCCAGACTTCTGGCCCGGCTGGAACAACAGGTGCAGCCGACAGCTATAATCGCCTCGGATCCGGCAATGCCCGGCATTGCTCGCGATGTCGGATTCAGCGGGGAAATCCATTTGTCCACGCTGGGAGCGCTGACAAATGCCTCCGGACTGAAGGCGGTGCAAAGGGCAGGTTTTCACAGGGCGGTCCTGCCCCGGGAAATGAATGTGGATGAAATAAAAAATTTAGCTGCCAGTTCCCCGATCGATCTGGAGATATTCATCCACGGCGCCCTTTGCTATGCCATTTCCGGACGCTGCTACTGGAGCAGCCTGCTTGGAGGCAAAAGCGGCCTTCGCGGTCGATGTGTCCAACCATGCAGACGTCTGTACGACTATAAAGGTCAAAAAGGGCGATTTTTTTCCTGCCTGGATCTGGGGCTGGATGTGCTGGCCAAAGCCCTCTTAAACACTCCGAAGATAAAGGCCCTTAAAATCGAGGGACGCAAAAAGGGGGCACATTATGTATATTACACCACCTCAGCCTACCGCCTGCTGATGGACAGACCGGATGACGCCACGGCCAGAAAGGACGTTCTAAGCCTGTTGAAAATGTCTCTAGGGCGAGCGTTCACTCATCATTATTTTTTACCCCAGCGACCGTTCAATCCGACCGAACCGGGCGAGGAACGCACATCCGGAATGTATGCCGGCATTTCCCGAAAAAAAAGCAAGACGGCTTCATTTTCTCCCAGAATGGCTCTGATTAAGAATGATCTTTTACGAATTGGCTCGGAAGAAGACAGGACGCATCAGACACTGGGGATCAAAAGAGCGGTCCCGGCAAAAGGCCGGTTCAATCTTCCTTTGTCAGTGCCCGGCGGGAAAAATATCTACCTTATTGACAGGAAAGAACCGGAGCTTCTGAAAATAGTCGCCAACTTAAAAGAGAAACTGCAGCCGGCATCAAAAGACTTTGAGCCGGGTGTCCCCAAGCTGTCCCCGATCAAAGCCGGGGTAAGCGGCAAAAAAACAGTCAATCTCAATGTCCAACGCTTAAAGCCGGGCAGGTCCTCCGGGAAAAAACCAATTTCCTTTTGGGCCGATTCTCCACAAATTTTAAGGCAAAACCTGGATTGCAAGTCCGGCAAACAGTGGATCTGGATTCCGCCCGCCATTTGGCCCGAGGAAGAACTGGGATGGATAAAGGCACTGGACCTTTTGAAAAAACAATCCTTAAGTCAGCTGGTACTGGGAGCCCCCTGGCAGATATCTCTTCTGCCGCCGAAGCACAAAATACGCATATGGGCGGGGCCTTTCTGCAATATAGCTAATGAGCGGGCTCTGGAAGCCATGCGCGGGCTGGGATGCTACGGGGCATTCGTCTCTCCGGAACTCGGACGGGAAGACTTGATTGCCTTGGGAAAAAAATCCCCGCTTCCATTGGGGATTGTCATAAAAGGAATCTGGCCGGCTTGTATTTCTCGGATTCCGGCCTCGGGAATAAAGCCGGCCACAGCGCTTAAAAGTCCCAAAAATGAATTGTTCTGGACTATGCGTTACGGTGGAAATTACTGGATTTTTCCCAATTGGGAACTGGATCTGAGCGATAAGAAAAAGGAACTTGCCCGATCCGGATTTTCGGTCTTTGCCCACTTGGCCGACCGTCCACCGGGAAAAATAAATCTGAAAAACCGCCCGGGGCTCTGGAACTTCGAACATGGCCTCCTGTAACTATGCCCGGCAAAAGATAACTTGGCATTAATTTTGAATATAAACTCTGCAAGGAGTTGCCATGTTCAAAAAATTGTTAGCCTCATTTCTTTTGTGTTTCCCCCTGCTTGCCTGCTCGCATATTGAATCCCGTGTAGAACAGAGAGTTGAACCCCATTTGGATCATGTGGATATCTATCAGCCACCACCGGTCGAACTCTCAAAAAGGGCATTATATGTCCGGCCCGGTTTTCCCTCTCCTCCTAACTTGAAGGCGATAATATTTCCTTTCTGGCTGGATCAGGATCTCGCGAACAAAAAAAATATAGGTCGGGAAACAGGACGAATCATCTGGCAAACTTGGGCCGAAAAACAAATCTTCAGCCAACTGATTTACGACGAACATTTCGGCTGGCCGGGGCGCAAGGAAGCCCGGAGAATCGCTCTTGAGAAAAACGCCCAGCTCTATATCCTGGGCCAGATCACCAACTATCTTCCCGGCGGTTCACAGGGAAGCACGAACATTGGAATCAGCCTGAGAATTTATAATGCCAAGGATGACAACCTGCTCTGGTCCATGCAGCAATCCGGACGCATCGATCCCCGTCCGGATATGGACTTCATACTATTCAAACGCAAGAATTGGATGCCGGATTCCCCCCTTTACATGCTGGTCAGATCCTTGGCATCCAGTTTCAGCGCTCCGGTTTACGAATGGACACATCCATACCCACGCAAATAAAAAACACCTGGATTCATTCGCCTCATCCTTTCTAAAACTCATATCTGTTAAGAGTATTTGAACTTATTGCTTTTTTAAGCTTTAACCGTTAGAATTTAATTGTTTTCTAAATATTAAATAATAATGTATTAAAGAGTTATTCAACAATGACTCTTTTCGCGAAACAAAAGACTTTTCTTTGTAACTAGACAAAATTTTGTTTTACTCGGGACGATAGTAAACTTCGCTAAATTGAATGTCGATTTTCCCGGTTTCTGTGACCATTTATTACATAACCTTGCATTATTTTCCTTTAAAACAATTAGAAACTAAATTACTTACAATCTTTTTATAAAAATCACACTATCTTGAAAAAGCTGTTTCCGTGATTAATTTTTAAGGTGCTCAGAATGCTAAAAAATAAAACCTCCGTTGCTCTTTTTAAGAAAACAGCAATATTTTCTTCTCTAATTATATCTTTTTTTTTCATTATCAGCTGTTCGGCAAAAAACCAGCCTCAATCTCCCCAAGATCCTAAAAACACAAAAATAATCTCTCAAGCCAATCAACTTTTTGCCAGAGGAGAATATGAGCTCGCTACAAAAGCCTTCTCCAAAGCCATAGAAAAAAATTCTCAAAACAGTACATTATTTTTTTTCCGGGCCCTATGTATGGAAAATCTGGGCAAGACCGGCCAAGCTATAAGAAACTACAACCAAGTACTGCAACTAAAACCAAATTCCGTTGAGGCTCTGACTAACAGAGGGATCGCTAAGGCATTAATCAACAAGGATAAACAAGCCATACAGGATCTGCAACAAGCCCTGAATTTAAATGCGGACAACCCCATTATCACCTTCAACCTGGGCCTAATATATTCCCGCCAAAAGCAACACCAGAAAGCAATTCAGATGTTCTCCAAAACGATCAAGATGAATCCATCATTCAGCCAGGCTTTCAATAACAGAGGTGTTGCCTATTTAGAGACAAAACATCTGAAAAAGGCGCTACAAGATTTTAGTCAGGCAATAAATTTGGATCAGAGTCACGCTGAATATTTTTTTAACCGCGGAATAACTTATGCTGAGCTTGGAGATCCTGACCATGCTTTTTCTGATTATACTAGTGCATTGGAGATTGATCCGGATCTCACAGCTGCCCTTTACAATCGGGGTTTACTGCAAATACATCTAGGTAATGAACAAAAGGGATGTGCCGATTTGCGGCAATCTTGTGATCAAGGCTTATGCGGCAAATATAACAACCCCAAAATGAAACAACTATGCAACAAAAATAACTAAAAGATTAAATGCGTCAATTTCAAAATATTGTCCACAATATATTTCCGGAGAAACCATCAGTAATTTATATTTTGATACGGAATATTATTTTTATCGCCTTATGTATCTTTTTTGTCGTTTATGCAGCTTCAATTTGGATTAGCTACCTACTTGATCCCATAGTTATTTCTTCCTTTCCGGCACCAAAAATGGGCATGAAAACTCAAGTTTCCGACAACAAACCGCTAGTAATCGATTCACAAGTTGTGCTTGAAAATAATATATTCGGAATAAATGCAGACAAAAAAATAGATCGGAAAGAACCAGATATAGTGCTGGAAAAAATTCCCTTGGCGCAAAAATTAAAAAATTTGGAACTCATGGGAACTATTGTTGGTTCAGATAATCTTAGTTTGGCAATAATCAAAGACCTCCAAAAAAGATCTGAGGAGTTCTATCATGAGGGGGACAGGCTAAAAAATGCACAGATAAAAAAAATTTTGCGAAACAATATTATTGTTACCATAGATGGAAAAGATCGTGTGTTGTCAATGGATTCTAAAACCAGGGAAAATATCAAGCAAAAAACGACTTCAAATCATGCGCAAAACCAACATAAAATTAAAAAAAGTGAACTTCTCGCTCAAGCCTCTAATATCCAACAAATAATAACTAGCGCCCGAATAATCCCCAGGATGCGTAATGGAAGCATTTACGGATATCAAATAGATAACATGAAAAAAAACAGTCTGTTTAAAAAACTATCCCTACAAGATGGAGATGTTGTCGTCAGTGCCAACGGGCAAAAACTTTCCTCGCCCAAGCAAATTATGCAGCTAACCAAAAAAATACAAAGCAGCATGCAGCAGGAAATAAGTTTAACCATTCGTCGCGACAACAAAGTTATAACTTTAAATTATGGCTTAGAATAAAAATAATGGGGTATCATGACCAAAAATAAAAATATTTTCATTTATTCATTGGCCTTTTTTTGTTTGCTGACTACATATCTGATTTTTCCTGGGCAAGCTCAAGGACAATTAAACGCAACCAGTGAAAGATATCTTCAAATGGATTTTGACCAGATAGACCTTAAGGATTTTATAAAATTTGTGAGCGACCTTACAAATAAAAATTTTATTATAGAACAAAAAGTAACTGGTAAGGTCAGTGTCGTTTCTCCTACTAAAATAACTGTAGATGAGGCATATAAAGTTTTTTTGTCTGTCCTGGAAGTACACGGTTATACTACTATACCGAGCGGGAATGTTATCAAGATTGTACGTGCTGTTGAAGCTAGGCAAAAAAATGTGCAGACAGATGTTGGTAAAATTAACACTTCTGATCCCTCAGATAGTTTTATAACTCAAATAATCCCCCTTAATTTTGCTTCTCCCCAGAAACTTCAAAAAATTTTGCGGCCAATGGTATCCAAACAAGGACTCTTGGTCTCCTACGAACCAACTAATATTTTAATTTTAACAGATTATCACTCCAATATTCAGCGTATGCTAAATATAGTCAATCAGGTAGACATAAACACCTTTAAAGACTCATTAAACGTAATACCTTTAAAAAATGCTCGGGCAAAAAATTTAACCGAAAACTTACAAAAACTTTTAAATAAAAATGAACAAGCCGGCAAATTAATACACTCAGGTACAGTTAACATTGTTCCTGATGAGCGTACCAATTCTATTCTTATTATGGCCCAGAAGGATAACCTGCACCAATTAAAAACCATCATCAGTAAACTAGATAAACCAACACCTGAGGACATTTCGGATATGCAGCTTAAAGTTATACATCTTGAAAACGCTAAAGCCGAAGAATTAAGCAAAATTTTAAGTTCATTAATAGGGGGGAAGGATAGTTCTAAGGGAAAGACTATAATTTCCGAAGATGCCCTGGTTCAACCGGACAAAGCAACCAACAGCCTTGTCATTATAGCCAAACCTAATGAAATTAAAAGATTAAACCCAATTATCTCTAAACTGGATACGCCAAGACAGCAAGTATATGTAGAAGCAGCCATTTTGGAAGTAGGGACGGAAACATCCCTTAATCTAGGGGTCAACTGGCAAGCCGGCACAGACTTTGGAGGTCAAAATGTGGACGGCGCCCTGATCGGCACTAGCAATGGACTTCCCCAGGCAAGCATACTCGGACCTGGCGGAGATCGTTCCAAGTCCTCACTTGGCGCTTCGGGTTTTTCTTTTGGCATCCTTTCTTTTCCTTTTACCTTTAACGGGGAAGATTTTTTTAGCTTAGGTGCTTTTATCCAAGCCTCGCAAACCGACAACAATGTACGTATCATATCTACCCCACAGCTTATGACTATGGAAAACCAGGAGGCCAGAGTTTCTGTCGGCGAAAACCGCCCATTTCTCACCAGTCGTGAACGTAACAATGCCGGGGACGAATTCAACAATTATGAATACAAAGATGTAGGCATAACCCTGAAAGTGACTCCACTCATCAATAATAAGGGTTGGATAAAGATGGATATATTCCAGGAAGTCAGCCGGGTGGACCCTATAAGATCAGAAGAACTGGCTGCGACAACTCCCGTAACTCGGAAAAGGACTGCCGAAACGACCGTAAGGGTTAAAGACGGTCAGACCACGGTCATAGCCGGCTTAATGGAAAACAAAACGACTAATGTCCAGAATAAAGTACCCGGGCTAGGGGATATACCAGGACTAGGATATCTTTTTAAGTCCAATGAAGATGCCAATCAGAAAACGAATCTTCTGGTTTTTTTAACGCCCCATATAGTTGGCGATTCTCAGGCAGCAAAACAACTTACCTATAGAAAGTCGAAGGCATTAAACAATGTCCGCTTTGATTTAGACGGGGAAATAAAACCAATAACCAAAAATTTTATCCGCTACCAGTCACTGAATTAATGCTTAAGGAGCCGGCCGGAGTAACTATAAAAATGCAAACCTCTCTTAAAGAGTCACTGATAAATCACGGCTTAATCTCCCATAAAGACTGGGACCAGGCCAGTTTGATCTCACAAAACGGGAACGATTCCATAATAAGGGTACTAATCCAAAAAGGAAAACTTTCTGAAGACAATCTTTTATATATATGGTCGACTGATTATGGTCTTAAACGTAAAGAAAAAATCGCCCAATTTGAAATACAAAATGATCTTGTTCGTTCCGTCCCAATCAAATTTTTAAAAAAAAATCTTCTTTTACCTCTGAATATTAAAAACAACATATTGAATCTTGCCCTTTTTGACCCTCTGCAGCTGCAGGCCATGGATCAACTCGGTACAATCTTAAAAATCAAAACTATCCGTCCTGTGTTAGTGTCCAGTGAAGAAATAATTTCTGGAATTAACCAAGCCTATGGAGAAGCAAAGGATCAGACAACGAATATCCTTCAAGGTATCGAGGACGGAAAAAATGATTATGCATTTATTACAGATTTAAAAGAAGAAACTGGAGGAGATTTACTTGAGGAAACAAGTGACGCTCCTATAATAAAGCTAGTCAACCATATACTTTCAGATTCTGTGCGCCATAAAGCCAGCGACATCCATATTGAACCCTATCGAGACAGTCTAAAAATCCGTTTTCGCTTGGACGGAGTATTATACAACATCCATTCACTACCCAAAAAATTGCATGCCGCAATCGTTTCCAGAATAAAAATTCTGGCTGGATTGAATATCGCAGAAAAACGCATCCCTCAAGACGGTCGTATCCGAATCTGTGTCGGGAACCGCAATGTTGATCTTCGCGTATCTTCTTTACCTACTGCTTTTGGGGAACGCTTAGTTATGCGTCTTTTGGAAAAAGACCAGCGTGTCCTGGATATGCGTGAAATAGGCCTTGATTCGGCTGCCCTGAATGCTCTTCGCGCCCTGATCGGCGTTTCACACGGTATAATCCTAGTCACCGGCCCGACCGGAAGTGGTAAAACTACCACGCTTTATGCCGCACTAAACGAAATAAACACTCCGGATAAAAACATCTTAACCATTGAAGACCCCATAGAGTATCAATTGGACGGAATCGGACAAATGCAGGTCAATCCGAAAATAAATCTAACTTTTGCTAATGGCCTCCGTTCTATGGTTCGCCAAGACCCAGACGTAATACTAATTGGAGAAATTAGAGATCTAGAAACAGCTGAAATCGCCATCCAAGCAGCTCTTACCGGCCATCTGGTATTCTCTACTTTGCACACCAATGATGCACCAGGGGCAATTACTCGTCTTATAGATATGGGGATAGAACCTTTCCTGGTTTCTTCTTCAGTGCAAGCAATTCTGGCTCAGAGACTTGTTCGAACACTATGCCCGCATTGCAAAAAAAAATTTGATGCTCAATTTGTACACCTGAATAAACTGGGCTTAGACAACATCCAAGAAAAACTGCACGAACCCTTCCAGGCTATCGGCTGCTCACAATGCATGAATACCGGTTACAAAGGCCGCACAGGCATATTTGAACTTTTGCCAGTAACTGAAAAAATTCAATCTCTTATTTTAAAAACTTCAGAAGTCAATCAATTGCGTAAAACTGCTAAAAATGAGGGTATGCTGACCCTCAGATGGCACGGCATAGAAAAAATACGCCAGGGAACGACCACTATAGATGAAGTGCTCAGGGTGACTCAAATATAATAACAACTTAAAATCTTAAGATAAAAAATACTAACCAATAAAATGACAAAAAGATGCATAACCCCTTGAATCCCGAATAATATATGCCAGTTTATGAATATACCGCCCTGAATAAACAAGGGAAAAAACGCAAAGGTGTGATAAATGCGGAAAGCACCAGTACTGCCCTGGGTCAGATACGCGACCAGGGATATTATCCTCGTCATATCGAAGTGGTACAGAGCGAAGGGCAGGAAAAAAAATCTAGACATCCATTCAAATTCTCCAGAAGGGTACGGCATGGCGACTTAGTTATAACCATGCGCCAACTAGCAACCCTTCTTGGTGCCGGTCTACCCCTTACATCCTGTCTAGATGCTATTTTGCAACAAACAAATAAAGGGGCAATGTATAAAATAATGGCCCAAGTACGTGAGCGAATCAATGAGGGATACAGCTTGGCTGCCTCACTGGATGAACACAGTTCAGTATTTCCTCCTACTTTTTCTGCCATGGTACGCGCCGGAGAAAGCTCAGGCACACTGGAATTAGTATTGGAGCGCCTGGCTGAATTCAGCGAACAGCAACAAGCCTTGCGGCGCCAGATACAATCCAGTCTAGCCTATCCCATCCTTATTTTATTCGTCAGCCTGGGCGTAATATTTTTTCTCATGTCTTATGTAGTACCCAAGGTTACGCAAATTTTTTTAGACTTTGACAAAGCTCTACCTTTACCCACGATAGTACTAATGAAAGCCAGCTCAATTATACATAGTTACTGGTGGATTTTTCCAATAATAATCATTTTGCTCTTTTTTATTTTCTATCGCCTTACTGCAACTTATAAAGGAAGGGTTTTTATTCATTCCAACATCTTAAAAATTCCAATTCTCGGGGATCTTATCCATCAAGTAATCTTAAGCCGTTTCTGTCATACACTGGGCACATTACTCAAAAATCAGGTTTCCCTGTTACAATCACTGGAAATTGTTCGTAGCGTAGTGGCCAATGTGACATTGCAGCAGGCTGTAGATCAGGTCATAAAAGATATCCAGGAAGGAAGTGATGCAGCCAAGTCTATGGCCAATCATTCAATTTTTCCGCCAACAATGATTCAGTTAGTGGCTGCTGGAGAACAAAGCGGGCAGTTAGACACAATGTTCCTTAAAGTGGCCCAGACAAGCGAAAACTTCGTGACCAACAAATTGTCTATGCTGACTTCTCTTCTTGAGCCACTTATGATTTTGATTTTAGGCGGTTTTGTCGGTTTTGTGGTTCTAGCCATTCTTTTACCTATATTCGATATGAGCAACCTGGTGGGGTAATTGAACGTTATTCATCGGAGGGAGCTTCATCAAAATTAAGGTCGTTCTTTTTTAAGAGACCATTCAGGATATTGGACACTGCCCTGTATTTGGAACTCAAAATCATTTTGATGCATATAATTCCGGACAAGCGAGTATATCTGGGGGTGGGCTTGGGTTATATCCAGGTCACCATTTATATTCACTCGACTCTTAGGAATATTTTTATGCAAAAGTATGTTGCCATTAAGTGAACCGCTCATGCCTTTGGCCTGATATTTAAGTGTACGAACATTTAAATTACGTCTTTTTAGTTCCCATGCGGACTCACATTCGAGTGCTTGTATAGCAATGGATGAAAATGAAGGATGGTTCATTTGAAATGAGCCGTTGGCAAGTTTTATATAACCCTGTCCGTTTGCAGCAGACATTTGCCCAAAATTATAGTTTATTGTTGCATTTCCAGAAATTCTTCCCTGTATTTTTTGTATATGGTCAATTTTTTCTAATAAGGCAATGCGTTTAGTTTGAATCCCATCCCAGTTTATTTTTGCTTTTATCTTTTCCGGCTTGATTACAGGTGAAAAAGCTATAGCCGAATTTAATACGCCTTCAAATATGTTCATTTCCAAATCCATCCCTAACTTATTAGAAAATATCATCAAGGGATGAAAGTGAACCGAACCTTTTTTGGCCTGAATGGTTAGATAATCTTTTTCAGGATCTGTTATATTCATTTCGTAAAACTTAACGCCGAAGGGAAAGGACAAATCCATTTCCTTTATATCCAAATTAAGATGAAAATTTTTCCATACCACGGACTCTATTCTTTTTTCCAATGCCTCGTAAGGGAACATCCAAAAACTGAAAAGCACAAGAAAAAACACTCCACAAATAAAATATATACCAATCCGTAGAGTCCGGGACATATACTTATACCTTCCAATAATTAATATTTTGTTTAAATTTTATTGTAAATTGTAATGGATACATCAAAAACAAAATACTAATCTCTGGTTTTAAAGGCGCAGAAAGTTAAATCTACGTTAAGTCCTTCAGAGTTATTCAGTGGAGAACGTACAGATATTCGCTTTACATAAACTGTTTCTGAACCTAATTCGACATGTTCAAGAAACAGAACAAACTTTTTTAAGCTAATTTTTTTAAGTCGCATTTGTACAGTTTTTTCTTCCAATTCATCGGAGACATCTTGTGTACTCGGACGCATATAATCAATGTTTGGCTTCAATCCATCTTTTGATGCCTGAGCTTCAAGATAAGAAAACAATGTAGCACCCGAAAATCCTGGGATTAAACTTGCGTCTTCGCCGGAAGGCCTTTTGGCTGCTTCATATTTTTCGTTTAATGCTAGAAGCTCCTTTAATCTTATTTTAGTTTTTTTTTGTTCACTTAAAATGTTCTGATTATATTCAACAATTGGTATAACCGCCCATTGGTATATGCCAATAAGCAGCAAAAAAACGGCAATGGAAAATATTATTGCTTTTCTTCGTTCAAATTGCATAAACATTTCTTGAATCAAAATAGTGACTTTTTGATTGTCATTTTTTGTTAATCATTTTCTTTGGCAAGCAGTATGCGCAGGTTAAAACGCACCCTTTTATTTTTTTCGTCCGCATTAGCCCCTACAATACTTACTTCAGAGAATTGTTTTATTTTGCTCAACCTCTTCTTAATAATATCTACTGTATTAAAATCAGAAGCAACACCATCCAAGCGAACAGTTTCCTTGTCCATAGCAAAATGAGTAACCTGAATAGCCAATTCGGAAGACAATGATTTACTTATGTCAATTAACACGTTAATAGCCTTGGCCATGGGAATATTTTTTTTAATAGAGGCACTCCTCTGGGCCGCAATTCTTGATCGTAAGATACTCGTATATTGAATTGGCTGTAAGGAAGCCGGAGCAGATGGAACTATTTTTTTAAACGTATCCTGCAAATGGCCTTGTAACACTGCTAACTTGTGTTTTTGTACAGATATATTCAAAAAAAAAGTGCTTAAGACTAAAAAGAAAAGTATTGGAACAGCAAATAATAAAAATTGCCTATGAGGTGGGGGGACTATTTTTTGTCTTCGTTTGCTTAATTCATCATGCAGGAGATTATAACCCTTCCGTTCGTGATTTTTTTTTCTAGCCGCCATAGCAGCCAGGACAGTTTCTTCCGGACAACTCTGGTCAAGATCTAAAACTTGGGGAAGGCTCATGGTTCTAATTTGTAAATTTTCCTGTAAAAAAGAATGAATAAAATTGTTTTGAGATCCTCCTCCGGTAAGAAAAATTTTTTCTGGAAAAGATTCAGATTGTGCGGCCATAAGGGTAAGCAGGATCTGCCTCTTTAAATCCTGAAATGGACGAAGTATTTTGTCTTGATCATTTTTTTGTTCCAATTCATCAAAAAAAGCTTTTATCTCTTCAATATCAGTTGGTTTTAAATCGCGGTCCAAGCCTCCTATAAGCCCCCCCAGACCTGGGAACAAGCAGCGAAAGGCAATAACTTTAGTCCCTTGTCTCCAGACTAAGTTTGTTTTGCTCCATCCAATGTCTAATATCAGTATGTTTTTATCATTTTCAGAAATTATTTCCTCGGACACTCGGGCCAATACTGCTAGATCCAGGTCAACCCTGTCTGGATACAATCCGCAACGTTCCAGAGCCGAAAGTAACTCGTTTAATAATTTTTTGGGATACAGTGCTGTTATTACTTCATTTCCCTGTTCCCGTTTTTGTCCGGAAAACAAAAAATCAAATGAATAAGCATCCAGTTCGACAGGGAGACTGTTTTCAAGTTCGAAGGGAAGCACTTCCTTGATCTTTCCCTGCTGGGAAAAAGGGAAATATAAATTGTGAAATAAAGCCTGTTTACTGTTGACGGAAATAACTATCGAATCAGGCACTGGCTGGTTGGCAACTTGACTTTCTATCCAGCTGACGCTTTCTGCTGAATTCTCGGTTAACGGAATTGACAGACATGAGTTCTGAAAGGATTTTATACCCTTTAAGTTGCAAGTGATCCAGCTTAATTTAAGCTGAGTTGAACCGATATCAATTCCTAGCGCAGTCTTAGCCATAAAGGTTAGCCATATGATATATAATTTATTATTGAACTTCAGTAAGTAATCTTTTTACATTATACTTTTTGTCATTTAAATTTCTTTCCAGAACACAAAAATAAGCAATACATGCGCTTCCGCTTGTTGCATTTATCAATACGGAAAAGTTATTGCTTGCAGTTGTAACCATTTGCGATGGGAATTGCACATCACTATATCCAGCTAGACGGTTTAGGTACCAATCCGATTCATAAAGAAAATCAAAATGCCTGCTTTGCCGGCGGTAGTCAATGGCTGCTTCAGCGAATTGCATTGCGGTTTCCCGACTTATGCCCGGATTAACCATAGCTGCGAGAATTTCTTTAGGAGCCGTATTTATATTGATTTTTCCGTTTGAGTACACAGTAAAAAGATCTTTAAGACCAGGTTCATTTTCGGAGCCTGTATACAATTCTTTGTCTATTCCCCTAATCAAGACAAGTTCTCCAATATATTTTATTGGCCGGTTTGGACAGGAATAATCTTTATTTTCTAAATGGTAATAAGGCGATTCGGCGCCAAATTCTCCAGTTCGCTCTTTGTCTTCATCAATCCAATCTTTCAGTGATTCGAGAATTTTTTTTACCTCCGGCAATTCTTTAGAAAAAGGAGGGGACATAAGTAGCCGTTCAAGAACTGCCTTATATTCCTGTTGAAAATCGCCATTATGATCGACCAGATAATTTATTGGAAATTTACTCTGCTCATCTAGTATAGTACCATTAACCTCACCTAACCCCAGACTTGGCGAAGCTATTTCGTCCTGATTCAAAAAATTGGCCCAAGTTTCCCCGTAATGATCAACATTTTCTTCATCTTTATTGGCTTTTTTTTTAGCATCATTTAGCAATAAAGACTCAGCTAAGGTGATTGCTGACCTGGCAAGACTTTTCGCCCTTAAAGAATCAGAAAACACCCGAGAACTTACTTGATTCACCTGCATAAGACGCATGCTTTCCATAGTCACAACGACTAACATACTTAAAAGCATTAGAACCATTATTAAAATCGCGCCTTGCTGTCGACTTTGCGGAAAAGATACAAAACTACAATCGCGACATGGGATCACTTGTGACATAATATATTTAACAAGCATTTTGGTTTTAAAAAATTAATTTAATATTTAATGGATTTAAAAATATTGATTGTAACTATATATTTTAGTATTAGTGCTTTATCTAATCGCTGCTTAATTCTTATTTCACTTTTAATGTGAACCAAATTAACCATTTACATTGAGATGCATTTCTATTAAAAAATATCTTATGAAACTAATTCGAATGAAAAATAATAAATACCATTTAAATGATTGTGGATTTACCCTTTTGGAGTTAATGATTTCCATTACTATTGCCGGTATAATTTTTACAGGCATGTTTATAGTATTTAACAAAGTATTTAATGTCACAGAAAAAATTTTTCATGAGACTGATGTCGTCCAAAACGGTCAGCGTATTGTTTTACAAATGACTAAGGATTTAGAATCCTATTATTTATCCAGCAATTCATCAAACATTGCGACTGCGAACAATTTATTTGAGTTCTCCGGGTGCTCGCCAAATCTTAATATGCTTAATGATAATGCCACCTTAATGACCTTTCCCTCTTTTTCTAGTTTATCTTTTGATCAGTCAACATTTCCAGTGCGCAGGATAAATAAAATAACATATATTTTACAAAAAAAATCTTCATCAGAGATGCCCGAAGGACATACAAAATTCAAACTTATTCGCCAAGAGTTACCTTTTATGGATATTCCTGGCGAATCCCGAAGCTCAGAGCCCATAGTCATATCTGACAGAGTAAAAAAGATAAGCATACGTTTTCTAGGAAAAAATTTTTCTGCGCCGCAAAGGACATGGAATTTAGACCCATTCCAAAAGGACAAAGGCCCTCCACGGGGGGTATTGATAAATTTGACGTTACAGGACGACAAAGGCAAGGAATCAACTTTTCAGTTTACTCAGACGCTTGCCCACTAGGAAACATTGGTATCTTGTGCCGATTTATTCTTTAACATTTTTTGCGTAGTGTAGATTATTCTTTTCGTGCCGCAATTATTCACACATTAAAAAGTTCAACAGATTCTTTGCGTACATTTGTTGCATGCCGCCCGGTTTTTTATACATGCCGATGGGGGGAACCGGACCGCCGGATGGAAAATATAAGTCAGGTCCCCATGCAAATATACATTGCCGGTTCGACATTCTTATTTTCTCTGGCCAGCGCATCCGGAGGGGACAAGCGTCACTTCGGCGGGCATTAAAGCACCGCAGGTCGAAGGCACGAGTAGCAAAAATTTTGTAAGCAATTATGTCACGCCAAGGTATGCAAATATAAAATTATGTTCAGTTTGTACTCTTTGTTTTTTTTTCCAAAAATAACTCCTTAAAAACTATTGAATCATTTTCTTCTCTTTCTCTGTAAATTTCTAAAATTACTAATTCCAAATTTTCTAACTGGGCGGTAGTTTTGTCCAGTTTCCAGTGGTATTGTGGATAACTGTCAAACTGTCCTCTCCATATAGTTATTTTTTCCGGACCGGATAAACGAATTTCATTCATTTTGTTGGCTCCTAAGATTGATGCCCGACAATGAAATTGGTTGCTTAGAAGCAGTTCTTGAATCCCGATCGTGGCTTTCAGTGCTGCGGCGAAGGTGATGCCCAGTATGGCCAGACAGACCATAATCTCCATGAGGGTAAATCCGCCCTCCTCCCAACACCTTGTTTTTACATCTTTTATAGAAAAATCCATCGGAGTCCTATCCGGACTTTACAATTAAACGAGATAAAAATGGCTGAATTTGAATTTTATATCTTTTAGACATAAAAACAACGTCGAATGTCGCCGGTTCAGCCAGACCATGAGGAAGGAAAAACAATTCCACCTCTCCAAGAGAGCACGGCGGATTATTTCTTTTTTTTACAGAAGCCAAGTATAATTTTCCAGAAAATAACTGCTTTGATATTTTATTATTATCTTTTTTTGTATTTTTAATGTAATAAGTGGAATGTCCTTCGTTATCTTCTGGAAAATCAATGTGCAATATTACAGGTGTGTTGTGCATAATTGCTTCATATCTAGCTTGATTGACAATAGCATGCAGACGCCTGAGGCCGGTTTTAAAATCGTTTCCATAGACGCCCGGAGAAATCATAGGCAAGGCAATACCTATGCCAATTGAAAGTATCAACACAACTACCGCTAATTCGATCAGGGTAAAGCCCGAAGGTTTTTTATTCAAGCTTCCAACTGTAAATATCGGAATCAAAGCCTTCACCGCCTTCCTCTCCATCTGCTCCTAAAGATATGAGGTCAAAATCCTCATATTCTCCGGGGCAAATATATATATATTCATTGCCCCATGGATCTTCAGGAATGTGGGAAATATAACCCTTTTCCGGATAATTACTTGGCATACGTCCGATACTGGGTTTTTTAATCAACGCCTTTAACCCCTGTTCTGTGCTCGGATAAAAACCGTTATCCAACTTAAATTCTTTTAAGGCCATAGATATACTATCAATTTGCATTTGGGCTTTCACCACTCTGGCTTTACTGGGCTTGTCCGTTAGGCGGGGCATGATTAAGCCTGCTAAAATCCCCAAAATAACAATAACCACCATAATTTCTATCAAAGTAAAACCACAGGAAAAAAAAATTGTTTTTTTAATCCTTGGACGATTTTTTTTAAAAAGACATACGCAATTAGCATGCATTTACAAGTTCCCCTGAGTATATTTAATTATTCCTGACAAATTATTTATCCCGTAATTCCATTAGCAAAAAGACGCCCACTAAATACCTGCACTCAAGAAGTAAGTATAAACTCACCGGAAATAATTTCAGGCAATTTTATATTTTGGAATCTCTCATTCCAATAATAGCTTATTTGTTCATTACTATCTAATTTTTGTTGTATATGCCCATCCAATTCAAGACCAAGCAATTTTGCAATTATCATTGCCCCGGCCAGGATATAAATATCTTCCTCGTTTTCCATTGCCCACATGATTTTGTCCCCGATACAAGCCACCATATCCGGACGGGACTGGGCCAGTCGGGCCGAGCCCCAGAAGGCCCCGCGGCGAAGCGGAGCATACTCCAGGAAATTGTCTTTGCCGCCCGAATCCCACATATAGGAAAGAAGGATTGAATGGTACTCCCGGGCCAACTGTTCATGGCAGGCCATGACCTCGCCCATGCTTTCCGGAATTCCCCAACCTATGCCACCCGATTCATCATTTAGCATCCACATAAAACGGCGCATGACCACCCGGCCGCGCTCCAGACCGTATTGTCGACAAATAAGGGGCACGACCCGGCCGAAACAGCTCACACCATGCCATTTTACTCGGGGGGAAGAATTAAGAAGGGCGGTAAAAAGGGGATTTATTATCTGCAGGGGATCAAATTCCCGCAGTTTTTCCCAGGACTTCTCCGGGGGACCATCCTCCAGAACGGACAGAACCAGTTTCTTCAGCTTGCGTCCAGACATGCGCTTATCAGTCATCTTAATCCTTCCCCAGTAATTTTGTCCTTCCCGACCTTTAACGCGGATTTAACCCGCCTTGCAGGAAGGTCCGGTTTTCCCGACTTGGTAACTGTTTCATAAGAGCTGTTTCAAAAAAGATATACATAAAAAATGTGGAACCGCGAAGTCGCGAAGTATGCGAAGTTTAAGACGCGAAGCTTAAGTATTGCCCAAAACCGGGAAACGGTTTTGGGCAAGGCAGCCTTTCAGTTTGCCAATGCCCGGCAAATTGAAAACATCTTCCCTTGGCGTCCCTTGCGTCTTGACCCGGCACTCAAATCGTTGATTTGAGTGCCGGGTCATATTTTATGAAGAGGCCTGCTCCACTTTACGAGTATGGGAAACAGATACCTGACGGTAAACCTATTTATCGGCCGCAGCAGCCGCAAGGGTTTTGCCCAGATCCTTGCACGCGGCCAGATCCTCGTGCCTGGGCACATTTTTGACCCGCACCGGGTCAGCCGGAATCTCGAACTTAGCGTCCTGCAAAATCTTCTGCATATCCTTGGCCGCTTCCCCGCTCCAGCCAAAAGAGCCGAAAGCGGCGCCAATCCGTCCAACAGGCCTGAGCCCCTTTATATAGGTCAAAAAATCGGCCATAAGCGGCAGCATTCCGTTGTTATGGGTCGGAGAACCGCAGACAAGGACTTTGGCGTCCGAAAACTCACCCATGACATCACTATGGTGAAAAGTCTTCAGCGACATGAGCCTGTATTCCATGCCGGACTCCTGAAATCCTTCCCCCACTGCCTTGGCCATTTTTGCCGTGCTCTCCCACATGGTGTCATAGACAATGACAGCCTTGTTCCGAGTCTCCTGCCGGCTGAATTCGTCATAGGCCCGGATTATTTCCGGGACATAGGAACGCCAGATAAAACCGTGATCCGGGGCGATCATATCAATTTCCATTCCGGATTCAGCAACTTTGGCCAAAACCTTCTGCACAAGCTGCGAATAAGGCAGTATAATATTGGCATAGTAATGCCGGGCCTCAGCAAACAACGCATTTTTATCCGTCTGATCGTCGAATCTGTTCGAACTGGCTATGTTCTGGCCGAAAGCATCATTTGAGATAAGCAGTTTATCTTCGGGAATATAGGAAAACATGCTGTCCGGCCAATGCAGCATCCTTGTTTCCATGAATTGCACCCGCTTTTTCCCGAGGCTTATTTCATCCCCGGTTTTTACTGCCTCGCAGGGCCAATGTTCATTATGATAATGATCAATCAGGGCTTTTTTGCCCATCGTTGAACAATAAACCTTTTCCGGTTTTATCTTTTCGTACATAAACGGAAATGCACCGGAATGATCCGGTTCAACATGGTTGACTACCATATAGTCAATATCCTCGAGTTTAACCAGACTTCTCACCTGATGATACAGGTCCCATTTAAATTTTTCCGGAACAGTGTCAAAGAGGGTAATCTTGTCGTCAATGACCAGATAAGCATTATAGGTCGTGCCCCGCCGGGCCAGAGCATAACCGTGAAAACTGTGAATATTCCAATCCACTGCGCCTACCCAAAAAACATTCTTCTTTATTTCCTGAACAGCCATGTCTAACATCCTTTTTTCATTATATGCTTATTTAAGTGTAACTATTCACTACCTTAAAAAATGTACCGTTTTTTGTGTACATTTGCTGCAGACCGCCCGGTTTTCATATGCACAGATGCGCCTGCCAAAATAAATTTGTGCAGGCAGCACCCCATTTTAAGTTGAAAATTTCAAACAAAACCAAGGAGTTATAAAATTAAATCTGTGCACTTAATTCCAGTCTTCGACTTTTTGCACTTGCGTCCGAACAGATATTATTTTGAAAGACCAGGAAATCTCATCCCGGTTTTAAAAACCGCAAAAGATTATCCCCCCCGTGAACAATACCCGGAGGGGATAAATTTAACCGAGTCTATCCGAAAAATACAATTTTTTTCGAAAAAGACAATCTAGACTTCCTTACTGAATTGTTCCTTACCAGCTCCGCAAACCGGACAGGTCCAGTCGTCCGGAACATCTTCAAATGCGGTACCGGCCGGCACATCATTTTCCGGATCACCTTCGGCAGGATCATATACATAACCGCAGATGCTGCATATCCAATTTTCCATAACAACTACTCCTTTTGTTCAAAAGATTCAAAACGCCTTTTATCAGCGCCGCATTGCGGACATTTCCAGTCCTCCGGCAAAGCGTGAAAAGCGGTTTTTTTAGGCACGTCAGATCTGGACCTGTCTCCGATAACAGGACTGTATAGGTATCCGCATATGGTGCAGACATATTTGTCCATAACTCTCCCGCCTATTTTACCGCGTCCGGACCACCCAGGGGTCTGAAGGCCTTTTTGCTCGCCCCGCACACCGGGCAGCGCCATGTGTCCGGGATATCCTCGAAACGGGTCCCCTTGGCAATTTTGCCTTTGCGATCACCGCGATCAGGGTCGTATATATAGCCGCAATTCACGGTTTGGCACTGCCACATATCTTCAGGATTGGCCATCTTGCCTCCTTAATTTTCCGCCTTCCACAGGCCATGAATATTGCAGTATTCCCGGGCAGTGACTTTGTCCGCCTGCACGCAGAACTCGGCTTCCGGTTTCTGGCCGGGGGACAGGAACTGGCGGTAGGCCTTGCCGTCGGCCACCAATTCTATCCATTCAATATAATGCTTTTCCTCCATGGGATGCTCTACATCGCCGACAACAACCCGGTAACCGGCATCGCTCTTTTCAATTACCGGTACATGTTTTTCCTTGGCCGCATCCACGGTTCCGGCCTCCATGAGATTCATGGGCTGACCGCAACAGACTAGTTCCCCGGCCCCGGCATGCAACACCTCGACAATATTTCCACATACTTCACACTTGTAAATTTCCAATTGTTTGGTCATCTCTTAACTCCTTCTTTTAGTTTACCAGTTTTCGGCCAATAGCTCGAAATATGCTTTGGGATGAGCGCAGGCCGGACACTCCTCCGGCGGCTCGTACCCGGTATGCAGATATCCGCAATTCAGACAGCGCCAAACTTCTTTTTCATCTTTTTTGAACACGCTTCCTGCCTCAATATTGGCCGCAAAATCAAGATAGCGCTTCTCATGCTGTTTTTCAGCCACGGCAATGGAACGCAAGGCCTCGGCAATTTCCGGAAAGCCTTCGTCCTCGGCTGCCTTGGCAAAATCGGGATACATATCCGAATATTCATAATTTTCACCCTCAGCTGACGCCCTTAAATTTTCCAAGGTTGAACCAATCTTTCCGGCTGGAAAGGAAGCTTGAATTTCAACCTCACCTCCTTCCAGGAATTTGAAGATACGCTTTGCGTGTGCCTTCTCCTGCTCGGCTGTTTCCTCAAAAGCCTTGGATATCTGCACGTAGCCATCCTTCTTGGCCTGCTTGGCAAAAAAAACATACCTGTTCCTGGCCTGGGATTCTCCGGCAAAAGCGGTTAAAAGATTTTTCTCGGTTTTGGTCCCCTTAAGTGATTTCATATCGAATCCTCCTTGAATAATGTCTCAAGTTTTTAAAATTATACCAAGAAAACAAATTAAACATCAACCATAAAGTTTTATCAACACTTTTCATAACTTTACGTCGCATATAAAAAAGCAACGAATCCTTGGTTCCTCGACGTTGCGTAAAGATTTTATTCGAATGATCCTTTCTGATGTTCCTGACGAAAGGTTCGCATATTTTCTTGCCCTTTAATATTACGTCAAAATCCGGCACCCAAATTTAAATTTGG
>JBNJHA010000001.1:43071-96628 GCA_051748085.1 Thermodesulfobacteriota bacterium
ACGCCCTGCCTCACGACAATCCGGGCAGACGCCTCTGAGTTGCACATCGCAACCCGAAAGATGATAATCAGTTTTCTCCTGCAATCTTGCCCAATCAATATTCAGATCGCCAAGGATGTCATCCACCCTGTCGCAATAGACGCAATGTACATGCAAATGCGGCTTCGGATTGCCGTCAAAGCGCTTCTGCATGCCGGGAATATTCAATACCTGAATCTCGTTGCATTCAGAAAGAACCTCGAGATTGCGGTATACAGTGCCTAAACTTACCCGGGGCAATTTTTCTTTTACCATCATATACACATCATCAGCCGTGGGATGAGACTTGACTTTACGTAGCTCTTGCAAAATAATTGAGCGTTGCTTTGTATTTCTTAATTTTTTGTTCATTTTTTGACTACCTTATTAATAATAATTACTAATAAAGTTTAATCACAACCTTGTCAAGGCTTAGCATGCCGCATCAGAACACCACCCCGCACAAATTGCGCCTAAGAACCCTCAAACCGGACGACTTCCCTGATTTGCAGGAAATTATGAACAAGGTCTATCGGGTCATGGGCATGCACTGGGCCGAAGCCGAGTTTGCAGCGCATATAAACAGATTCCCCGAGGGCCAGATCTGCATAGAAGACAAAGGCAAGGTCGTAGCCGCCGCCTTCAGCCTGATCGTGGATTATAAAAAATTCGGGGACAATCATACCTATGATCAGATCACCGCAGGGAATCTGGCCAATCATAGCCCGGACGGGGACTATCTTTACGGAATCGAGGTATTCGTGCACCCCGATTATCAGGGCATGCGTCTCGGACGCCGTCTGTACGACGCGCGCAAGGAAATCTGCGAAAGCCTGAACCTGAAAGGGATATTGGTTGGCGGCAGAATCCCCGGCTACCGCAAATACGTTGCGGAAATGGCGCCTCAAAAATATGTACGCAAGGTGGTCAACCGGGAAATACGCGATCCGGTTCTGACCTTCCAGCTTTCAAACGATTTTCACATTAAAAAACTTATCCCCGGTTACCTCCCGGAAGACAAGGATTCGCACGGCTTCGCGGTCCTTTTGGCCTGGAACAATATCTACTACGAGGAACGTGTCCAGCTCATGGGCGGACAGAAAAGCTATGTCCGCCTGGGCGTTGTGCAGTGGCAGATGCGGATTTTCCCATCCTTTGAATCTTTTATCCAGCAGGCCGAATTCTTTGTGGACACCCTGGCCAGGTACAACGCGGACATAGTACTCTTTCCGGAACTGTTCAACGCTCCCCTGATCGCCAGGTTCGACGAAAAAGACGCGGCCACGGCCATGCGCTCCCTGGCCGACTACACCGAGCCCCTGCGCCGGGAGATGCAGAACATGGCCCTGTCTTACAATGTAAATATAGTCTCCGGAAGCGTCCCGGAATACAAGGACAGCCAGCTGCACAACGTGTCCTTTCTCTGCCGCAGGGACGGCACCTGGGACAAACAGTACAAGCTGCACATCACCCCGGAGGAGGACAGCAGCTGGGGGCTCAAGGGCGGGGGAGAGCTGAAAAGTTTTGACACGGACGTGGGCAAGATCGGGATACTCATCTGCTACGATGTCGAATTCCCGGAACTCCCCAGGCTCCTGGCCGATCAGGGCATGGAGATCCTTTTGGTCCCGTTCTGGACGGACACCAAGAATTCTTACCTCCGGGTACGGCGCTGTGCCCAGTCCCGGGCCATTGAAAACGAATGCTACGTGGCCATCTCCGGGAGCGTGGGCAATATCCCCAAGGTGGAAAACATGGACATCCAGTATTCCCAGGCGGCCATATTCACCCCGTCCGACTTCGCATTCCCCCATGATTCGGTCGCGGCCGAGGCCACGCCGAATACGGAAATGACCCTGGTGGCCGATCTGGACATGGAGATGCTTAAGAACCTGAGACGGCAGGGAAGCGTTCAGAACCTGCGCAACCGCAGGACCGATCTATACCAGCTGCGGATGCTTTCCCGCAAGAAGGATTCCTAACCTCTCCGGTCGATTGGTAAACATTCCGTCCGCGCCTATCTCGAGGCATTTTTCCATGTCCCGGAGGTCGTCCACGGTATAAACATATATCCTGACTCCTTCATGCCTTAGCCTCCCGATCAACTCGGGAGTAGCGCTTTTCAAAGGCACATGGCAGGACATGGGGTGAATATCCCGCCATTTTTCAGGCAAAATCTCCTCACCCTCATCAAACAAAACGCCGATGTGCAAAAGGCTGTCCTTTCGACGAATAAAACGCAGGACATCGAAATTAAACGAAGAAACAACGACTCGATCAAGCATTTCCTTCTGTTGCACATAATCCACCAACTTTTGGGCAATCACAAGATTATCCGCAGGACCACAATCCTTTATCTCCACATTGGCCAACAGTTCCGACTCCCGGCTCAAATCCAAGGCATCCTCCAAAGTCAGAATCCTTTCCGGACCGAGACTGTCACAGTCAGGATACGCCTTTCCGGAATGTATTCCAAAATCAAGCAGCTTGAGGTTTTTGAGGGAAAGGGCATTTACTGCCGAGGGAAACTGCGATGAAAAAACCCGGCTAAAATCGCTGGTCCGGACAACATCCTCGTCGTGGATTACAACCGGCCGATTGTCAGCACACAGGCGCAGATCGAACTCCCAGGCGTGGGCACCGGCCTTGGCTGCGGCTCTGGCAGCCGCGGCCGTATTTTCAGCACACGTAAAGCTTGCTCCGCGATGGGCGATATTCATGCACGACAAGGATTGAAAAAGCTTGAATTTCATATTAGGAGTATTATAAGTCGCATAACATTTAGACTATCAAAGGGGATCTTATGGACGACCTGGGAAAAAGCTTTGGCTGGCAATACTGGCAAAAAACAGCGTACAGTTCGACCGGCCTCGGCAGCTTGCCCGAGATCAGCATAGCGCCGGGGGAAAAATTCAAGACTTATCCCGAAGCTGAACGAATCGAGCTTCCTGACCCCGCTTTAGCAAATGCCCCCTATGATCTATGGCAAACTATAAAGGAAAGGCGATCTCACCGACGTTTTTCCGGCGAAGAAACGATGGAACTTTCCGTTCTAAGCAAACTGTTATGGGCTGCTCAGGGGGTCACCCGAAGCAGAATCGACATCCCCCTTCGAACGGCGCCCTCGGCCGGAGCATTGTACCCCATTGAGACGTACGCCGTATCTTCCAGGGTAAACGGGCTGTCCCCGGGGATATACCACTTCAACATTCAGGACTTTTGTCTGGAAAAAGCCGGCGATTTTCCTCCGAACACCGATTTGTCCGGAATCGCCATGGGTCAGAGATTCTGTTCCCGGGCACCCTTGTCAATTGTCTTCACCGCCGTCTTTCGCAGAAATATGCAAAAATACGGACATCGGGGACTGCGCTATATCCTTTTGGACACGGGACATATCTGCCAGAATTTACTTCTGGCGGCAACCGCCCTGGGGCTCAAGAGCTGCCCGGTGGCCGCCTTTTTTGACGACCCCTTAAACGATCTGCTCGGTATTGACGGGCGGGAAGAATCCAGTCTCTATCTCACCGCTATCGGCTGAAAAAGTCTCGTCCAAAAGCCTTAAGACCTTTGGACGAGAACTATTTATTATCTTCTATGACAGGACATCTCTTTTTCCAGCCAGCCCCTGATTTCCGGAGTAACCGCGTAAACTCCCTTATGCTTACCCACATCGCGCATAAAGGCGGATGACAGATGCCGCGGAAGTTCCATTTCCAATAGTTCACGCGCCTCTTCTGAATTACGTTGAATCAGGTAAAGCTTTGGCTTCCCCTCCCAGGTATTAACAACAAAATAAACCGAATAATCATCCTTTGACCTCACCGGCTGCCTCTCACCCTTTCTCCAATTGTTGCCCCATTCCAGATAAAGGGTAACGGCTTCTTCTGGAGTCATCTCCCAATCAATAGGTAAATTACAATAATCCTTTAAACTGGCCATGACACCCTCCTTTTTTCTTTGTTTATTTATTAATAGTAATCATTATTAATATTGTCAAGACTTTTCTTGCAAGATGAACAGTTACAATTCACGCAAACAAACTCTTTTGACAGTCCAGCGGATGTCATTTGTTTATCCCTTGCCACTTCAAGGCACACAAGCTATATACAAAACATGAGCGACAGCAAGCCGGATATAAACACCATAGCACGCTGGCTTTTCGGCGCCATGCTTATCTGGGCCGGGGTCCAGATTCTAGGCTATCTGAGTGATGTACTGATTCCGTTTGTGATAGCCTTTTTATTGGCCTACCTTATAAATCCAATAGTTAGCATTGTTCAAAAGAAAATAAAAAATCGAACCATTGCCGTACTTGCAACTTTATCCGTGCTTGGCGCGGCAACAATATTGGTCCTGCAACTCGTCATTCCCTTGATCGCCCAGGAAATAAACCATCTAAGCACTTTACTGGCAAAATTTATTCAGGACACAAATTTTCAGGCCCGGGCCAGGGACAAAATACCCACGGAGATATGGTCAATCGCCCGCGATTACCTGACTCACGAAAAACTGGTCTCCCTTTTCGAAGACAAAAATTTATGGAAGATAGGCCATGAACTGGGGCAAAAAATTCTTCCGGGCATTTGGCAGGTTCTTTCCGGGACGGCCAATATAATTCTGGGCTTGACCGGACTGTTCATCATTCTATTATATCTTATTTTTCTGCTTATAGATTATGAAAAATTCCGCAGATCCTGGCAAGACATGCTCCCGCGCAAACATAGAAACACCGTGGTCAACTTCATACAGGACTTCAACAGGCACATGAATCGCTATTTCCGCAGCCAGGCCTTGATAGCGGCCATCGTGGGAATCATCTTTGCAACGGGCTTTTCTATTTTGGGGCTGCCCATGGCCATAATACTCGGACTTTTTATCGGGCTTCTAAACATGATCCCCTATCTTCAGCTTTTAGGGGCAATACCCACATTCCTTCTGGTTGTCCTTCATTGTCTGGAAACCGGAGCCAATTTCTGGATCGTGCTCGCCGCAACAGGCGGCATCTTCGCTATTGCCCAAATCGTTCAGGATGGTTTTCTTGTCCCGAAAATCATGGGTAAAAACATGGGACTTAACCCGGCAATGATTCTGCTCTCCCTGTCGATATGGGGAAAACTTCTCGGTATTCTGGGGCTACTGATCGCATTGCCTATGACCTGTCTGCTGCTGGCCTATTACAACAAATTTTTTGCCGGCCCTATGGAAATAAATAATGCCTAATCGAAAACAGTTATCAATTTAAACGGTTGCAAGCTTATCATGATCTGCATTCATCTTGAAAACAACGACCCGTACTTTAATCTGGCCGCGGAAGAATACCTGCTCAAAAACGAAAACGACCAGTTCTTCCTTCTCTGGAGGAACTCGCCGGCAATCATTGTTGGACGCAATCAAAACGCGCTGGCGGAAATAAATGAAGACTATGTTCGGGATAACAACATCCCGGTAGTCAGACGGCTGTCCGGTGGTGGAGCAGTATTTCACGATCTGGGGAATATAAATTTCACCCTGATATCCAGAACCCGGAATCAGGAAGGGATTAATTTCAAAAAATTCGCTCGGCCGATTGTAAAGGCCTTGAACAAAATGGGAGTAAACGCGGAGTTTGACGGACGCAACGACCTCTCCATCAATGGGCAAAAAATCTCCGGAAATGCCCAGCATATCTGGAAGGGCAACACGATGCACCACGGAACTTTGCTTTACAATTCAAACGTGAAAGACTTGGCCAATGCTCTGCGCCCGGACGAACTCAAATTTCAAGACAAGGCGGTCAAATCGGTACGCAAGAGAATCACCAATATAATTTCGCACTTGCCGGAGCCTGTAGGCAACGATGAATTTTGCGCCCGACTTTTTACAATGGTTTCTTCCGATCTAGAGGGAAGTCGGATCGCAGGACTTTCAAAGGAACAGGAAAAAAGAATATATCTCCTTCGCGAAGACAAGTACACAACATGGAGTTGGAATTTTGGAGCCACTCCTCCTTATACACACCGCAAAAAAATTCGTGCCCGGGGCGGCACAATTGAACTTATCCTGAATGTCCGTCAGGGCATTGTACAGGATGCCCACATTTACGGAGATTTTTTTGGAAAACACGAAATTTCCCATCTTACCGATCAGCTTGTCGGGTTGAGGCATGAAAAAAAAGCAATTGCCGCCGTTCTGGACGGATTAAAACTTGACGACTTCATGTGGCAGGTGTCAACTTCAGAATTTCTGAAGCTTATTTAATTTTATCTAGATCTTATCCGGAAATTTAAACCTTCCCGGATTTACAAATATCAGGTTTGGATTCGAAAATATTGTTTATGTTTAACTAGCAAATTAAGTACTTGCGGACGGGCGTATTTTAATACGTGGGCGAATAATCACGAAATTTGACGAAGTTAAACTGAAAAATAGCCATTTCCGGATGGAAACTATCTATACCAACTGACACAGCTGCAAAAAGTCGAAGACGGAAGTTAAACGCACAGTTTAAAATTTATAAATTTTTGATTTTACTTAAAACTTTAAACTTAACACTGCCTACAAAAATTTATTTTTTGCAGACGCATCATTCCAACTACTTACCAAGGAGGTTTATATGGCTAGAATACTGCGCATAAACGCCAATGACAGAACCTACGCGTTTGAGGAAGCAAAACAGGAGTACGCCGGACTTGGCGGCCGGGCGCTTACTTCGAAGCTTATCCGCAATGAAGTTCCCCCAACCTGTCATCCTCTCGGCGCGGACAACAAATTGGTGGCCGCGGCCGGGTTGTTAACCGGCACAATCGCGGCCAATTCGGGCCGGATCTCCGTGGGCGGCAAATCCCCCCTGACCAAGGGCATTAAGGAATCCAATTCCGGCGGAACGTTTGCCCAAAAGATTGCCAAGCTGGATATTCTGGGAATTGTTATCGAAGACAAGCCAAAGGACAATACAGAACCTGCCGTTGTCTTCATCAACAAAGATTCGGTGCAAATTGAAACAATGACTGAACTAGCCGGCCTTGGCACCTATGACACGGTATCCAAACTCTCGGAAAAATACGGCGAAAAAGCAGGTATGATGGTAATTGGACCTGCCGGAGAGAATCTTCTTCTCGGAGCTTCTATTCAGTTTACCAATCCCAAGGGATATCCGTCCAGAGCCGCCGGCCGGGGAGGACTGGGCGCACTCATGGGATCCAAGGGGATAAAGGCGATTGTGGCAGACGACAGCGGGACCTCATCTCCGCAAATGGCGGACAAGGACGCTTTCAAGGAAGCGGCCAAGAGGTGGGCAAAGATTCTGACCGATCATCCGGTAACCGGGCAGGGACTGCCAAGCTACGGCACTGCCATTCTGGTAAACATCATTAATGAAGCAGGTGCGTTACCGACTAAAAATTTCCGCGAGGGCAGATTTGATTTTGCTTCCGACATCAGCGGCGAAAAAATGGTTGAATTAATTAATGAGCGGGGCGGCGTGACCAAGGAAGGCTGTCATCCGGGCTGTGTGATCCAATGCTCCCAGGAATTCCGTGACCGGGAAGGAAAATACGTTACTTCCGGCTTCGAATACGAAACCATCTGGGCTTTTGGCGCGAATACTACCATCAAGGACCTGGATATAATCGCCCAAATGGACAGAGCTTGTGACGACATAGGACTGGATACAATCGAAATGGGTAACACCATAGCAGTCGCCATGGAAAAAGGGGTCGTGGATTGGGGAGACGGTCCGCAGGCCTTGAAGTTATTAAAAAGAACCCGGGATCCCCAGGATTACCTGGGCAGAATCATCGGAAACGGAGCCGCTTTTACCGGAGAAGCCCTGGGTGTAGACAGGGTCCCGGTGGTCAAGCGCCAGGCCCTGCCTGCCTACGATCCCAGGTCAGTCAAGGGAGTCGGTGTGACTTACGCTACTTCCACAATGGGCGCCGACCATACCGCCGGATACGCGGTATGCCAGAACATCCTCAAGGTCGGCGGTGATATTGACCCGTTGTGCAAAGGCGGGAACATCGAAACCTCCAAAGCCCTGCAAATCGCCACGGCCGCGGTTGATTCCACGGGCCTGTGCCTGTTCGTGGCTTTTGCTGTCCTGGATACCGAGGACGCGTTGGAAGTAATCTCCAAAATGATCAGCGCCCGTTTTGGCATTGATTTCACGGCGGATGATGTATCCAAGGCGGGCATCGCAGTTTTGCAGGACGAACTGGCCTTTAACGAACAGGCCGGATTTACAAAGGCACATGATCAACTGCCTGACTTTTTCAGCAAAGAAGAACTGCCGCCGCATAATACCATTTGGGACTACACAGCAGAAGAATTGCAGCAGGCCAAAGTATAACGCACCGAAACAACTCTGTGTCCACAACAGGATGTTTTTCGAACGAAAAACATCTAAAAAGCAGCCGGGGGCTAAACCCCCCGGCTGCTTTTTTTACAGGAAAACACAAAACAGCCAAGAATCCATTCCCATGGCGGTTGACTGAAACGATTTTTTATCTTGTAATAAACGAAAATCTTTTTAAAAAGCAGGTTAACTCATCTATGTCGACAGAATTAGAAATCGAAGTCAAATGCTTTGCCACTCTTGCTGAATTCACCCCTCAAGGGGGCCGGACAACCGTTGCAAAAGGGCTATTGGTCCGGGACGTGGTGGAAAAATTGGGAGTTCCGTCAAATGAAGTCAAAATCATATTCGTCAATGGGGAGCAGGCGGACTGGGACAAAGCAATAAAAAAAAATGATCGGATCGGGATATTTCCGGCAGTAGGCGGAGGATAATATGTCCCCTGAAAAGTCAGCAGCCGCTTGCCCCAATGCGGACATCCCAAGAGAGATACAGACAAGATATACCCGAAATCTTGAAGCATTCACTCCCGAGGATCTGCGCAAGCTGAAAAAATCTTCGGTAATAATCCTCGGCGCTGGAGGTCTGGGCGGAAACATCCTGGAAATCCTGGCCAGAACCGGAGTCGGCCACATCACCGTCGTCGATGGAGACAATTTTGAAGCCAGCAATTTAAACCGGCAACTATTATGCACCGAAAAAAATTTAGGAGAAAACAAGGCCCGGGCTGCGGTTGAAAGAATAAGGCTCATCAATTCTGAGACCAAGGTCAACGCGCTTCCCGTTTTTTTAGATGACAATAGTTCGGCTACAAAAATATTATACAAGCACGATCTGGTAATTGACGCCCTGGGGGGAATAAATTCCAAAAAAATACTCCTGAAAACGGCAGGGAATGCGAACAAGCCCCTGGTTACCGGATTTGTCGCCGGCTGGACAGGACTTGCATCCACAGTACTCCCCGGAGAAACAGGACCACTTTCTTTCTGGGAAGGGGAAGAGCAGGATGGCGCCGAAACCCGCCTCGGCTGCATTGCTCCGGTGACCACCCTGATCGCTTCCGTACAATCGGCCGAAACGCTCCGTTTTTTGTCCGGTTCCCCTCCGCGCCTGTCCGGCGGTATTTTGTGCGTGGACATGGGTGATATGACCTTTAATTTCATGCGCATCAAAAAATAATTCAAAATACTGCCCGGCAAAAAAACGAGTATCGTCATGAATTCTGAAGCACTTCACCATTTTAATGTGGCTTTAATCCATCCCGGAGAAATTATACAAAATATTTTTTCCCTGGCCCGGGAATACGATCTTCAGGCTTTTTTCCCGGAGATACAACTAATTGGAATAACCGGAGAAGGGCTTAGTGAAGAGCAAAAGCACATTGCGGATGCCGCGGGGATAAAAATATATCCGGACTATCGGCGAATGCTGGACAAAGACGAAAACATCGACACGATAGTTATCCTGAAAAATGATCCGAAGTTACTAAAAAGGCTCAGAGAGGAATTAAGCCCGGAGGTTTCCATTCTCGACTATCGCGCGGCACTCTTCATTTGGGAAGTGGTTGTCCAGGAGCGGCTATGTCTGAGTTGCCAGACACATCTCTCGCACACTCAAACGCTGCTTCGGACTATTCTGGATGAAGTCCGGGAAGATATCCTCCTGCTCGATGTAAATAAAAAAATAGTAGACGTTAATCAGAATGTTTACCTTAGGCTGGGTTTGGATAAAGAAGATTTAATCGGCCAACCCTGCTGGAAGACATGGTCCAGGGACGGCGAATCATGCAAAGATAAAAAATATCCGTGTCCCTTCGACACTGTACTTAAAACCGGTAAAAAAGCTGAAGCACTGCATACAAGGGTCGACAATCAGGGACACCTCAGTTATTTTCGCGTTTACGTCTATCCGATTACAAACGCGCAAAATCAAATCACAAATCTCGTGGAAATGCGCCGGGACATCACGCACAGGACATACATGGAAAAACGTCTGCAGCAATCGGAAAAACTTGCGGCAATCGGAGAACTTTCCACCTATATCGCTCATGAAATAAGAAACCCGCTGTTCGCCATAGGCGGTTTTGCCAACTCACTTTTACGCGTCCCGGAACTGGGGAAAAAGGCCCGAAAAAAAGTGCAGATTATTTTGGACGAATCAAAACGCCTGGACGGAATTCTAAAAAGCATTCTCAATTTTGCCCGGCCCACAGAAGCGAAAACAACTGAAGTGGACGTAAATAAAATCGTCACACAGACCATGGATTTGATGGAAATCGGATGCAGAAAGCAGCGGATCGAAGTCAATATGCATCTTCAGGAAGACTTGGCTCAGGCCAGGGGCAATCCGGAATTCATAAAACAAGGACTTATAAATATTGTAAAAAACGCTATGGAAGTCATGCCTGAAGGCGGAATGCTGGACATAAAAACTTCTATTTGCGACCAGTATATCTGCATAATGGTTATAGATTCGGGACCGGGAATTGCGGCAGGAATACAGGAAAAAATATTCAATCCTTTTTTCAGCACCAAAGAAAAGGGGTCCGGACTCGGTCTGGCAATGACCAAAAAAACCATCGAGGACATGGGCGGAAAAGTGGAGCTGAAAAGCAAGCCGGACGAAGGCACCTGCGTAACCCTTTTGTTGCCCCCGGTCCTGGCTCTGGAGACTCAAAAAGATCCTAATGTCAATATATAAAGGAGAAATAAATGCCTTCGATTGTACTGGCCACGGGCAACCGGGGAAAAATAAGAGAACTTGAAGCCACTCTGGCAAAAACGCACCCGGATATCAGAATTCTAGGCCTGACAGACTTTCCGGAAATAGGAGACATACCGGAAACCGGAGAAACATTTTCAGAAAATGCACAGCAAAAGGCCGAGGCAGTTTGCCGGCACACAAATCTGGTCAGCCTGGCTGATGATTCCGGCCTGGTCGTGCCGGCTCTGAACGGAGAACCCGGCATATATTCAGCCCGTTACAGCGGAGCAAAAGCCAGTGACGCGGACAACAATCAGAAACTTTTGCAAAAAATGGCCGGTTTTAAAAATGAACAACGCAAGGCATACTTTCATTGCGTGCTGACCGCCTGCGCCCCGAACGGTGCCCTGATCTCCGCCGAGGGGCAATGGTCGGGACAAATTGCCAGCTCTCCCCGGGGAGACAACGGCTTCGGTTACGACCCTTTATTCGTAGATCCGGAAAAAGGATGCACCGCGGCCCAAATGACAAACGAAGAAAAATTAAAACGCAGTCATAGGAGCAAGGCCCTGCATAGACTGCTGGACTTATGGCCCGAATTCTGGCAACGGGCAAATCCTTAAACGCAATTTTTGTTTTTCGCCCGATTATGCTTGACAGCAAAGCTTAAAATAGAGTGTTCATCTGTAGCTGCAAAACTAAAACGAAAAAACGGATTTAAATATGTGTGGAATTATCGGCTATACCGGACACAGGCCGGCCGTACCGTTGATAATTGAAGGCCTGGCCAGTTTGGAATACCGGGGATACGATTCTTCCGGTCTGGCCTATATCCATCGGGATGAGATAAGTCTCTTCCGGGCGCCGGGCAAATTAGGCGCATTGGAGCATAAACTCTCCTGTCAGGAGACAATGATGCCGACGTGCGCCATTGGCCATACCAGATGGGCTACACATGGAATCCCCGACGAAAAAAACGCCCACCCCCATCTGGATTCTTCGGAAGAAATCGCTCTGGTGCACAACGGAATCATAGAAAATTACCGCGAAATTAAAGAGCGACTTTTAAACAAGGGCTACCGGTTCAACTCCGATACGGACACTGAAGTCATTGCCCAATTGATTGGGCATAAGCTGAAAAAAGAAAAGACGATGATCAGGGCCATGGCCGATGCCCTGCGGGAACTTCAGGGAGCTTACGCCATAGTCCTTATCTCCCGCAGCGATCCGAACAGAATATGGGCCTGCCGCAATTCAAGTCCACTTCTTCTGGGGTCCGGTACCGGAGAAAATTTTGTCGCTTCCGACATCCCGGCTTTTCTGCGCTATACCAAGGAAGTGGTTTTTTTGGAGGACGGTGAACTGGTGGAGATGGACGCCCGTTCATGGAAAATTTACAATCTTGCGGATCTGGAAAAAAAACAAAAAAAGACAAATCATATATCCTGGGATATACAGGCTGCTCAAAAAAGCGGCTTTAAACACTTCATGCTCAAAGAAATCCTTGAGCAGCCCAAGGTCATTACCGACTGCCTGGCCGGCCGGCTGGACCGGAACGCTGAAAATATCCACCTGCCGGAGCTTGAGGCCTTGCCTCTTCCCGAACGGGTACATATAGTAGCCTGCGGCACATCATTTCATGCCGGCCTGTGGGCCAAATACATTATCGAAAAAACAGCCGGCATTGCGGTAAATGTGGATATTGCCTCCGAATTCAGATATAGGCAGCCAATAATCAAAGAAAAGGATATTGTCCTGGCAATAAGTCAATCCGGGGAAACCGCGGATACCCTGGCCGGAATCCGGATGGCCCGGGAACGGGGAGTGCACGTGCTCGGATTGTGCAATGTCCTCGGGTCCAGCGTCGCCCGGGAATCTGATCAGACCCTGTATACCCAGGCGGGGCCGGAAATAAGCGTTGCTTCAACTAAAGCCATGTGCTCCCAGCTGGTACTGCTATATTTGCTCGGGCTTTACTGGGGAAAGCGCAGCCAAAAACTAAAACAATCTGAATTGGCCACATTACTGCGCAAGCTGCTGTCCCTGCCGGATATCCTGGAATCCGAACTTCCGCGCATGCGGGAAAAGGCGGCCGCGCTTACCCGTGAATACGCAGGAATGGACCATTTTTTCTATCTTGGGCGCGGACCCGGCTTCCCGCTGGCTTTGGAAGGGGCCCTCAAACTGAAGGAAATCTCCTACATCCACGCCGAGGGCTATGCCGCGGGCGAGATGAAGCATGGCCCTATAGCCCTTATAGAACCCGAATTTCCCACCTTGGCTTTGGCCATGGAAGATGAATTGCTGCCCAAAGTGGTCTCCAACTTGCAAGAAATCATGGCCAGGGACGGAAAAATAATTGTACTCACGGATGCCGACTTTGATCTGAATGTCGATCATGTCTGGGAGCTCCCCAAAATCAAGGGCGATCTGAGCGCTTTTTTTGTTCTGCCCGCCCTGCAGCTATTTGCTTATGAGGCAGCGGTCTATCTGGGAAAAGATGTGGATCAACCCAGGAATCTTGCCAAAAGCGTGACAGTGGAATGACAAGAAACACCTCATTCATCCTTTGCATCATATTTGTGTATGCCTTTGCCTTTCCGGCATGGGCGGGTCCCGCCCGTGATTTCAAACAGGGCTGGCAAGCTTTTCACGCCCTGAATAAAAACCCGGAAAAAAGCCGCTATCGCTCCTATTGGATGGAAGTCAAAAATCATTTCTTAAAAGCCTACAAAACCTCCCCCCGGGGATCATATGCTCCGAAATCTCTTTATTATCTAGGCCGCACTTATGAAGAACTGGCCAAGCGCTCATACCTTAAATCCGACTTTCTGCAGGCTATTGATTACTACCAAAGGGAAATTAATCGTTTTCCGGACCACTCCTGGACCGATGATGCACAAATGCATAAGGCACTTATATACAAGGAACACCTGAAGGATCCCGCACAGGCGTATATAGAATTTTTAAAAATCGTGCATAACTATCCACAGGGTGATATGCGCCCCAAAGCGGAAAAAATGCTCGGAGAAATGGACAGCAAAAACGCCGGAAAGATAAAAAAAGAGCCGCAACCCAACAAAAACTCGAAAAAAGAAAAAACGTCGAAAACAGCATCCGCTTCTAAAAAAGAAGCAGCATCCGCAAAAAAACGGGGGGCATCCCTTAAATTGCAGGATATCCGGCATTGGAGCAGTGATGATTATACCCGGGTGGTAATAGACCTGGAAGATGAAACCGAATACTACCACAAAATGTTGAAGCCAGACCCTGATCTGGGCACTCCGCACAGACTGTTCATTGATCTGTCTGATACCAGGCTGGGAGCGCAGGCAACCAGAAAAGAAAAGATAGAAGACGGAATCCTGGAAAAGATCCGGGCTGCTCAATACAGGGATGATAAAGCCCGTGTGGTTCTTGACATACAAAAATTGAATAAATTCAGGGTATTTTCATTGCAGAATCCTTTCCGGATAGTTGTCGATGTCTATGCCCCGGAGAGCATAAAGACTCGGGCCAAGCCTTCCCAAAAGGTCACGTTGAGCAAGGACAGCAAAAAATTTGCCGAAAACAGCCTTTTGGAACAGCTGGGACTTTCCGTGGAAACCATTATGCTCGACCCCGGGCATGGCGGCAAGGATCCCGGAGCAGTGAGCGCCGGAATTATGGAAAAGGATTTGAATCTTAAAATATCACGCATTCTGGGAAAAATTCTTGAAAAAAAAGGATTCAGGGTTATTTATACTCGAACCGACGACACTTTTATTCCTTTGGAGGAACGAACAGCAATGGCCAATTCCCAAAAGGCCGATCTGTTTATCTCCATCCATTGCAATGCGCATAACAGCCACCGAATACGCGGTTTTGAAGTATATTATCTGAACCTGGCCAAGTCCAAGGATGCGGTGCGGGTTGCCGCCCGGGAAAATTCGATCTCGGAAAAGAAAATCAGTGATTTGCAATACATACTGACTGACCTGATGCTCAACTCCAAAATCAATGAATCACGGGACTTGGCCGGATCTGTGCATAAATCCGCATTAAAATCAGGTCGACAATTGTACTCTGGACTTAACGACCACGGAGTGCGCGAGGCCCCGTTTTATGTACTTATGGGCGCGAAAATGCCCGCCATCCTGGTCGAACTCGGATATATAACCAACAGTCAGGACCGGGCCAGACTCACAAGCAAAAAATTTCTGACCCGTATGGCCAATGGTCTTGTTCAAGGCATCCTGGACTACAAAAAAGAAGTAGAGCAGTATGCCAATCTGGAAAACAAATAACTTCCTTTTTGTGTTTAAAAATTTTACCCGCAACTGAAATTAAATATCATGCCCAGATGGATTAAAAACAAACTTCCGGAATTTGTCCGGGACGTACTTCGTGATTTTTGCATTGTAAGCCGACAACTGGACACGGCCTTCGATCATTACGATAAAAGCGGCGACCTTTCTTTCAGTTTGTTTCACGAACTTGTCGGAGATGAAATGGACAAGGGACAGATATGGCGACTTAAGGATACCGCGCACACCCTTTTCAGAAACGATGCCGAGTATTCGGCAATAGGACGTTATTTGGACTGGAGCATAGGATATATATTTCATGAATGCATAAAACTCCGCGAGGATATCTATCAGCAGGAAACATACCGTCCGTGGTTTCACTCAATGCAAAAGGACAATGAGCTCTCCCCGGAAGAAAGACTGGTGAGCAAGGAACTTCTGCACTTGATAGATCAAACCAGAGAAAGTATAAGAAGAGAAGTTAATCGAGTCCGGTTCATACTTTTTCACTGTAGACGCCTGTTTATCCTTTACCTGCCAAGGCATTGTGAAAACGAACTCTTGGCCCGCTTTTTCTTTGAACAGGAAAATTTGGTGCGCACAATATTTAAAGCCGACTACGAAGAACTTACGCGGGCAGTCTATCCCGAGCATCCGGAAAAAATGTATCTGCTGGCGGCTTCCAGTCTACGCAAGGGAGGTTGGTTGGAGAGGGCGGAAGAAGCCGCGCAAAAATCGGCTAACATTAATCCCAGGAACAAACTGCTGTTGCAAGAAAAAAAAATAATTGCTAACATGAAGAAACAATTCGGGACACATATTTAACAATAACTTATCGAGGAGGCCATGTATGAAAAAGTATCTACTGCTGGCGACCATGTTACTGGCTTTGTTTGCCTTTGGTTGCGCCAAAAAACAGGTCGAAACCTGCCCGGAAAAGGAACCGGTGGCCGAAGAAAAAGCCCCGGTGGTAGTCGAGGAGGAAGTCGTTGTTGAGGAGGAAGTGGTTGAGCCTACAGCTATGGAAATCTATGAAGCCAATTACGCAGCACTTCCCAAGGAACACACGGTTAAAAAAGGCGAATGCCTGTGGTGGATCGCTGAATACAAGGAAATTTACAACGATCCTTTTATGTGGCCCCTGATTTATAAGGCAAATCGGGACAAGATTGACAATCCGGACCTTATCTATCCGGATCAAGAATTTTCCATCCCAAGACAGTTCGATCTGGAAGAAGTCAAGGAAAACCGCAGCAAGGCTGGAGCGCCCAAGCCATACCTGCCGCCCCGTGATGCAAATATTCCGGCTGAAATCAGGGCCGATCTGGGGTGGAGTTTCTAGACATTCTTTACATCTGTTTCATAAAGCCCCGGTCTTGAAACCGGGGTTTTTTTTTGCTTCTTCCGGTTCGAGAGTACGTGGCCCGGAAGAGGCTTAAAACCATAGGAATAGCCAGTTGGATCTTCGAGGGAATGCATGGATTTTGCAAGTTATTCTTCTGATCTTTCCCAAAAATTTGCTTAACGAATACCGCCACGCAAACTTTACAATCCTCCGCTATACGCGATAATATATTTTTTTGATGCTTACTGACAAAAGGAGCCAAGGCCATGCTAAAATCACTTTTACATAAAAATCCCGCCAGACAACAATTCAGCATACCTGATCTCGAAAATCCGGAATTGTTCAGGGAATTGTATCCCTATAAAAAAATCAGCCGGACCATGTTTGATGACGCGTTTGTCCTTCCGCGTCCTCCGGAAGAAATGTTCATCACCGATACCACCTTTCGCGATGGCCAACAGGCAAGACCTCCTTACACGGTTGAACAAATTACCAATATTTACGACTACATGCATCGTCTGGCCGGATTTTCCGGTCTGATACGCCAATGCGAATTCTTTTTGTATTCGGATAAAGACCGCAGAGCTGTTGAAGCCTGTCTTGAAAGAGGCTATCGGTACCCGGAGGTCACCGGCTGGATCAGGTCCAATGCAGACGACCTTGATCTCGTCAGCAAAGCCGGACTGAAGGAAACCGGAATACTGACCTCGGTCTCGGATTTCCACCTGTATCTCAAACTGGGCAAAAACCGCAGGCAAGCTGCCCGCGACTACCTGGAGATAATAGAAAAAGCTTTGGCCAAAGGCATCATTCCCCGCTGTCATTTTGAAGATGTAACCCGGGCCGATATTTATGGATTTTGCATTCCCTTGGCTCAAAGCCTGATGCGCCTTGCGAAGCAAGGCAATCTGCCGGTAAAAATACGCCTTTGCGACACCATGGGTTATGGTGTTCCTTATCCGGGCGCAGCTTTACCACGCAGCGTGGGTAAAATAATCCGAACATTTACGGACGAGGCTGGTGTTCCCGGAGAATGGCTTGAATGGCACGGACACAACGATTTTCACAAAGCGCACATAAATACGGTTACCGCATGGCTCTACGGCTGCTCCGGGGCCAACGGGACCATGTTTGGATTTGGCGAACGTACTGGAAACGCCCCTATTGAAGCTCTCATCATAGAATATATTTCGCTTACCGGGCATGATGATCATTCCGACACCCGGCTGATCACTACCCTGGCCAGATATTTTGAACAGGAGTTGGGCCAGCCGGTACCGGCCAACTATCCTTTTGCCGGCCGTGACTTTAACGCTACCAGCGCCGGCATCCATGTGGACGGCCTGATGAAAAATGAAGAAATCTACAATATTTTCGACACAAAGCTTATTTTGGACAAGCCGGTGCCGATCATCATAAACGATAAATCAGGCAAGGCCGGCATTGCCTATTGGATAAACCACAATCTTGAACTTAGCGGCAAAGACAAGGTGGACAAAAGACATCCGGCAGTGCATAAAATCGCTAAACGCATAGCCCGCGAATATGAAAATGGCAGGACAACCAATATTTCGCATAAAGAGATGGAAACTTTTGTAAGAAGGTTCATGCCTGAAAAATTCGCATCCGAATTTGACCATCTCAAGGTGGTCGCCCACGACGCCGGAGCGCAGATAATGCAGGATCTGGGCGACTATAAAATCTTCCACAGCGACAGTCGTGAAGAAATAGATCGGGTCATGGGCCTTTTCCAGGAAAAATATCCTTTTATCCAATATCTGTACCTGACGGACAGCAAAGGCAGGCTCATTGCCTGGAATGTTAGCGATATCCAATACTTGAACAAATACCGGGACATCCCGTATGGACAGGATTTTTCCGACCGCCAGTGGTTCATCGCCCCGGTAAAGACGGGCAAACTGCATATTACGGATTTCTACAAATCATTTTTTACCGGCAAGTTATGTCTGACTGTATCCGTGCCCATATTCGATGAAGATGAAACCATGACCGGAGTCCTGGGCGCGGACATCCAATTTGAGGATTTAGTCAAAATACAGGAAGGACTGCGGGATGAGCAGCAACAGGAAATCAACTAATCCGGTTTTGTTCGAAAACAGCAAATATTCAAATGGTGCATAAAACACAAAAAATCCATGCCTTTCGTTGAAGAGCCAAAAAAATTATAGTCCCAAGTTCAACCCGCAAAAAACAGGAGACATCATGAAAAACAGACTAATCCTTTTATCACTGCTAACTTTATTAATTATGGCCTTAGGCGGTTGCGCCACTTCGCAAAAAAAACAGGACACCGCCAATCAAGCACCGCCGCCACCTTCTTCTGAAGAGGCCAAAAATCTCTATTTTGATTTCGACGACATTCCGATTCCCAACGAAATGGAGCTTGACTCCGATGATTCGATCCTCTTTGAGAGTCCCGAATTGAAAGCCGGAGTGGTCGTCTTTAAAGGCCGAGTAGAGGCAATTTCGCTTTTTGATTTCTTTTTAAACAATATGCCCCAGGAAAACTGGCATCTGCGCAGCTACTTTAAATACGGACGATACATAATGGTTTTTGAAAAACCGGACAAGGACTGCATCATCCAGATAAAGGACGATACATTTAAAACCGAACTGCAGATATGGGTCACTCCGCGCTTTCCAGTCGAAGAAGACAAAATGAGTGGTCCGGACCTTAATCAGGACATGGAAACCGATCTTGTACAATGATTAGATCCTACCATCTTTTTCATTTATATACCGGAAAGCGCGTCCACTTAGGAGTCTGCGGCAGCATCGCCGCCTACAAGACACTTGATTTGCTGCGACATCTTGGGAAGGCCGGAATAGATTTGGGAGTCACACTGACCCGGGCCGGGCAAACCTTTGTCCCGGCCCTCAATTACCAGGCCCTTGGCGCCGATCCGGTATTTGCTCCGGATAATATCAATGCGGAGGATACCTTTGCCCATTTAACGCCGGGCAAGACATCGGACTGTATGCTCGTGGCCCCGGCTACGGCAAATACCCTGGCCCAAATTGCCCAGGGACTCGCCGCTGATCTTCTAAGTTGCCAAATCCTTTCTTTTCCCGGACCGATCCTGATTGCACCGGCAATGAACCCGGTCATGTGGGAAGCCAATGCCACGCGTCACAACTGGGAAGTCCTGAAACGACGCGGGTTTATTCCCGTCACTCCGGGTTCCGGAAACACCGCCTGCGGAGATCGGGGACAGGGAAGACTGGCCGAGGGCCACATCATCTTTCTCAATGTACTGAGGAGTTTAAGTCCGCAGGACCTATCCGGCAGAAAAATCCTCATTACCTGCGGGCCTACAAAAGAAAAATTTGATGCAGTCCGGTTGTGGACCAATCCGTCCACGGGAAAAATGGGGTTTGCCCTTGCCACGAGTGCCTGGCTTCGCGGCGCGCAAGTATGGGTTGTTCACGGAACGGAAACCTTTCCGGAACTGCCCCCGGATATTAAATGCATCCCCGCGCGGGAGGCCCAAACAATGCATGACGCGGCTATTGATCTCTGGCCGGATATGGACATTGGCTGCTTCGCCGCCGCAGTGGCCGACTACACCCCAAGCAATCCGCTCTGTCATAAAAGCAAGAAAGCAGGCCAGAACGAACTTACTATAAAATTTTCCCGCACTCCGGATATCCTGGCAAAAGCAGGAAAAAACAAAAAAAACGGACAACTGCTTATCGGCTTTGCGGCTGAAACGGATGATCTGAAAGCGGCCTGCCGCGCAAAACTTAAACAAAAAAATCTGGACTTAATCGCGGGCAACTTGATCGGAAAAATGGACTCCGGTTTTGCTTCTGACAAAAACACCGTCACTCTTCTTGACCGCCGCGACCGTATTGAATCCTGGCCGCCCCTGGATAAAACCGAAGTCGCATGGCGTATATGGGACTGGCTTCTGGATTTAAAATGAATGAGTACGCGCGCCAGTTATATCAGGCCGGTGTTCGACACCTGTACATACCAGGCAGGGATCTGCTCGCCGACCAAGGCAGACCACGGCCCGGCGAAGCGCAAAAAGAACATCCCCATCAAACAAAAAAAGATACGCCTTCCGAGCCGCGGCAGGCAAAACCGCTTGCTTTTGCTGAAATGCCCATGGTTCTACGCAAATTAATTAAACCCTGCCCGGTCCTGTGGACCTATTTTGAATTTATGCATGACTTATTCGAAGAAGGCGATCCAGCCCGGCAAAAATTAATACGTAAAATCATCAGTTCTCTGCATGAAATTGAAAGATGGCCTGTCGGATCAAGCACTTTCTGGCCTGTCAGCCGAAGGAAAGGGCAAAACCTGGTGCCCGATCCCGCTTTTTTTCTTTCCGGAGTGGACAAAATCAAACCTCTCTATCTTTTTTGCTTCGGTCCAAGAAGTCTTGCCGCTTTGTGTCCAGACAAAAAATTTGATTTCAAGCCATTTAATCTCGACAATCTGCGTATTCAACCCTTGCCCTCCATCAGCTCAATGCTGCACAGCCCGGAAAAGGAAAATAAAAAAAACAAAATACAGACTTGGAACATACTGAAAGGATACAGCCGGTTCTTGCGATGAAAAAGTTTGCCGCTTATTTTATTATTTTTGTCGCCTTCAATACTCTAGTTATATTTAACTCCGAAGCCCGGTCACATATTGTTACCGGAGTGGAAATCACCGGACCAATTACCCCGGTTCAGGAAGAGATACTCAGCAAAAGCTTGCAACTGGCCGAGCAGAATCAGAGCATAATGATCCTGATCCGGCTGGACACTCCGGGAGGCACCCTGTCCAGTGCCCGCAACATGATCAAAACGATACTCAATTCTAATCTGCCTGCCGCCGTCTGGGTCGGACCGGCCGGTGCGCGTGCCGCTTCAGCTGGAGTTTTTTTGGTTGCGGCTTCTGATTTTTCCGGCATGGCTCCCCAAACTACTATCGGTTCTGCCTCTCCGGTTGATATCCGGGGCAAAGACACGGAAAAAACCATGCGCAAAAAAATCGTCCGCGAACTGACCAGCCTGTTAAGGGCTCTTGGCCGGGATAAGGGCAGGAATATTAAATGGTATGAAGAAAGTGTAACCGGCAGCGCGAACCTGAATGCTCAGGAAGCGGTCATGAACAAAGTCATAGAATACATTGCCGTTGACGAAAAAGACTTGCTGCAGCAGATCGGAACGGACGGTCTGGTAATAGACGGAAAAAATCTTCGCTTTTCCGCGAAAGACATCCAAATTGAACAATTTAATCCGGGACTTAAACAAAAAATACTTTCATGGATAGTAAATCCGCAAATAGCTTATCTTTTATTTCTAGCCGGGATTCTAGGTTTTTTCTTTGAGTTTTCCACTCCCGGCGCAATCTTCCCCGGTGTGTTCGGAGCAGTATGCTTAATACTCGCCTTATATTCTTTTTCCGTTCTTCCGATCTCGGCGGCCGGAATCCTGCTCATTTTAACCGGATTTATTTTCTTTTTGCTCGAATTGAAAATCACGAGCTTCGGATTGCTTGGATTGGGCGCGTCCGCGAGTATATTTTTAGGATCATTAATGCTTTTTGACTCGGACGCAACCGGGATATCCGTACCGCTTAAAATAATTATCCCCGCTGTTCTGACCATTATTCTTTTTTTTCTGATTATTGCCTATCTGGTTGGCAAAGCCCAAATATCTCCCAAAAAACAGGAAGAGCAGATGCTTGGACTAAGCGGAGAAATAATTGCGTGGGAAAATGGTCAGGGCAAAATAAAACTGCGCGGAGAAATCTGGAATTGCAGGGAATTTCGGAAGGGCACGGAATTCAACCCCGGAGATTCGGCCCGGGTAGCGGAACAATCCGGTTTGACTTTAAAAGTAATACCAAACGAATAAACTGTACAATTCGAACACATACCACCTAAAAAAACGGCACCCAAATAAAAAACTTTGGGTGCCGGACAATTCAATTCATAAAAAACCGTCTACTCAAGATAAATTAACGGTCTCATTGCGGAAAATATCCATCAACGTCTTCCCCGAGTTCTTCTTTCCAGGGCCTGTTTTTTTCCAGAACAATCAAAAATACAATTATTATCGCCGCCGCGATAAGGGCCGCCAGCCAGAAAGGTATCCCCAGGACTTCAGCCAGAGTAAACTTACCCATGCTCGTATTCAGCGAGCTTAGCAACGGCTGCATGTAACCATACGTTATAGCGCCGAATGCCGCGCCGATCAGGACGAACCAGGCATCCTTGTATCCGGCCCCTATCTGGGCCATGACTGTTCCCGGACAAGCCCCGGCCAGAGCCATCCCCGCTCCAAAAAGAAATCCACCAATAATCACCGCCGGAAAGACCGCCCCCTTGGGGCCCAACTGGACAATTCCGGCTCCCTGCAGGACAGCCAGCACAATCAATGACGTAGCCGCCGCACTGAGAAAAACCTTGACCAATAAAAAATTGCGCAATTGAAACTGGGCTACAAGAACACCAGGTTCAAAAACCCGGCCCTTTTCCAGGGCAAACCCAAAAACAATCCCCATCAATATCCCGGTAATAATATAAGTTAAAGCCATGAATGCCTCCTAAAGCCTGCGATAAAGATTTGCCACTGCCATGCCGCCAATAAACATGGTCACCACAACTATAAGCGAGCCTCCCGACAACTGACCAATGCCGGAGAGACCATGCCCGCTGGTGCAGCCTCCGGCCCATCTGGCGCCGAACAGCAGCAGAAAGCCACCTAAAAAGGCCATAGCTCCTCGTCTGGGAAAATCAATACCGCCAAGGGCTTTCTTCCAGGCCGGTGAAAATTGTTTTCTATTCGCCCCGGAAAGTTTCATGGACAGATACGCGCCGACAGCGATAAAAATGACCATGGTCCCTTGCCATAAGTATTTAATACTTAACATATACTTTTGAAAATAAGCATTTTCTATAATATTACTGTCCACCATCCCGGACAGATATCCGCCTAGGGAGACATAGGAAGAAGAGGCTCCCAGCGCAGTATGAATTATCAAAAAAGCCGGGATTTGCAGTAAGCCGATCACTATGCCCGCAACATAGGGCGACCATGCCTTTTTTCTTAGAATATTCATGCCGCCTCCATTCAAATTAAATCATACAATTTTTTGATCAGAACTTCCGAAAAATACAAACTTGTTGCCTTAAAAATAATTATTGCTCATAACGCAAAATAAGTACCGGGCACGAGGATGTCCGAAGAACCCGCTCCGCCACCGAACCTATCACCATATGCTTAAAACCCTTGCGCCCGTGTGAAGGCATAACTATTAATTCCGCACCGATTCCCTTGGCATATTTAACTATCTTGGAACCGGGTTCCCCCAGCAGTGTCTCGAAATGCAGCTTGTCGTAGGCGGAATCGGAAAAGGCTTCCTGCAAGGCTTTTTTACCTTCTTCCAGTCTCTTGTTGTCGTCCACCGTCCCCCACAGTACAGCAGGATCATTGGGATTCAACTCCCTGGCGACATGCAGGACATACACTCCGGAGGGATCAGAAACAAGATCCAGGGCGACATCCACAGCCTCCAGTGAAACCTTGGAAAAATCAACCGGTACAAGCACTGTGTTTTTGGGATACCAAGCCATAACTCCTCCTTTTCTGGTTATTATACAAACTTATTCCTCTATTTTTTTGAGTAAATGACAACAACACAAACTTGTCAAGGATTACAACAGCAAAAATCACGGTAAATATCCATGCATTCCGTCGAAAAGCCTAAAAATTATACCTTGTGTTGAAGAACCATTTTTTATCGGGAAGGGGTCCTGGAATTGTCCGGGGTTAAAGATCGAAAATATGGCAGGTATCGGAAAGTTCCTGTTCGGTCTCCCGGGACAGGGCCTCAAGATCTTCCAGGTTAAGACCGCTCAATTCCCAGGCATGCTTATTCAATAGGGGAAGTATCAAAGAACCTTTGTCCACAAACTGCATCCCAATAGCCAGAAAATCAGCCAGATGAACAATGGCTGTCGCCCGGCTTTTAAAGGATTTATTGCTATGGTGCATATACAGCAATTCCTCGAGATATCTCGGGAGATGCCAGGCCCGAACAAGCATGGCCCCCAGTATGGTATGCTCAAAACCGACAACATCTTTCTCCGCCTCGACCAGGGGCAGGAGGTTGTAATAAGAGTAACGAATGGCTTCGGTCGAGGCCACGGGCAATTTTTTGAACATTATAAGCCGCCCAACATCATGCAGCATGCCGGCCACAAAAAATTTTTCAACTGCCTTGGACCCCAGACGACGCGCTATATTCTTGGACAATATGCCTACGGACATGGAATGCAGCCAAAAGGAACGCATGTCCACGAGTTCCTCGGGGATATCTTTAAATGCGTTTACCGCGCTTATGCCCAGCGCCAATGAAGATAATTCCTGCGCTCCTATCAGAGTGACCGCTCTAGAAATCGATCCCACACGATCTCTAAGCCCGTAAAAAGGACTGTTGACCAGGCGCAAAAGCTTGGCCGAGAGGCTTGTGTCCTTGCTGACCACTTCAGCAATCTTGTCGGCATTGGCATTTTTTTGATCAATAGCCTCTCTTATCTTAAAATAGATATCCGGAAATGAGACCAGTTCCACTTCGTGTCTGATTAAATCCGCAGGGCTGCCTTCTCCTTTGGCGAACATATCGGAAAATTGGCCGTCATTAACCGGTATAAAAGGTTCTTTTTTATTTAGTTTCCAACCGGCATCAGCCTTTAAAGCCAAACGGGACAGACCAATATCATAAATTCTCTGCACAACGGGATCGGTCATGTCATTGCACGCGAAACACGGATTTATAAAACCTTCCAATTCGGACAAATCACGCTCCGAAAGACTATCAGCACCAAATCCATTTTGCGCTTTTTCTCCGCGGATGTTTACCCGGGATATGCCCCAGCGTTGCAGGAACCTTATATGTTTGTCTTCAAGTTCAAGCCCTCCGGATAAGATCAGGCGCCCTCCGGGCGTTGTCACATCGCCATCCAAAATCATACCCGGACGGACATCCTTTGTATGCAGTACCCCCATGCCTATGCCTCTCCCGCGGACTCAGCCATGCCTATTTCCCGCAACAATTTTTTCTTGTGCCGGTTTCGATTAAGCCATACCAGATTCTGGACCTCAAACATATCCAGGTCAATCCCGGCTTCCTTGGATCTACTTATTATCTGCCTCAGTAAAGCCTCGTCATGTTTATCTTTAAGCCTTTGCAGCAAATCATCCTGCAGTTCATCCTGTACTATGTCCAGCAAAATTGGATTGTTGATTAATTTTTCCCGACAAATTCGCAGAATATGCGCATCCGGAATACCATCTTGAATCCAATTCCAGACAAGGGGCGCTGCCAGCATTTGTTCAGAAAAAAACACATCATTTTGACCTATTGTTGTCACCGGGTCGACAGCCGCCAAGGACCGGACCTTCTTTTGGGCCTGCTCCCACCATCTCCGTGTACAGGCCGCTGCCGCCCAGTACTGGATCAAGCTCCGCAGCCGCGGCGGCATATCCACAACCCGCAGCGTCCAGGAATCAGCCGCCAAGCGATACTGATCAAGCTCCCCCGCCGAAAATTCCGCGCGTATTGCTTCCCGTTTTCCGGTCCGTTGCCATAAAATTTCTGCGCTGAGCCTTGAAAGCTTTTCATCTCGTTCAAGAATAATCTCTACCCCCGGATACGAAAATTCAAACCCCAAATTTTCCGCGCAAAGGGCGGCAAGAACGAGCGTTTTTGCGTCAAGAAGCCGGGGTTCTATGTCTTTCTTCCATATCTTCCGTCCATCACCTGCGCATTCACGATTGGATTCGGCTTCTTCCAGGATTTTTAAAAAACCTTCACGCAAATTGGGACCAGAGGTCTCCTCAAGCAGCTGCATGGCCCGCAAAGCGCTGGTCAATCCATTCATCGGCTCCAGACGATAGATATCATCAAAAAACCAGGCACAGCTGGCAAAGGCGGCCAGGCAATGGCGTTGCATTTCGAGCAAACTCCATGCAACAGGTATTTTTTGCGCGGCAAAATCTTTAAAATGATGCGCGGCAAAATCCCTGCGGCCCAAGCCGGATAACGGCCGTCCATACTCCAAAAGAGCGTCTTTACAATCATGAAAAAAAACAATGCCGCAGGAAAAAAAATGTTCATCAACATAATATTTCAAATAATTTAACGCTCGACGCAGCGGCCTGCGCCAGTGCTGATTCCAACCAGGATGCCTTCCATCCGCGCATCCGCAATGCTCCTTCCACCGGTCTAAGCCGTGAATACAACTCCATGAGGATTTTTCTTTCACCCGGACCTGATATTCGGGCGGAGAAGCCGCCAACAGGGCCCCGGCATTTATAAATTGTAAACCATCTCTGCTTTGCCGGGCCTGGTCAATAACATAAGCCAGGGCCATTTCGCCGAACTTAAAATGATGTCCGTAAGATTCTCCGTCAGTAGCTACCATTGTAGTCCGACCGCGATTTTCGGCAAGCAACTTCAACCAAAGACTTTCTCCATCGCCCAGAAGTTGTTCAAAAGCTATGGCTGTTGCCAGTGTTCCGTTATAAAACAGCACGGCAATATCTTTTCCGGATGGGAGATCAATCCGGTATGACCGGGAGGTGTCAAGGGTTTGTTCATCAACTTCTTGCCAGCACTCGCATCCGGAAGGCAGAACAGCTTCCGCCTGTCTGGGGGACAAGATAGTAAAACCGATGCCTTCATCGGCCAGATCCTCAAGCGTTGCAGTGTCGACAGCGGTTTCCGCCAGCCACATTCCCTCCGGGCGTCGGCCAAACCGGGATTCAAAATCATAAATGCTCCAGCGGATCTCCATTTTTCTTTCCAAAGGAGAATCGAGCGGCAAAATAGTGTGATGATAAACCTGAGCTATGGCATTTCCGTGTCCGCAACGTTCCAGGCTTGCACGATCGCCTTCCAGGATCCGCGCGTAAGTCATTGGCAAATGACGCTCCATCCAGGACAGTAAAGTCGGCCCGAAATTGAAACTTATCCATTCATAACAATTTACCAATTCCCGGATACAACCGTCCCTATCCAAAAGACGGGCAAAGGCCAGTGGAGAATAGCATTCCCGGGCTATACGTTCGTTCCAGTTCAAAAAGGGCGCTGCGCTGCCTTCGGGCAAAACCTCTTCCAGCCACGGGTCCTGACGCGGGGGTTGATAAAAATGTCCGTGGATACATATTTTGCCGCTCATAACAAAGCACCTCAAGCAATTTGGATAAAAACATCCTTTAAAATTATGCAAAAAACTTGATAAACAATACAAAAAATTTAGTAACTATTCAGCACACCAAAAAAGTTCACCGGATTTTTTGCGTAAACTTGCGACAGGCCGCCCGGTTTTCTTATGCACTCTAAAAGGGGGAAACCGGACCGCGGGAATGTGCATATAAATAGTTCTTATCCGGAAATTCAAAAATTTCCGGATTTAGAAATATCGGGTTTCGGCTTCAGAAATGAGATTTTTTCCTTGTTAAACTGGAAAAGGGCCATTTCCGGATGGAAATTAAACTAATCATAATTTTGATTCTCCTCAAGTCTGAACTTGCCATAATTTTGATAGCTTGGCAGTATAAATTTTGCGGGATAAAAATTTGGTAAACAGACACCAAATCGAAAACTGACAAAGGAGGCAGCCTTGGGGTTTTTAAGCACGACTATTGCCTATACCAGATACAAAATCATTGAGGAAATTCCCGAATCTCTGTGGCCGGATATTCTGAATCGGCTTAAGAAAAAGGCTTTCCGGGAAATAGAAAATACCTCTCAGGAAAGGGGGTTTGGCTGGGTTTGTTTTGATGAAATGCTGGACAGCGAATGGGCCGTTTCAGTTCCGGAAAAGGCTGAATTTCTGGCTTTTGCACTGCGTCTGGACACCCGGAGGGTCCCGGCAGCTGTTTTAAATAAACATTTTAAGATCGCCCAAAAAGAAAAAATTAAACAACTGGCGGAACAAGGCAAAAAGTTTCTGCCCAGGACCCAGAAAAAAGAACTTCGGGATCAGGTCAGAGCAAAGCTTCTGGCCCGGACCCTGCCGGTACCGGCCATATTTGACGTGATTTGGGATACGAATGAGCAGACCGTCTATCTTGCGTCCAACAGGGATAAGGTCAAGGAATTGTTTACGGACCTCTTTCTCCAGACTTTTGAACTGAACCTGGAGCCGATGTCCCCTTATTTTCTGGCTCAAAAAATGCTAACCCCGGAGCGGACAAAACAACTGGACGATCTGGAGCCGACAATATTTGGAGTCTAAAACAAAATGGGCCTTGAAGATAGAATAAAAGAAGTATTTCTGGCCAAAAAAGATCAGGAGAAAAAACAGCTTTCCAAAGATTTTGACTTGGTGGAGATGCCCCTGGAGGGGGTTATTGCTTATTGGCTTTCCCTGAAAAAGATTATTTCCGGCAAAAAAATTAAAGACATCATTATAAAGGAGCAGGAAAAAACTTCAGAACCTTTTATTTGTCATCTTCTGGCATTGCTTGCTTCCAATCTCGACAGCCGGGAATTGCAGAAATACGGCCGGATAAAAAAACAGACCGTGCTCAAGGACCTGCAGCGCAAGCTGGACCTCATGGGCATATCCCTCCTGGGTATGGCCACTAATGAAAACCCGCAGATGGTGCTCATCCGCATCATCTCCAAATTCCCCATCTCGCCCATTTATGAAAAAAGGGTTTTCGAGGCCGCGCAAAACATTCTGGCCAAATCAGAAAAAAGCGACGCGGATCTGGATCGTTTTTTCAATATTGATCATCGCTTGCGTCTGGAAAGATTGATTATAAATTTGATCGTCTACAATATGCTGGAAAGAAGAAAAGGCAGGCAGGCCCTGCTCGAATACATGGATTACCTGCGTTCTTTTTACTTCGCCGAGGGGTTGTCGCTTATAATCGACGGATTTGATTACGATTTCATTAAGCACCGCCTGAACCTGCAAAAAAATGAAATAATAGAATTAACCGCGACAAAAATGAATTTGTCCATCAACCTGTGCACTGCCGTTCACCAGGAACGCAGTTACGCTGATATGCAGAAAATGGCCGCTTCCTATAGATTGTAAAAAACGAAGGGGATCAAGCATGGACTATCTTTTACGGACATACGCGCATGTAAGAAACCAGGTGCGAACCCTTAAGCGAAACTCTTCTAAAAATAAAAAAAATGATTTCACTCCGCCCCCGGCATACACAGCTTCTTTGCAGAGCAGTCTGCCGGATATCGATACTTCCGGGGCAGCGGACATCTTAATCAAAAATGCCCGGGTTTTTCCTCCCGATGATGAAGACCGCGGTCTGACCGCTATTTCCATAAAATCTGGTCGCATAACATCAGTCCACCCCGGCGCAGAAGACATGCAGGGGAAGAATACAACGGTGGTTGACGCCGCTGGAGGAAGTGTCATCCCAGGATTTCGCGATTGCCATCTGCATCTGATGGCCGGCTTGGAACAAACTGAGGGTTGCGACACGGGGGACATCGAAAACACCAAAGATCTGAAAGCCAGACTAAAGCCATTCATATCCGAGCGCCCGCATGAACCTGCCTACTACGCCTACGGGCTGCATTACACGGACATTCCAATCATCCCACCCCAACAGGCAAGACATGTGCTGGACGAAATCGAAGCTGAAAAACCGGTTTTTATCTATGCGCATGATCTGCATACCGGCTGGGCAAACACCAAAGCGTTGAAGATTGCGGGTCTCATGCACCGCATGCCCCCGTATCCCGAACTTCTCCGGGAATTAAAACTGGAAAACAATCTTATTCTGGACCGGGATCAACTACCCAGTGGTGAACTCCGTGAACCTCCGGTTTATTTTCTGGTGGATGAGGCCTTACGCCGCCATGCCCCGTTAAGTGTGGAGCAGAAAAAATCGCGACTGGAAAAAACATGCCGCGATCTTGCCGCCTTGGGGCTTACTTCCGTGCACAATATGGGTTTGGATCTGCCGGAAGAAGACATTGAATGCCTGCTTTTGCTCCTGGAACTGGAAGAAGAGGATCGACTGCCGCTCCGGGTACATTCCTCCTGTTCAGTGGTCGCGGACGAGAATATGTTCGAGGATGTCATGCGCGCCGCCAGGGTCCGGGACAACCTGGAGATGGCCAGATCCGGGTCCATTGATTCCTCCGTTCTGCGTGAAAGGCTTTTAAAAGAGATGCAGGAAGCCCTTGATTCCAGAAAGGAGGAAAAAACCCTCCCCATCTCGGGCGGCAAATTGCGCGATCGCTTCACTCAACTGTTCACCAACGTTATCACTCCAGAACATATGCAGCAGCATAACCGGAGGATTAGGAAAATAAAGGACCGGACTCCGAAAAAAGAACTGAGTCAGCCAGGCAAGGTCCAGTGCAAGGCGGTAAAACTTTTTATGGATGGAGTGGTGGAAAAGGATACAGCCTTTCGTCTGGACCACCATCCTGTTCAGGGCATTCCCGCATTCGCGGGTGAAGACCTGGACCGCGTGGTTTGTCTCGCCGACCATCTGGGACTGCAGGTAGCCGCCCACTGCATCGGCAACGGCGCGGTCAACGCAATGCTCAATTCCATAGAGGAGGCGCGCAGGGAAAATTCGGAGACTGACCAAAAACGGGGAGAGAAAATCCGGCACCGCATCGAACATATCGAGCTCTGCAATTCATTCGACATCCCGCGTTTTTCCCATCTGGAGGTTATTGCTTCCATGCAGGCCCTGCATGAACGGGAACCGGTCACTCTATGGCATGAAAAGGTCCCGGAAATAGAGTGGGCCACTGCATTTGCCTGGAAAAGCCTTATGGACGCCGGAGCAATCCTGGTATTCGGCAGCGACTGGCCGATTGTGTCCTGTAACTGTCTGAAAGGCATTGAACGGGCGACGGGGCGCAAGCCATGGAAAGCGGACATGCCCGACCAGCATCTGGATCTCACGCAGGCGGTTGCGGCTTTTTCTACGTCCGGAACCATGCCCGAGTATGCGGAAAATATCCGGGGGCAAATCAAAAAAGGCATGCAGGCTGACTTGACAGTCCTTTCCGAGAATCTGCTGGAATATGCCGGAAAATACGACCGGATCAATGTTCTCTGGACTATAAGTGACGGCCAAATTCAGTACGCACGGAAAGAGGCCCGTAATCCGGCCTGACAACCAATTTCCACCTTAGAACATCCCAGGAGACAAATATGGTTTTTTGCACGGCAATCAACTGCATGGACGGCAGAGTTCAATTACCGGTGATAAATTATATGAAAAGCCGTTTTAAGGCCGACTGCGTGGACATGATAACCGAACCCGGCCCGTGCCTGATTCTGGCTGAAAATAAGCCGAAAGAAACAATCGACTCCATACGCAATAGAGTGGACATCTCCGTAAACGGACATGGAGCAAAAAATCTGGCCATCGTCGGGCATTTTAACTGCGCGGGAAATCCGGCCGACCGGAAGGAACAGATCAGGCACATTCAAAAATCAGTCGCTTTCATGCGCCGGGAGTACCCCCATCTGCAAATAATCGGCTTATGGGTTGGAGAGGACTTGGAAGTACAGGAAGTGGTCGCCGCGAACAGCATGGGCGAATCATGAAAGCAATTGTTTTCGATGACGAACTGCGGGTCGTTGATAACCGCCCCCTTCCGGAAATCAAAAGCGGTTGGGCTTTGATCAGAATCAAAATGGCCGGCATCTGCAGGACCGACCTGGAGATAACCAAGGGCTACATGAATTTTCAAGGCATACTTGGACATGAATTCGTGGGAGAGGTAGCCGCCTGCGACATCGCATCCTGGATGGGCAGAAGAGTTGTGGGAGAAATCAACGCGGGCTGCGGCCGCTGCCCATGGTGCAAACAGGGAATTGAACGCCATTGCCCGCAGCGGACCACTCTGGGCATCCTGAAGCATGACGGGTGTATGGCCGAGTACTGCGTTTTACCCTGCGCAAACCTGTATACAGTCGATCAAAACATACCGGATGAGCGAGCCGTTATGACCGAACTGCTGGCCGCAGCCTGTGAAATCCTGGAACAATTGTCTGTGGACGGGACCGAGCGGGTTATTGTCCTTGGAGACGGCAGTCTGGGCATCTTATGCGCCTGGGTGCTGGCTACCGTCACCCCGCACGTGACTCTGGTCGGCCATCATCGGCACAAACTGGAAATCGCCCGCTGGGGCGGCATTCACACTTCTTTACGGGCAAAGGGAATTGATCCGGACGCTGATATCGTGGTCGAAGCCACCGGTACAGGCGGAGGAATTGCCCAGGCCATGTCCTTATGCCGACCCCGGGGAACCATAGTTTTGAAATCCACGGTAGCCGTCCAGGAAGACGTCAATCTGGCGCCGGTGGTCATCAATGAATTAAACATCATTGGATCCCGTTGTGGAGTATTCAGGGATGCCTTGGATATTATGCGCCGTTTTCCGGACATGCCGCTGCAAAGATTAATCACCGACCGCTACCCGCTTTATAAAGCCGGTGAAGCCTTTGACCGGGCCCGAAACCGCAAGACCCTCAAAGTCATTCTGGATATCTGAAAAACAGATTCATTCTCCGCCATCTAAATAAGCCCTGCGCTTTTCCCGAATCAAATTCAACTCATCCTGTCCGGGTTTTCCCGGAATAAACGGGGCCAATTTGCGGGCCAATTTATAAGGATGTGTTTCATTGAAAACATTTTTTACCGCTTCAAAAATCATGCGCTGTTTGATTATTTCTTCATTTGTATCCGAGGCTATGCTTTCGGCCATGGGGGTCAGGACAAAATTGCCCAGAACAATGCCATACAGGGTTGAAACCAGGGCAATCGGAATCTGACTCAAAAGCAAATCAGTGTCGCCGATACCCATAAGCATGCCGATCAGGCCAATTACACTCCCGGCTATCCCGAATGCCGGGGCCAGACCGGCCATGCGCCTGAAAACCTGTTCATTCTGGAATCTCTCAAATGAAAACGCGTTGACCTGATTGCTCATGACTTCCCTGATTTCATTCAAAGTATAGTTGTCGGCCATAAATGAAAGCACATCACGCAGAAAAGGGTCCGTAGCCGCATCGTTTTCAATTTCCTCATAACAGACAGATCCTTGGCACGCCGAGCGCACGGACAAATCAACCAGCTGATCTTTCAATGCTTCTCTGCTCATGCCCGGTTTTTTAAAAATGTCGCGAACAGTTTCCAGGGCTGAAAGCAGCCGAAATAAGGGAAAACTGAGCAAAGTCGCTCCCAGGGTGCCGGAAAAAACCACAGTGAAGGCGATAAGATTAAAATATGCTCCGCCATTTCCGGATGCCAGAAAGGATGCGCCGAACAGAATTACGCAAATAAAGATTCCGATAAAAGCGATCTGCCTCATTTGTCTCTCCTGAAAATTTTGATTGCCTTGATTAACTCCGGGCAACTATTCATCAAACTGATAGTACACCGGATTTTTTTGCGTACATTTGCGACAGGCCGCCCGGTTTCCTTATGCATTCCAAGGGCGGAAACCGGCCCGCAGGACGGGACACAAAAACAAATTCTCGAACAAGTATACATTTCGAAACAAAAATTTGCTGAGCAGATATTGTTTGTTCAACCTTTCCAGCCGCGTCAATTTTTTGATGCCGCAATCGGCGGGGCCATGACTCTGATTTCAATCCGGTTATTTATCTCCCGGGCCCTTTTACCCTTGCCGGGTGTTATTGGCCCTGTATTGGCAAGGGCCAAAACAGTGAATCGGCCCGGTTTAAAGCCTTGCCTGTCCGTGAAATACTCCACTACCATGCCGGCTCTCTCAGCTGAAAGCCTCCATTTATTGCTTGTCTGAACAAGATTATCCAGTTCAGGATCTACGTGCCCCACGACTTGAACATCATTTTTTACCATACTCAAAACAGTGGACAACTTCTCTAAAATCTCCGAGCTTTCCGGAAGCAGCTGACTTTTTCCGGATGCAAACAGATGTTTGTTTTTGATCCTTAACGTCACATGACTTGATTGAGTATAACCAATGTCTACCCGTTCTTCGGAGAAGGACGAAAAGGTCCTGTTTATTCGGGCGTAAAGCGCGCGCATGGAAGAAGAGGGCACCGGATCGCTGAAATCGGCCATATATATTGATTTCCCTTTTTCGCCGAAAGTATGGCCGGAATCCCGGGAATAAAAAATTTCGTGGTACTTGTGCAATATTTGCGGATTATTCAGGGAGTATACAAATAAAACACAAAAAAGGACAAACAGGACCATCATTAAATCCGACCAGGGCAAAACCCATTTGGCCTGCACAGGGTAATCCCTCTGGCCGGGGACATTCCAACAATCAAGGCTGCTGTCCAGACAATCGTTTGGCGAAAAATGCTTTTCCTGAAACGAATGCCATGTTTTATGCGTGTATCCCACTGCCAATCCCAGTTGAGTTTATAAATTTATTTTTTGCCATTCCCTGTCATATTTAGGGCTGAATAGTAGATTTAACCCTGCCCTGCCGGCCGGAGAGCATGATTTTTTCGTTCTTCGACAAAAGGCGTGATTTTTTGAGATAGCCTCCATGCAATTATCAAAGCAATATTCATTCCATACTGCAACAATTTACGACACTGACATCCATATCTTTGAAACGCAGGCCGAGGTAGCTGGTTCTCATCCGGAAAGATCGGATTTTAAGTTCGTAAATGAAATTTGGCTCCTCACACAAATTTGTGCAAAACTTTGTTACTAAGAACCCGCAAACAATGCTTAACTCGCTGATTTTGAAGGTTTTTATTAAAAGTTATTGAATTGACTAACCGTTGTCATTTTCTGGATCCCTGATCCGTCATCCCGGACGCCGATCCGGAACAGGGATGACGGACCGGGTAATCCAGGATTTTGATTCAGCAAAAATCTAAAATGTTTTGCACAGATTCTTGTGACGAACCTGAAATTTTTTCCTGTTTAACAAGGAAACTGAGTAATTATTAGCGAGTGTATCTTAATACGTGATCCGATAATTACGAAACTTGACACCGTTAAATTGGAAAAGGGCCATTTCCGGATGGAAACTGGATAATCACTACATTGAAAAATTAACCGGATTTTTGTATGCATTTAAGGGCTCCTCGACGTTGGGTGTGGACTTTATTCGAGTGATCCTTTCTGATATTCCTGACGAAAGGTTCGCATATTTTCCTGCCCCCGCCAAAAGGGGGGAAAACAGACTACGGGACGGAACACAAAAACAGGTTCTCAAACCAATTGGCATTACCGATAACAAAAGCTGCCTTTCTTTGGCATCAGCGAGGCCGAGGAGAATCCCCCTTTGGCGGGGTTTAGAAAATACAGAACCGCAAGTGCGGCATCAAAAGGATCAGGCAGATAAAATCCCCAGTCAACTTCGCTGAACCGATAAAATGATTCCCAAAAAAATATGGACGTTATGATCGAACAATGCCAACAAAGACCTGTGTGATTTATGAAGCTAACTGATTTTTTACCAAGTTTTTACCCGGATCTGGACTGGGTCCAGGTGGGTATAAGCACGCATTGTGACGCCAGCTGCGCCTATTGTCCCCACACCCGGTTCCGTTCCAGCTGGAAATCCGCGCATATCGACCCCAAGCTCTTCTCCCGTTTCATTGGCAACCTGAAAAACACAAATCTGGTCTACCTCCAGGGATGGGGAGAACCGTTTCTGCACCCTGATTTCTGGGAACTGCTGGATCGGGTCAAGGCCGGGGGATTTATGGCCGGGTGCACCAGCAACGCCAATAACCTGGATGAAGAAACCTTGAAAAAGGTTGTGGATCAGGGACTGGACATCCTGGCCCTGTCTCTGGCTGGTCCGGACGAACGCAGCGACAAGGTGCGTATGGGGACCAGCTTTTCCCGGGTATTTCAGGCCATAGAAAAGATTCAAGAAATAAAAGCCCGGCAAAAAAGCGAGACTCCGAAAATACATCTGGCGCACATGCTTTTGCGCTCCCATTTGCGGGACATGGAAAAACTGCCCGGTCTGTTCATGAACTCCGGGGTCGATCATGTAGTGGTCTCCAGCTTGACGCTTCCCTTAAGCCAGCACTGGGAAAAGCAGGCTCTTCTCGCGGACAGCCCCGAGGGTTACCGCGAACTGAAGACCAACTTCGACCAGATGTTCTCCGCCCCGGAACTGAACGGCAAGGTTTTTACCCATGTGTATAACCCTTTTCTTTCCCGGGGAAACTGCTCGGAAAACGTGCAAAAGGCTTTGTATGTAAACGAACAGGGTCTGGTCTCCCCCTGCGTCATGACCCAGATCCCGGTTTCCGGACCGGCCCATTACTGGTTTGAGGGCCAAAGATATGCCCTTAGAAACGTAAATTTCGGTTCCCTGCACGAGCAAGGCTTGAAAGATATCTGGCACAAGCCGAAGTACAAGCGCTTCAGAAAACACCTGGATCTGTCCATGTGCCGGCGGTGCGCCAAGTCCAAGATAGAAGGATAAATAAGGAACAAGACAGTGGATTTAAAAGATAAATACGAGATTATACAGGGTTACGAAGAGCTCTTTGCCTACCGCCTGGGCCGGGAAGTCATAGACAAGCCCGAGGCCACGGTGTGGATGATCCTCATCCCTATTCTGTTCGTCCACCATGCCTACAGGATAAAAAAATACAAGGCCGGTGTGCGTTCTTTTGCCCAGGGGATTTTGGATCCCCGGCAAAAGGCCCTGGACACGGCCCTGGAGGAAGTCCGCTGCGGAGCAAAAGACAAAGATCTCCCGGAAAGCGCCTATTTCCCCGATCTGGAAGACATCGGGAACTTTGACACCTCTCTTTTATCCAGACAGTTAAAGGTGATAAACATCTTCAAAAGCCATTACCGCAGACTCCTGAATGCGGAAGGCGGAGATTACGCCGGGTTGCTCAAACAGGCCTATCCCCGGGCCGGACAATACAGGGAATTTGTCCACAGTCTGAATGCTGCGGAAAAAGACCTGAACCGATACCTGGCCGAGAACATCCACTCCAGTGAACAGGGCAAAATGATTATCCACAGGATGCAAAAAACCTGCATAGATCTGCGTGAAGAAGAGATCCGCTTCTTTTACTCCAAAGATAAATCCGTGGGGAAATAAGAAATTTTCCGATTCAAAGCTGTGCATCGGGAAAAAGCGGACGGAGTCAATAATAAAATGAGGCCCCTGTCTTGCTTGCGAGGCACGTCCGGTTTTATCCTGGGGGAGAGGCACATCAAAAACAGGCAGCTCCGGACAAACGTTACCGCCGAGGGGGAGGCCGGTATCGCAAGCAAGACAGGGGCCTCAGGTTAGGCCGTTATGAGAAGGTCAGGTCGATGGGACCTACTCGCGGTCCAGACTGGAACTGACCTTGAACAGCCGGGGATTATCCGCCCTTTTGCGCAGCATGAACTCCTCGGCCTCAAAGTACTGTTCCACATCGTCATAATACCAGGCCCCGACATCGATTCCACTCTCCCGCAAAGCGGTCACCTGTTTGCCCACTCCGGGCAGGCGCTCCACTGCAGGCGCGAAATGTACCAATGCTGACAGGACCAGGACTGCAATAAAGAGTCTGGTCCACCGCCTGATCAAAGACACCGGGGACTGGCTCCCGTCCCCGGCATCCTGCTTATACTTTTCTGCATTCACGATTTTATTGTCCTTGCTCGGTTTAGGCGCCAGCCATCAAACTCTCGGTAATATCCCGGAAGATAACCATGAACATGAGCCAGGCGACAAAAAGAGTCAAGAGCAGATTAAAGCTCTGACCGCATACGTACAGGATCAACGGCTTACCGCCCCGCAAGGGCTCCTTGAGTTCCCGGTAGTTGATGCTCAGGCCGATGCTGACAAATGCCAGGCAGAAGAACCATCCCCGGAAGCGATTGGCCAGAGCCAGAACACCGTCGTTGACCATGGCCTGCCCCCAGTCCATATTTACTCCGGCCTGCATTATGGAAAAAATAATCGAGGCGCCGATAAAACCCAGAATAAACTTGGGAAAACGGTACCAGATCTCAAACAGAGCGCCACCGGCTGTAAACTTCATCGGGGTGGTCCCCGGCTGGCAGGCCCGCTGCGGCTCCACCCGCAGGCACCAGTAGGCAGCCACGCCAAAGGCGATCACGCCTATCATTACGTTCTGGATCATCTTGATGGTTGCGGCCACGTACATGGCCTCCATACCGATAAGCTCTCCGGCGGCAACAACTGATCCGGTGTTGTCCACGGTACCGCCCATCCAGGCCCCGGCCCATACCGGATGCATGCCGGTCATATTGGCGATGGTCGGAAGCAGGAAGATCATCACGGCCACGAAGATCATAGACATGCCGATGGACAGGGTCAGTTCCTCTTTTTTGGCCCCGCTGGCCGAGGCGCTGGCTATGGCCGCGGAAACACCGGACACGCACATATCCGAGGAGACAGTGATGTTCAACTCTTTGGACGGCATTTTGATTATATTCTGACCGAACCAGTAGGTGCTGATCAAAACAATGGGCGTAACCACCCAGGTAACAAAAATACCCGGAATTCCGATCATAGCCACCTGACCGATCAGGATGCGCGCTCCGAGAAGAACCAGGCCGGTCTTGATAAAGAACTCTGTCTGACCGGCTGATTTCATACATTTGGGAACTCCGACTGTGTTGGAAATAATCAAACCAATAGCCAGCGCAAAAAGTACGTAGGAAAGCCCCAGGGCCTTGAGCGTAGTCTGATTGCTGATCAGATAGGCCAGTGCGGCAAATAGGAATATCAACGGAAATCCCTTAAAGAAATCGCTCATTTTGATCCCGATAAATCGGGCCCCAATGGCAAAAAACAACATTATTATTACCCCCAGGACAATCAAGCTGGGAATAAGATTGTAGGACTCAACCGACGCCGCGCTTTTCGCCTTGGACAGGGAGGATTTGGCCTGCCGCCAGTCATTGATGGCTGCCTTCGCCTGTTGATTCAGTTCCTTGTTTTCGTAATTGGCCTTCGCGGCAACAGCCTCGGCCTTTTCCGCCTCAGCTTTGGCCTGAGCTTCGCTCTCCTTGGCCTTCTCATAATCGTCGGCGGCTGCCGCCCGCCTGGCTGCTGCCGCTTCTTCACTCAAATAAACGGAGTTAAGCGGATTAGTGGTCCAACTTTTGGGCCGGTTGGTCAGATTATAAATAACCGCGGTCATACCTTCTTTTTTGGCCTGTACACTTTTCAGCTTGTCCTCGGCTTCGGTATAGGCGATGGTCCGGAATCCGGCCTTGTCCATTTCCTTTTCCATGGCCGCCCGGTATTCCGGCAGGTCTTCCACGGGCGGCTTCCAAGCATACACACAAAAAACAGCCACGATAAAAAATAGACCGGCAAGCCATATGGCCCAATAGTCCTCGCATGTGTAAAGTTGCTTTTTCATGCTTATGCGCTCCTCTTTGACCGCATTCGGCACTTCATCATTTGCCATTAAACTACCTCCTTTCAAATTATAATTACTTATTTTTTAGACGACAAAAAATATACCCCTGCTTAACGCCAATCATTCCTCCGGCTGAAAACGAGCAAATTTGTTTTTTTTGTCACAAGCAAGAAGCAAACCAATTAAAAATTAAATTCCCGCCCCGCGGAAGCGAGTTCAAATTTAGCTTTCAACTATCTGTAATAGAAGGACATTGAGAATAATGGCTTTAATTTGTCCGCATTGGCACGCTTACAGGCGGCCTGGTTACAATCAAACAGCAGTTAATAAAGAAAAAGCAGTTAAATCATAAGGTTATAACTTATACTAAAATTTGTTGACTGCTTTTCAGGGTTCAAAAAAAGAATCGAGTGCTAACCAAGGTTGGCATTGACGTGACAACCTTGGATTGCATACAAGCAGAAGCACCCTGCAGCCAGGCTTGGCGCCATAAATCCGGCTTATTTTCCGGACGCGTTCTGGATGCGGGACAGGCACGGTTTCGCAAACCGGACTTTGCACCCCAATCAACCGGGTGTATAAAATGAGCCCCTCCGATATAACGTATGCTTATTTAGACAGGAGAAAGGATGAAAAAGACTGAACAGAGGGATCCTCAAAAGACTTCAGCAGAAAAATCCTTTTTTCAGAAATCCCTTGGTTTCCGCAGCCAGTTTCTGATCGGGACAGCTCTGGCCCTGCTTTTCTTCTGCCTGGTGAGTGTGCTGCTCATCTACAAAAACGAGAAAGCCCAACTCAAGGAGCAGGCCTACGCCGAGACCCAGCTGGTCATGGCCGCCGTGGAAGCCAGCCGGCAGTATGTGCGCGAGGAGCTGCGGCCGACCATGTATGAAGAGTTCGGCTCCGAGTTCTTTTTGCTGCAGGCGATGTCCACCTCTTATGTCAGCCGGGCGATAATGGAGCATTTCAACCGGGTCCTTCCCCAGTATGAATACAGGCGGGTCGCGGTTAACGCCCGCAATCCGGAGTCCGAGGCCAATTCCCTGGAACTTTCCATGATCCAGCGTTTCCGCAACAACCGGGACCTGGACAATTGGCAGGGGGTTTTGGAGGTACAGGGACAGAAACAATTCATGCGTTTCAAGCCGGTGTATTTCAAAGAATCGTGCATGACCTGCCACGGTGATCCGGCTGACGCCCCGCAGGATCTCCTGGACCGCTACGGCGCGGAAAACGGGTTCGGTCATCAGGCCGGAGAACTGGCCGGGGTCATGGCCGTGGGTATCCCGGTGCAAAACGCCTTGGCTGCAATCAGGGATCAGGCGGCTACGGTGTTTCTGGCTCTGTTTGCGGGCGCCCTGCTTTTCTACCTGGCCCTGACCTTTATCTTCAATCGGGTGGTGACCAATAATCTGCACGGAGTACTGGAAACTTTCCGGGGCGAAGTGGAGGATAAGAGCCTTCAGGATTTTCTGCCCGAGCCGGATCCGCAGACACCCCGGGACGAACTTCAGGAGTTGACGGAAGCGGCGGTAACCATGTCCGGATACCTGCGCCAGACCAAACAGGAACTTAAGGATTACGCCCAGAACCTGGAGCAAAAAGTGGCCCGCAGGACAGATGCCCTGCAGCAATCAGAAAATCAGCTCAAACAAAAGGTGATCAGCCGCAATCAGGAGCTTACCACCCTGAACCGGATATCCGAGCTAACCACCCAGGCCTGCGGGCTGCAGGACGTCTGGGACTCCGTCCTTAATCAGATCCTGGGGCTTATTTCCGCCCGGGGAGCGGGGATTTATTTTTTGGACGAGAGCGGGGAAATACTCGAGTTGCAATATCAGAAAAACGCTTCCGAATTGCCCGCGCGGATTGATGTCCAAAACAAGCCCTCTGAAAAAGATGCGCAAAAGTGGCTGCAAATATATGATTCCATCTGCCGGGCGCTTTCCGGGGAACTGAGCACCGCCCCGCCGGATGCATCCACTTCTTGCCTTAACGTGCCCATGACCTGCCGCGGCCGGATACTCGGGGTTATGAGCTTTGTCAGTCAGGATGTGGATACAATGACCCGGGAGCAAAAAGACCTTTTACTGTGCATCGGCCAGCAGGTGGGGATCGCCGTGGAAAGCCTGCGCGGACTACAGGAGCTGGTCCAGAACAAGGAACTCCTGCAGACGGTTTTCGACGGGATCACGGACCAGCTCGTGCTTCTGGATCGCGACCTGCAAATCAGGATGGTCAACCGCGCCTATCTTAAACGCTTCAACGTGGAATTCGCCGATATCGAAAACAAGCCCTGCTTTGAGGTCCATGCCGGGCTGGATGATATCTGTCAGGGATGCAGCCTGGACAAGGTGCTCAGACTGGGAACCCCGGCCACGGACGAAATCGAGACTCCGGCCGGAGAGATTTTCCTTATACATTTCTATCCTGTCTGGGGAAACGACGGTCAGGTGCAGAATATAATCAGATACGCCCGGGAGATAACGGAAAAGAAAAAAGTGGACCAGAAAATCCAGCAGGCGGAAAAACTGGTGGCCCTAGGACAGCTTTCCTCGGGGATGGCCCATGAAATAAACAACCCTCTGGGCATTATCCTCTGTTATGTGGACCTGCTCAAAAGGCAGCTTACCGAGCTGCCCCAGGGACTGGATGATCTGGAGGTCATTGAGCAGCAGACCATTAACTGCAAAAATATTGTCACCGATCTTTTGCAGTTCTCCAAAAAGCAGGAAAGCACCAAAGCGCCTGCCTGCATGAACCGGATTATCCGGGATGTGGCTCATATGTTCCAGCACCAACTGGGGAAAAAAGATATTCAGCTCAAGGTGAATCTGGAGCCGGATATGCCCGAGATAACCGTAAACCGGGACAAAATCCGCCAAGTGATGGTTAACCTGATCCTAAACGCCATGCAGGCGGTCCGGGAAAAAGGGACCATCGCGATCAATTCGTGTCACTTCCCGGACAAAAAGAAAGTAAGCATCACGGTCTGGGACAACGGGCCGGGAGTGGACTCCTCGATTCGCTACAAAATCTTCGACCCCTTCTACAGTACCAAGCGCACCGGGGAAGGTACCGGGCTCGGACTGTCCGTCAGCTACGGCATAATCCAGGAACATGGCGGCGAGATCAACGTGGAAAGCGAAAAAGGGAAATGGACCAGGTTCGAAGTAATCCTGCCCCGGGACGGGGAATAGCAAAACTGGGAAAGGACTTGGCTTATTGCGAATGCTTCCGCTGAGAAATGGACAAAGCACACATCCAACATCCGGGAAAAGACACGGACATGGCTGAACAAAAACTGCTCATCATAGATGACGAATACTACATGATAAAGGGGCTGCAACGCGTCCTCTCTTATGAACTGGAGGACGTGGAGGTAGACATCTGCTCCCGCTCCGACCTGGCCCTGCGCATGCTCCTGGAAAAGCATTACGACCTGGTCCTTTTGGATATCCGCATGCCGGAAGTGGACGGCCTGGAGCTTTTGCCCCGGATAAAAAAAATCCATCCGGACATCCAGGTGATCATGATGACCGCCTTTGGGAACATCGATCTGGCGGTGCAGTCCATAAAACAGGGGGCCTTTGACTTCATAAGCAAGCCCTTTGAAATGCAGGATCTGATCGAGCTTTTGCACACCAGCCTGAAAAAAAGCCGCCTGTCCCGGACCCGAAAAAGCGGGCTCACCCCGCGGCATTCCGGACTGGCCGATCTCATTGGGAAAACCAGACCCATGCAGGAGCTTTTCGCCCTGATAAGCTCCATAGCCCCTACTGACTATTCCGTTCTCATCCGGGGGGAAAGCGGCACCGGAAAGGAGCTGGTGGCCCGATCCATCCACAATCTGAGTCCCAGAAAGGACCGGGAGCTGATTACCGTGAACTGCCCGGCCCTTCCCGAACATCTTTTGGAAAGCGAATTGTTCGGATACCGGAAGGGAGCGTTTACCGGAGCGCTGCAGGACAGAAATGGTCTCTTTCAGGAAGCCCACGGCTCCAGCATCCTTTTGGACGAGATAGCGGACATTCCCATTCCGGTGCAGACAAAATTGCTCCGGGTCCTGCAGGAGCAGGAGATCCGACCGCTGGGCAGCAACAAGAACATCCCCGTGGATGTACGCATCCTGTCCACCACCAACCAGGATCTGGAACAGAAACTACAGGACAAGACCTTTCGCGAGGATCTTTTCTTCCGCCTGAACGTAGTCACCATTAAAACACCCGCCCTGGAAGAGATAAAAGAGGACATCCCCCTTATGGTGGATTTTTTCATTCAGCAGACCTGCGCGGAAATGGACATACCGCCCAAACCGTTCACCCCCGGGGCTATTGAACTCCTCAAGCACAGGGCATGGCCGGGCAATGTCCGGGAACTGCAAAACGTGGTCCGTCGGGCGCTTGTCTTTTCCAGCGGGGACGAGGTTATCCGGCGGGACATCGTCCAGACGGAAACAAACGACCGAAAAGTGGAAAACGGTGTAAAACACGTAAATGTTGAAGAACTGGAACCGTATAGCCAGGCCAAGGAGCGTGTCCTGCACAGGTTCAGTTCGGAGTACGTGGAGCAGCTCATGCAAAAAACCGGGGGCAATATCTCTCAGGCAGCCAAACTCGGCGGGTTGAGCCGGGTGGCCCTGCAGAAAATCCTGCGCCGCACAGGCGTGGATCCGCAGAGATTCCGGGAGGAATAAAAAACAATCAGCTCTTATTAGTTGCCGCCATTCTCCCTGAACGGATTTATGAGAGCCAAGCCCGCTATGCCGAAAAAATCCCTCGTATTGCGGGTGACCAGGACAAGCCCCCCGACTGCGGACACAGCCGCTATCTGAGCGTCCTCCACACTCACCGGCCGCCCGGCTTCCCTGCGCGCCTTTATTATTCGGGCATATTCCAGCCCGGCCTGGCAATCAAAAGGCAGGCATCTTCCGCTAAAATCCTGGATAAACATCTGCTCCGCAGCTGCATACAAGATGGCCTTGCGCTTACCCTCTGGAAGCAGGGCAATACCCATGTATATTTCAGCCACGGTGATGGCGGATATCCACACATCCGATACAGGGTAGGAATCCAAAAAGCTTATCACGCCGACATTGGGAGCGGGACGCATGAGTTCGGAAACCACATTGGTGTCCAAAAGAATCATACCCGATCATCTCCGCCTTGGCCGGGCAGGCCGCGGGGGTCGGACCGGGGGCTTTCCGGAAGATCCACCCCGCCTGTTTCGGCAAAACGCCTAGATATCCGCGTCCCTATTCCGGAAGAACATTTCCCGGACAACATGGCCTTGCGAAGAATCCGCCGGACCTCCTCCTCCATGGAACAACCATGCTCGGCAGCACTTATGCGCAGGCTTTCCTTTAAGGACTGCTCAATGTTGCGAATGGTTAAAGTCGGCATAAGATCTCCTTTTTTGAAACTTGATTTTGAATAAAGCTTAATACATTGCATGCATTGCAGTCAATGCATTCATGCTTCAACAAATTTTTTGTTTATACTTGACAATGTGTACCAGGTAGTACACGATACTCACATGAGAAACGCATTCGGTTCATATGTCCGGGAAAAACGTGAAGCCCTTAGGCAAAAAAACAGATCCTATTCCCTGCGCCAGGTGGCTGAAAGGATAGGCATTGAACCCTCGTACTTGAGCAAGGTGGAGCGCGGCTTCCCGGCCCCGCTTTCCGAAGATAAAATCAGGGCCTTGAGCGATGAACTCGGGGAGAACCCGGATCTCATGCTGGCCCTTAGCGGCAAGGTATCCTCGGATGTCCTGGACATAATCCGCAAGAGACCGGAACTTTTCGCGGACCTTATAAGGCAGATGAAGGAAATGCCGGACAACGCGGTCCTGCGTCTCGTGCGGGAAGTCCGGGACGGAGACTGGTAAGAATTAAGGAGGGCACATGATCGAACTCAAGAAAAGAAAGCTGATTTTCACTTTCCCGGAAATCCATCCCAAAGCCAGGCTGTGCATCACATTCCAAAAGACTCTGCGCATCCCGGACGACGGAAATACCTATCCCCTGCCTCCGGGACTAGGCAATTTCCCCTTGGAACATGTGGACGACCACGAAAAAACGGTTCCCGACGAATGGCTCAAACACGGCGGGGTCATGCTCCCCATGCATCAATCCGAGGCCATGTGGATAAATTTCGATTCCGATTTCATTGAAGAACACGATACCGAGTACCCGTTTGCCATAAAGATCGCCACGGGCAAAATAAATGCGGTCACCGGCGGAAAATGGTCCGAGGGCTTGGGGCGCGGGCCGCAAAACTACCTGGTTGTCCCGAAACAGCCCTGGCTGGACGGCTACCATGTAACCAAGAATTCGATACGGCAATTCGTGGCCATGCCCCTGGGCGAGGGCTACACCGCCGAAGGACAGATTACCGGGCGGGAAGAATTCGGGGGGCTGCAGATACAGGTCTATCCCATGAAAAGGGAAGCCTTTGAAGAACGCTGGCCAAAGGTGGACCTGGCCGGAATATCATATTCCGTGGACGAGGCGGAGATTATGTATTGCCGTAAAAGCCCGGACATGGGCCTTGCTCCCGGGGGACTCATGCGCCAGGAGATATATGCCGACGAATTTGAGCTCTCCGAATGGGAACGGGAAGTTTCCAGCCGCTGCTTCGTGCATCTGGCCAACTCCGGGCAATGGAAGACCATAACCGGTAAGCTGCCCCCGGAAAATCCTCCTACCGCCAGGGACTATTCCGAACACGGCTTGCCCTGGTTCGAGTATTTTTCGGATGACAAGCCGCTTCCCGGCTCCAGAGTCTTAAACGGCCTGAAGAGCGTTTTCGAAACCGGAAAGTCCAAAAGGCAAAATCCCCTGCCGGAAAATGAATCCGCGGACCCCAAGCGCCTGCTGATTTTACAAAAGAGGCAAAACCCAGATCAAGTCCGGGAATGGCGGGAATGACCATGAATTCGAATCCAATGCTTCTTAAAAAATCAGGGACAGCCTGGAAGCGGCCTGGCTGAACATGCAGGACGAAACCGCGTTTGAAGCCGAGGAAATTGAATAACCGTTCAAGGCAAAAATCTGCTAAAGGAAAACAAAATGCAAAACGGATTCGCCGGAATGATACCCAGACGCACCATGGCCGCCGGGGTGGAGATCCCCTGGCCGGAAATGCTTACTTTATTGGGGGTTGTCCTGCACAGGGACTACCGCATGAACGCCTTCCCCCGGACGGAAGATGGAACACCCCGGCTCAATATCTCCGATGATGAGTACCTGTCCTGGCTGGCGGACTACCTGCCCGAAAACATCCCCGAGCTTACCCCGGAACAGCAAATCCTGGCCCAAAGCCCGGATCGGGAAAATTTTTTAAGCGCCCTTCACATCGGGGATACTGCCGCGTGGTGCGAGCACGAAATGGCCGACTATCCGCTTTTCCGGTTTCCCGACGATTTCGAGAAAACGGCGGACTTCAGCGCGGTCCGCGGTGTGCCCGGGGCGTTTACCTATGAAGACTATCTCGAATGCATTCAAGAATGCCCGGAGCCGGATCAGCCGGTAATGAGCAGGAACGAGCACATGCTGTATTCATATTCCTGCCAGGACCTGATTGAGAAGGAGGAAAGGGAGTTCGCCCGCCTGTGGCCGCAATTCGCTAAGTTCAATTCAGCCAACCTCATATCCATGACCAACACCCTGGCTCATGAACCCCCGGACGCGGGCTGGCGGATTTATCTGGCCCTGAACTTGGTGCAAATCCCCGATAAATCCGCCCGGATTAAAGAACTGGAAGAGTTCTACCGCTACTGGCACGAGGACATTTGCAAATAATAACGGAGTAGCAGCCATGAAACGCTTCAGTCTAATAATCCTTGTTTTTGCCCTGTTTTTCCTAAGCGGATGCGCGGGAGTAAAAGCCGACTTCACCCCGAACATCCTGCGGGTATTCACAAACGAGGGCGTCCGTGAATTGAACGGAGAGCCCTCCTTCCTGGACCTGAACTCAATGCGCGCTGTAATTGAAGGAGCGCTTTGAGAGTCGCTTATGGGCTAGTACAGACTATGGCACTGGACTTTTACATTCCTCTTTATAATCTTTGAATACGCTCAAAACCTCGGCGAAAATCTTGGGGCCATATTTCTCGAAACCGACATCATCTACAAAAACGAAGTCATAATCTACTTGCGACTGCGCCTTGTTTACGTCCTCGCACCATTGACGCAAGCGTGCCATCTTATACGGTACGTCCAAATCTTCCTGCCCCTTGGTTTCCACAATCACAACGCGCTCATCTTGCAGGCGGACAAAAAAGTCCGGGTAGTAATTCGAGATGTCGCCGTCTGCGTTGACATAGTCCAGCTTGAAATGCACCGCGAGATAGTTCTTGGCATAGGCGGCCACGTCCGAACATTGTTCAAGGAAAGATGCAAACTCCAGCTCGAACCGGCTGTCGCCAATCACCCGGTTGAATACCGATTTTTTGGGGATCATGTAGCCCTGGTCTTTCACCACAAATGGGCGGGTCTTGCGCAGCTTGATGCTGTCGCGAATCTCGGCGTCCCCTTTATCGCGCACTGTCAGGTCATTGATCGCCTTCTTGAAGGTCTCGATCACCGTTTTGGTTGCCGCCAGTTCCGAAAGGTTGCGCAAGGTATTGGCTGACTCCAGATCCACCGTCTTGCCGAACAAGGCTTCCTGAACAAACCCCTTTATTTTGCCGTAGAGCACGTCATACCCGCTGACCAGCCGCAACTCTTTCATGATTGTCTGCGCGAAATAGCCGATCACGCTCCGGTAGTCGGCAACGCCGGCGCTATCCAGTATTGTGCTATGAGTCACTTCACCCGTGGTAATGTCCTTGAAAATGATCTCGCGCTGCTCTTCTTCGCTGAACGCCTGATAAGCAATCGGCTGAAAAGAAAGACCGCCCGTTACGAGATCCGCCAGATTCTTGTATTCCCGATACACCCTTGGTGTCAGCACCGGGATTTCAATATCCAGGGCGTCGATGTCCTTTTGGGTATTTTCATCGTCCACCTCGACGATCAGCGGCGTTTTCGGACCGGTGCCTTCGCCCATGGCCTTGCGTTCCAGTTCAACGCCTTCGGCCTGAATCGACTCGACAAAGTCCATAAAGGCGTCGGTCCCTACCACGCTCATGTATTCCTCGGTAAACCCCGGATACATCTTGCGCAAGCCCCGCCCCAGCGTCTGCTCCGGCAGAATGTTGCTCTTGGCCGAATAGGCGCGTAATCCGACGATGGTGGTGACGTTTCGCACATCCCAACCTTCTTTGAGCATCAGTACCGAGACGATGGCCTTGTAGGGGCTGTCGTTCGAGTCAATCTCGTTTGATTGTTTGCGCAGCAGTTCCAGCTCTTCTTTCTTTTTGCCGGATTGCGCCTCGGAGATTTCGCCGTTGTTCTTGGTGTGGATGGTCAGCACCGCCCCGGATAAATCGGGGTAGCGGTTCTCCAGGTACCCGGCCACGTCATCACAGTTCTTGGTGTCGTCCGTCATCACGAAGAGGATCGCTTTCTTGCCCAGCTTCTGATGCTCCTCATAAGCCTTTCGCCATTCGATCACCCCCAGATCAAGGTAGTCGGCGTATTTCTCGGTGAACTTGGCGCTCTGCTTCTCCGCCAGCTTGGCCCGGCTCGCTGCATCCGGCAGCACCGGGTGCTTGACCACATTCTGCGAAATCGCCTCCACCAGTGGATAGTCCGCCACGGTCTGCACAAAAATTGCGCCATTGTTGTGCTTGGGCGTGGCCGTCACATCCACTTGCAGGCTCAGGCTGCCACCCTTTTGCAGCAGCCGGTTGTGGATGTCTTCAATCGACTTGAACCAGGCCAGCTTGGAGTCATGAATATGGTGCGCCTCGTCGTTGAGGATCATCAGCTCGTCGATGTCCCGCACGATCATGCCCAGGTCCACCTTGGAGTCAGTCGTTGCCCCCGTTGGCCGAGGTCCAAGGAAATAGTCCATGGTATTTTCGTCATCGGGCGATGGCATAATCTCGTCGCCGGAATACACCCGGTGGATGTTGGTCAGAAAAATATTGCCCGTGGCCCGGGTCACGTTCACCTCGTCCTGCTTATGCAGGGTGAGCTGAAAATCGTTGCGCCAGGTGCGCCCGTCATACCCGTTGTCCGGCAGCACCGGGTCCTCAAAGAAAATCCGCAGGCCCTGAAAGTCGTGGTAAATCCGATCCAACACGATGATATTGGGGGCGATCACCAGAAAATTACGCGACAGCTCCGAGTCCGGCTCATAGAGCTTGTGATAGAAACTCCATGCCAACGCCAGGCTCATCACCTTGGTCTTGCCGCTGCCGGTGGCCATCTTGATCACATAGCGTTGCCAGTTTTCGTCAAACATCCCTGCCGACACCGCGCCGCTGGAATCAAAGCGCATCAGGTCGTATTTGTCCTTCGCGCCCACCACGTCACAGAGATAAACAATGGTCTCGATGGCCTCGCGCTGGGCAAAGTAATAACGGAAGTCGAACATGCTGCCGTCCGCCTTCGGCAGCAGATGCGGCTCCTTGAACCACCAGTTGAGCAGACTCCGGCTCGTATCGCTTGCGCCCACATAACCGCTGTCTCGAAACTCTTTGACCTTGCGGCGCAACTGCGCCACCAGCGGCGGCATCAGTTTGTCCATGGTCATCTCGCGCAGCGCTTCGTCAGCCGGGAACCAGCGCAACTCAGGATCGAGGATCGTATGCGGGGAGTCTGGAAAGTCTGGATATAGTGCCATTAAGCGTTCTTCCTTTTATCCGCAGATTTTCGCAGATTAAAAACGAGTCTTTTGTGTTGGAGACTTGGGGCGCCAAAGTTGAGTAGCAAACCTCTTTTCATTCCGGTGGCTTTGAGGTAGTTGATGACTTGCGCCTCTTCCACGCCGGTCAGCTTTTGCAGGGCCTTCAGTTCGACAATCACCTTTCCATAACAGACGAAATCAGCCTGATACTCCGCGATGCAGTCGCCTCGATAAGTCACCGGTAACCGCACCTCCCGTTCAAAAGAAATCTCCTGCAACATAAATTCCCGCTCAAGCGCCGCCTGGTACACGGCCTCCAGAAACCCATGTCCCAGTACCCGATGGACCGCCATGGCAGCGCAAATGATCGCATAGGTCTGTTCGTCCCTCTTTTCAAAATCTGCGTCCATCTGCGCAATCTGCGGATTCATTCGCGGCTCCCTCCTTCCAAACGCTCGATATTCCGGTCACTGGTCAGGATCTCCATTTGTTCGATGGCGATACGGTTGAGCTTCTTCAGCCGCTCGGGCTGCTCCAGGCCCTCGTTGATGAACAGCGCGTTCAGGTTCTCCAGATTCGCCAGACAGACCAGTTGCGAGGCGTTGGCCTGATCGCGGATGTTGCCTTTATTTCCCGGATTGGCATCCCGCCACTGTCTCGCCGTCTGGCCAAAGAGCGCCATGTTCAGCACATCAGCTTCGCTTGCGTAAACCAGGTTGACCTGCTTCCCGCTCAATTCTGGCGGTATCAGGTGCGCCTGGATCGCATCGGTATGAATTCGGTAGTTGATCTTGGCCAGGTTGCGTTTTACATCCCAACCTAGCTGCTTCTTCTCGGCCTCCTGCAGGCGCTGAAACTCCTTGATAAGGTAAATCTTGAACTCCGGGCTGATCCACATGCCGAACTCGAACGCCAAATCCCGGTGCGCATAGGTGCCGCCATACCTGCCGGTCTTGGCGACGAGCCCAATCGCGTTCGTCTTCGCGACCCACTCCTTAATACTAATCTTGTAGCTGTTTAGCCCTGCTTGACTTTTAATTGTGGCGAATTCGCCATAATTAAAATCCGGATTGTTCACGCTTTCCCAAATTCCAAGAAACTCCACAGTATTCCTGTTTCTCAACCAGTCTGAAATAAAAAAATCCCCATCCTTGGCACGCAGCATGTCTGTGAGGGAGATGTAATCTTCTTCGTTAACTGAAACGATTCGAATCGATGTTTCTTTAACCGTGATTGATTTGCCCTTCTTACTCATGAAAGACCTCCTCTATCGCCTTGAAATCGATAAGACTGCCTAATGCTAACCCCGTCGAATTCGACCAGTTTAGAATCTGCGTCCATCTGCGTAATCTGCGGATTCATACCGTCACTCCCACGATCGTCATGGTGTCGTTGCCGAAGATGTCCACCACCTTGATCGCAATTTTGCGCCGCCCTGGTGAGACCTCGTGTGCCACGCTCTTCAATTCCAGCGAACGATCCTTCTTCGTGCGAAAGCTCTGCCACTCGTTTTCAAAGATGAAATCGCCCGTCCACTCCTCGCGGGTCTCGCCGCTTTCCAGGTCTTTCACCCGGATGATCTCGCGCTTGCTCTCGAAGTCGAAATCCACACTCCAGTAGTCGATCCAGTCCGTCCAGTGCCGCGTCAGTTGCTCGCGCTGCATCACGCCCTTCTTGTCCTTGACCATCTTCACAATCTGCCCCTTCTCGACCACAATCTTGCTGCCGGACTTCTTTTTGCCCAGCGCCTCCTCAGCCTGGGCGATACTGTCCTGCGAATAAAAGACAGAAAAATCAGTCAGCTCCACCGCCAACTTAGCAAGCTTTCCCTTCGTGCCTTTGGTGATATGCGGCTTGACCTCGATGTAGGCCACATCGTGGAAGACCACCTGGTTCCGCTCCACCGCCCGCTTGTCAAAGACCTCGGCGGGGATGTATTTCGGTGCGATGTCGATGCCCTTGCTCCGCGCCTCGTCCAGCACGTTGGGGAACAAGCCCATCTCGAACTCAAAGCCAAGGATGTCCACCCTGGTGATGTGCTTTTTTCGGCATTCCAGAATGATCTCCTCCACGAAGAGTCGCGTAACCGGCAGATTCACCGGCCCGATGGCCACCAGCCGTCCGGCGCGCTTGCCGTGAAAGTGCTCGAACTGCTCCACCTTCTCGGCGCGGTAGGCCTTGAGGATGAGGTCGAGAAACGCCGCTTCTTTTACAGCCAACTGCTGCGCCTGTTCCTCCTCGCGCAGGTTGGGATTGATGCCCACAAAGTGCTGCCGCTCGTACTTGCCAAGGTTGAGTATTTCAAAGGCGCGGTAGTCCGTACCGTCATTTTTGAGCTGCCGCTGCACCCCGATCATGCGCTTGCGGGTCGTGTGGATGGCGAATTTGCCCAGGTCGGTGCAAATCCATCTCCGCCCCAGTTTCTCCGCCACTGCCGCCGTGGTGCCGGACCCGCAGAAAAAGTCGGCGACAAGGTCGCCTTCGTTGGAGGAGGCTTTGATGATGCGTTGGAGGAGGGCTTCGGGTTTTTTGGGTGGGGTAGTTTGCTTTTTCTTTAGCCTGTGAATTAACGGGAAAAATATCTGTCCAAAGCGTTTGCAATGGGACACCAGGAGTTTCGTCGAGGTATCTCTTTAAGCGAATACCTCCTGCTTTTGTAAAATGAAGACGTCCCTCACTGTCCAACCTTTCCATTGTTTCTATCGGACACCTCCAAAGTGAAGAAATCCCCTTGTAGCTGTAGGTATAACCTCCGCCACTTAATCCCTTTGCTG
>JBNJHA010000002.1:0-89311 GCA_051748085.1 Thermodesulfobacteriota bacterium
TTTCCAAACAAACATCTATTATCCGCACGTCTTTTTGCCCTCCTCTTGGCCAGCGAGTCCGGAGGGGGCAGGCATCAACCTTCAGCGGGCATTAGAAAACCGTAGCCCGAAAGCATGAAAAGCAAAAAGCTTGGTGAACAGATGCAAAAAAAATTAAAAATTCCAGCTTCCTACTTACGGATATAGGGCTCACAACTGCTGTATATTTATATACCAATATCCGGATAATCGGAAATGGTCAAAACCCGTACATACGCAAATTATATAGATATTACCCTGCAAGCACACATCGGACGAAGATATTCGCCAAAAGCCAGCAAAAAATACTGGAAATTTTTCAAGTCTTAGTTGCGTATCCTGGATAAAAATGGCATTATAAATAGAAATGATTTGAAGGAAATTGTATTGAACTTTTTTATGGATATGTTTACAAGGACCTTATCCAAGTTCAATACTTGATTCTATCCGCATTTTATACCGGCATACAACCACCAACTTCCTTAAGGAGGAGTTTTATGGCTGAAGCAGCGATTAAACTTGGAGCAGAGCCAAAGACGACCTTCATGGACAAAGTAAGGGATCTTCTGCCTGAAGAAGGGCATTTGAATCTCTGCTTGACATGCGGGGCCTGCTCCGCCGGATGCCCAGCCTCCGGCTTAGAAGACATGGATCCCAGAAAATTTCTGCGTATGGCAGCTCTGGGAATGGACGAAGAGGTAACTTCCACCGGCTGGGTCTGGTGTTGTACTCAATGCAGACGTTGTATTTACGCCTGCCCGATGAGCATCGACATCCCCAAATTGGTATATGAAGCCAGGGCAACCTGGCCGCGGGAAGAAAGGCCCAAAGGAATTCTCGGTTCATGCGACATGGCCTTGAAAACCGAAGGCAACAGCGCCATGGGGGCTTCCTCCGAGGATTTCAAATTCGTTGTCGAGGACGTTCTGGATGAGGTCAAGGAAGAGCAGCCGAACATGGACAATCTTGTTGCCCCGATAGACAAAAAGGGCGCCAAATATCTGCTCAATCAAAACTCGCGCGAACCAGTGACCGAAGCCGAGGAAATGGTTCCACTCTGGAAAATCCTGAACACGGTTGGAGCGGATTGGACATATGCCACTCTCGGCTGGGGAGGGGAAAACTACTGTATGTTCCTCTCGGATACCGAGGGTTGGGAAAAAATCACCCGCAACAAGGTCAAGGCGGCCGAGGATTTGGGAGTCGAGGTCTTCCTCAACACCGAGTGAGGACACGAATTTTACGCGCTCCTGGAAGGATTGCGCAAATTCAAGATCGAGCCCAAGTTCAGACTGGAAAGCATTATCACCCATTACGCCCGCTGGATCCGGGAAGGCCGGCTGCCGGTGGATCCGTCCTGGAACAAGGAACTGGGCATTAAATTTACGGTCCAGGACCCCTGTCAGCTTGTCCGCAAAGGTTTGGGAGATCCCGTGGCCGAGGACCTGCGTTTCGTGGTCAAATCCGTGGTCGGCGAAGAGAACTTCGTGGACATGTATCCGAACAAGTCGAACAACTTCTGCTGCGGCGGCGGCGGCGGGTTCCTCCAGGCCACAGGCTTTGAGGAGCAAAGACGGAAATACGGCAAGATCAAGTTTGATCAGATCAAGGAAACCGGGGCGACTTACTGCATCACCCCATGCCATAACTGTCACTCTCAGGTCCTTGACCTGAACGAGTACTACAGCGGTGGATATTACACCATCCACTTGTGGAGTTTGATTTGTCTCTCCATGGGTATTCTCGGCGAAAATGAGCGTGAATATCTCGGACCCGAGCTGCAGGAAGTTGCTGTATACGGAGCCTAGCCCGGTTTTTATACAGAATACAGAAGGTTAGAAGACCCCGGCCGGTTCCCCGGCCGGGGTCTTTTTTTGATTTTCAGTTTCGGGTATGGACTAAAGGATATTCTCGGCCTATGCTAAATGTTAATCACTCAGCAAAAAATTTGGTGAGCAAATACTAAAAAATAGAGATAAAGGAGGGCAGCATGCAATTGTTGGAAGTGGCTCCGCTTGAAAAATGGGAAAGTCTGGAACAGGAACTGCATAAAAGTTCCGGCATGAACGCCTGCGTCTATAACGATCAGGGGGCACGCATCACCAAGTATGTGGCCTGGGGGAACGAGCTGTGCCCGATCATCAAGGGACACCCCCAGGGTGTGGCCAATATCTGTGCCGTGGCCAACCAGAACATGACCTCCCAGGCCCGCGAAGCCGGAGAGCCGGTAGTGGACGAGTGCGACGCCGGCTTTGTCAAATTCGCGGTACCGATAATAAAAAACGGGGAGTTTCTGGGCACTGTGGGCGGATGCGGCCATATCTACCCGGACGGGGAAGTGGAGACGTTTTATATCCACAAATCAATCGATCACGACTTGGCAGAACTGGATAAACTGGCCGCCAAAGTACCCCAAACCAATTCCGAAGAAATTCAGAAACAAATAGAACTGGTCCAAAAGCAATTGTCCTCAATACTCGGATAACAGAATTTCATGCACTGGCTGTATTGGCTACTGGGGTTTGTCCTCTTTTTTTCTTTTTTGTTCGCGGTCCTCAGCTACTCCCTGTACTGGTATGAAACCGCCAATCAAAAAAATGACCGCATATCATTCGGACTTTTACTCCTGGGCATGCTTGATTCCACGTTAGGAGTTGTGTTTCTGGCGCTTACCTATCCCCTGGGCCGGCTCAAATGGGTCAGGGAACCGGCCGCTCCCGGAAAAAACGGCCCGGTAATCATCTGCCTGCACGGCCTTTTTCACAACCCGAGCGCCTGGTTGCTGGTCCGTTTTCGCCTGAGGCGAGCCGGATTTGCAAATTGTTATTGCCCCGCATACAGGAGTTTTACCAACGATATCCCCGGCGCCCTGGAGGAACTCACTCCCAAGATAGAGGCTATCTTTAAAAGGCATCCGGAACAGGGGATTATTTTCCTCGGGCACAGCCTGGGCGGCCTTTTGTCCCTTGGTCTGGGATCTAAAAACAATTTCTGGCCGACTCAACTGATAATAACCATGGGCACTCCCTTTCGCGGGAGTAAAATGGCTGTATTCGGCTTGTCCCGGCTTGCCAGATCCCTGCACCCGGACAGCCCGGAACTGGAGACATTGCGCTCCGGAATAGACTGGGACACCTCCATCCCTGGCATGGCTCTTTATACCGCGACTGACAACATGGTCCTCCCCAGAAGCTCGCTTAAAGCACCGCCGCAAAAATGGGAACTCCACGAAACCGGGCCCATATCGCATATGGGTATGCTCTGGAACAAAAAAGCGGCCAAAAAAATCATAGACAGCATTCTGGACATTCAAACCGGCAAATAAAAAAGGGACCCGGATACGCCAAACCATCGCATCCGGGTCCCTTTTTTTCCAGGACAATCAAAAACGGTTAATCTTCGTGCTTATGCTCGTGAGGAATCACCTCTCCAGTCTTCGGGTCATGCTCATGATTGTGTTCGTGGGGATGGGAATGCACCGTATCCCCGTGACTATGCTCGTGTTCATGCACATACTTTGCATACTTTGAATCGGGATTGTGCCCGCACCCGCAATCTTTACACATACCGCTTACCTCCGTTTGAAAAATTTAATACGCATAACATTCTGATCTTTTTATGCCTCGGCGTCAAGCACATTTAAGAACAGGATACCGCATGATATGTCATAAACATAAACGGCTTTTGTTCATCCGTAAATTTTATACGCCAATTCCTTTTGAAAGCTGAAAAGCAGTTTAGATAAGCCATGCCCGGCATTGAAAAATCTTATTTTATGGTATCGCTCACAGCCGCGCTCATGGAAGCCGGAAAAGAGACTATAAGCACTCGCTTCAGGGCCAGGACAAAGTCGGTCGTCCACGGGCACTGCTGAATTATGGTCATAAGCCCCCCGACCACAAGCAAAGAAAAAATATAGGTAGCTCCCACCCGGAGAATATAATTCTTCACTTGCCCTTTAAAGTCCACGCGGTAAAAATTGGAGTACGTAAACAGGGCAATAAACAGAACGGAAAAAAAGCTCAAAACAAGGACATTTACCAAAGGCAATTTTTCACCCAGATTCCATGTTTCCTCGGTAAAGGCCACCGGCACGGCCAAAATGGAGGCCCCGACAATTACCTGCATCATGTCCCGGGGCCTGAATTCAACCATAAGCGGTTTAACCGCATAGTCCAGGACCCGGCCTGCGCTGTCCATAATCGGAATCACCCGGTGCAGATGCCCTCCGACCCTTCTAATCGTTGTTCTTGCTTGATTGCTCATTTTTATTCCCCTTGTTATCCAAATTGGTAACTACTATTCACAATATTAAAAAGTTCACCGTTTTTTTTTGCGTAAGTTTGCGTTACAAGTACCGTAAATGCAGTATTCAGGAAAATGCTTTTTGGTCAAGCCGAGGCAAAGCCGGCACTTGAAAAGTCGAAATAAGCATAAGAGGACTTGATCGTACAGCACTGTCCTCAATCTCAAAGCTGACGGCTTTTCTCCCGGCAATCCGGCTTGACAACATCTCCGGAGCCAAATACGAGCCGCTGAATGAACAAAAACGATATATCCTCCACCCTGTCACCGGATTTTGATTTGAACAACTATCAATTTGATCTCCCGGAAGAAAATATCGCCCAGAATCCGGCTCCGAGCCGCTCGTCCTCCAGACTTCTGGTCCTGGACAGATCCACGGGCAAAATAAAACATTCCAGATTTGCAAACCTCATCGATTTTTTGCCGCCCGATTGCCTGCTAGTGGCCAACAATTCCCGTGTTCTTCCAGCAAGACTCGAAGGGCGAAAAGATTCCGGAGGCCGGGTCGAATTCCTGCTGCTGACCCCTTTGCCCCTGATACAAGCCATGACGGAAAACAACATAAAAAAAGGGATAGTTAGATGCCTGCTTAAGGCCTCCCGGGCCTTAAAAACCGGCGCAAAAATCAGCTTGGGAGAAAATCTTGCGGCAGAGGTCATGGAAAGGCATCCGTTCGGAAGGTACACGGTCCAACTGGAATGGACCGGCAACCTCGCCGAAATTTTCCTTGAATATGGACAGATGCCTCTTCCGCCGTATATCCGGAGGCCGAACAGTTCCAGCGACCGTCAAAGATATCAGACCACCTATGCAAATAATGAAAAACTGGGGTCGGTTGCTGCTCCAACAGCCGGCCTGCACTTTACTCCTGCGCAAAAACAAGAATTGGAAAAGTCCGGACGGAGATGGGCCGAAGTCTCCCTGTATGTCGGATACGGTACATTCAGCCCGGTCCGTTCCCGGGACATCCGCGAACACGGCATGCACAGTGAATACGCGGAGATATCCGAAAGAACCGCTCGGGAACTTGCCCTGGCCAAGCAAGAAAACAGAAAAATTATCTGCATCGGAACTACCACGGTGCGCACGCTTGAAGGTGCTTACGCCCAAACAGGAGCACTCACCCCCTTCAGGGGCTGGATCGACATATTTATCACCCCGGGCTTTGAATTCCGTTTAACCGACCATATGCTCACAAATTTTCACTTGCCGGGCTCATCCCTGATAATAATGGTTGCCGCCCTTACCGGCAGGGACACTATATTGAATGCCTATAAGCAAGCGGTCGAAGAAGGTTACCGTTTTTTTTCCTATGGAGACGCAATGTTGATTCTTTAAGCTCACACGGCAAAATAAAATGATGATCCTGATGTTGCGTGTGGATTTTCTTCGGGTAATCCTTGCAAATGCTCCTGGCCAAAGGTGCGCCTCAAAAGGATCAGGAGAATAAAGCATAAAAAATCCAGACCCTTCGGCGCAGAGCCAAACAAAAGATATCAGTCTCGACTTTAAAGCCCTTTCAAAATCTCTTTCAATCCGTTCTTTTTTTTGCTACATAATTCTTTCTGTTACTTTTCAATCTATTGTCGGGATAAGAACCTCTGCGGTTGTATACAATCCGTGGAGCCGATCCAAAACTCAAGAAACGACCCTGCCAGGAGGGTAGCATGTCCAGAATTGTCTTACATGAAGACAGATGCAAGGGATGCCTGCTTTGTACCCTAGTGTGTCCGGTACAAATAATCGCACCCGCGGAAAGATTTAATCAACAGGGATACAAAGTGGTTGAAGTCCCGGAAGGACAAATGGAAAGTTGCAAGGGCTGCGCTTTTTGCGCCCAGATCTGTCCGGACACCGCTATTGAAGTCTATAAATCCGTCAAAGAAAAGGAGTCGGCCGATGCCAGCTGAATCCAGAATATTCGTAAAAGGCAATGAAGCAATCTCCAGGGGTGCGCTGGCGGCCGGATGCAAATGCTACTTCGGCTATCCTATCACTCCGCAGAACGATATCCCGGAATTCATGTCCAAGGCCCTTCCGGAAGCCGAAGGCCAGTTTGTGCAGGCAGAAAGCGAGATAGCCGCGGCCAACATGCTTCTTGGCGCTACGGCATGCGGAATACGGGCCATGACTTCTTCCTCCAGCCCCGGCATATCTTTGAAGCAGGAGGCCATCTCCTACATGGCCGGGAGCGAACTTCCGGGCGTGATAGTGAACATGAATCGAGGAGGTCCGGGACTGGGCGACATCGGCCCCTCCCAGGGAGACTATTTTCAGGCGACCCGCGGCGGCGGCCATGGTGATTACCGCCTGCTGGTTTTGGCGCCGGGCACCGTGCAGGAAGCATACGACCTGACAATCAAGGCCTTTGACCTCGCTTTTGCCTACCGAAATCCGGTAATGATCTTGGGAGACGCGATCCTGGGGCAGATGAAGGAACCCATAACCCCGAAGCCGGAGCATGAAGCGCCGAAAGACGAAGGCGCCAAGTGGAGACTCGACGGAGCGCAAGGACGGGAAGCCCGCATACTGAAATCCCTGTTTTTGGCCGAAGGTTCACTTGCCGGACATAATCAGCGCTTGGAGCAAAAATATATCGCCATGAAAAAGGAATGCGCCTGGGAAGAATTCTTGACCGATGACGCGGAACTGATCGTGGTTGCCTATGGATCAATCGGACGCATAGCCAAATCGACAATAAAAAGTCTGAGAGCAAGCGGGCATAAGGTTGGCCTGCTTCGCCCGATTACAGTTTATCCGTTCCCGTCCGCCCCTCTGGAAGCCCTGGCCGGCGCTGGGAAAAAATTCCTGACAATTGAGCATAACCTGGGACAAATGATAGAGGACGTGCGGCTGTCTATTTGCGGCCTGGCGGACTCGGCTTTTTATGGACATCTGCCGGGGAATCTGCCCACCCCGAATGATTTCGAACAACCAATTCTCGACGTCTTGGAGAAATAAAATGACGGAAAAGCAAGTATATAAAAAACCACAACTTTTGGCCGATATCCCCACTCATTATTGCCCCGGCTGCCAGCACGGGATAGTCCACAAGATCGTGGCTGAATGCCTGGAAGAACTGGGAGTGGGAGAGGAAACCATATGCATCGGCTCCATCGGCTGCTCGGTTTTCATATATAACTATATCAAAGTTGACAGCATTGAAGCCCCGCATGGCCGCGCTCCGGCCGTGGGAACCGGAGTTAAAAGGGCTCGGCCGGACAAATTCGTATTCACCTATCAGGGAGACGGCGATTTGGCTTCTATTGGCCTTGCGGAAATCATGCACTGCGCCAACCGGGGAGAAAAAATATCGGTTATATTCGTGAACAACACAGTCTACGGCATGACCGGTGGTCAGATGGCTCCAACTACAATGGTCGGACAGAAAACAACCACCTGTCCCAGTGGCCGCTGTTGCGACACGGAAGGAGAACAATTCAAAATGACCGAAATAATATCGGGTTTGGGAGGGACAGCTTACGCTGCCCGCGTTGCCCTGGACAATATGAAAAATTACAACCGGGCCAAAAGAGCCGTGCGCAAAGCATTTCAATGCCAGAAAGACAAATTGGGCTTTGGTTTTGTCGAATTTCTGGCCACCTGTCCAACCAATTGGAAAATGACCCCGGTTCAAGCCAATGAAAGAATTACCAACGAAATGATCCCCTGCTTTCCCCTCGGGGAATTCAAGGACTGCACCATGGAGGGCAAGTAGCCATGTATAAGGATACCATAATTGCCGGTTTTGGCGGACAAGGGGTAATGATGATCGGCAATCTCCTGGCATACGCGGCTATGAATCAGGGACTGCATGTAACTTATATCCCCGTCTATGGCCCGGAAATGCGCGGAGGAACGGCCAATTGCACAGTTGTAATTTCGGATGAAGAAATTGGGTCGCCGATTATCCACAACCCGGAAAGTCTTATTGCCATGAACAGACCGTCCCTGGACAAATTTCAGCCCCGGGTTAGCAAGGATGGTCAGATAATCATCAATTCCTCGCTGGTGGATACCGGACTGGCCGACACGGAACGCATCAATGCCTATGAGGTTCCGGCCAACGACATCGCCAATAAAATCGGGAACACCAAGATGGCCAATATGGTCGCTCTGGGAGGGTTTCTGCGGGCTACCGGATGTGTTGAACTTCAAGCCGCTCAGGACAGCCTGAAAAACGTCATCCCGGCCCGGTACAGTAAACTTATCCCGCAAAATTCGGAGGCATTGCAGGCCGGATTCAACCATGTACAAGACAAGGGCGGATTGTAAAGGCAATTTATGTCTGGCCAGATATATGGCATAGTCGGTCATCCGCTCGGGCATACCTTAAGCCCGGCTCTGCACAATTGGGGATTTTCCGAAAAGGGTTTGACGGACAAAATTTACTGTAGCTGGCCGGTAGAACCGAAAAAATTATCAGAATTCATGACCGCCTTTCAGTTATTGAATATTGCCGGAGCCAGCGTCACCATTCCGCATAAAGAAGATATCATTCCCTATCTTGATGAACTAACCCCCGCTGCCCGGCAGATTGGGGCAGCAAACACGCTTTTGCGGCAAAGAGGCAAAATCATCGGCGACAATACTGATGTACACGGTTTTTGCGCGCCCCTTGCCGCGTCAAAAAACACCTTGGACTCGGCACTTGTTCTTGGCGCCGGGGGTGCTTCGCGGGCGATAGTCCACGGCTTGAAGAGCCTGAATATAAGGACGATTATTTGTAACCGTTCTCGAAAAAGAGCGGAAAGCATGGCCCGGGAAATGTGCATAGAAACAGTTGCCTGGGAAAAACGGCATGCAGTAAAGGCTGATCTGCTGGTCAACACCACTCCGCTGGGCATGCACGGCCCGACTTCGGACATGTCGCCATGGGCAGAAAATCTAGACCAATTCAAGATGGTCTACGACATCATTTACAATCCGGTGTACACCCCTCTATTGCAACAGGCGGCAAGTGAAAACAAAACCATTGTCACCGGGCTGGAAATGTTTGTCAGTCAGGGAATAGAACAATTCAGACTCTGGACGGGCCAGACCTTGGAATACACACCTACCGTAACCTATCTGAAGAAAAAATTATAAACCGCAGCATGCCGAAAGCTTAAACTCGCAAAGAATTTGCTGAACAGATACAACCGCAAAGTCCAGACTTCTGCTTATTACTCAACGTAAATTTTGATCTTGTCCCCGGGGTGAATCAATTTGCCCCGGGATATGCTGTTCCATTTCTGAAGATCAATGGTCCGCACTCCAAAGCGGCGGGCGATATTCCACAGATTGTCTCCGTGTCTGACCTTGTAACGCACCAACTGGCGATGGACATCCTCGGCCTGGCCCGCGGATGCAGTTGCTTGAGCCGCCCCGAGATCGGGAATATACAATTTCTGTCCGGGCTTTAAGGAGCGGGGGTTGCTGATGCCGTTGGCCTTGTACAGAGTGCGCAAGCCGATACCGTAGCGTTGGGCAAGTCCCCACAGGGTATCTCCCTTGCGCACAGTATAATTGGCCCGTTCCCGTGCCCGGATCCTGGTCTTGGAACTGGCCACTTTGGTCGAACTGTTCGGAACCATCAATACCTGACCGGGACGCAGCAAATCGCTCCGGCGATTGTTGACCTGCTTCAAAACGGAAATGGGAATACCAAAAAGCCTTGAAATTCGCCACCAGGAATCACCGTTGCGCACTTTGTATCGGCTGTAGCCGCTGTGCGGCCTGGAAGCTGCATCCTGCACATAGGCCTTGGCCACCCTCAGTTTTTCCTCCGGGACATAGACCGTACTTTTTCTGCCCGGAGGACTGACCTGCCGTCTGAAAGCCGGGTTAAGTTTCCGGAATTCCTTCCAGGAGATATTCATGCGGGAACTCAATCCCAGGAGGTCTGTCCCGCCGTCAACCCGGATCTTTTCCACCGCAAGCCGGTTATTCCAGTCAAGAGGTTCAAAACCGAGACTTTCAAGATTTTTTATGATCTTTAAAATAGCCATCAGTTTGGGAACATACAATCGTGTCTCGCGCCGCAAATAGTGTTTGGAAGTTATTAAATCAAAGTAACTGTCATAACCGCTTTTGCGCAGAGCCCAGGCTACCCGGCCCTCTCCCGCGTTATATCCGGCAAGAGCCAGATACCAGTCGCCAAAATCAGCATATAGTTTATTTAAATATTTAGCGGCTGCCCGGGTGGCCATATACGGATCCCGGCGTTCGTCAATCCACCAATTGACCGTCAAGCCGTATCTTCGGCCGGTTCCCGGAATAAATTGCCACAGGCCGGCGGCTCCGGCATGAGAATAGGCCCAGGGATTAAATCCGCTTTCCGCAAAAGGCAAAAAAATCAGTTCGTGCGGCAAGCCCTCTTCTGTGAGTACTTTTTTGATATAAGGCAGATAAGGTTCCGATCGTTTCAGCCATCGAGCAAAAGTCTTTCTGTGTTTATGGGTATAATACTTGAAATACTGCAGCATTTCCTTGGTTTCGTGCACATCCAGGTCGAAAAGGAGTCCGACATCGGATTCCAGGGCTTCCTCCTCGGCTTCCGAAAGCGGAGAGGTATCCGTAGCGTTCAGCTCATGCTCAATATCCGTTTTCTTATCCGTTTCCTCTACATCACTGCTGTAGTCGTCAAGCAGAACGGAATCAATTGCGGCCGCTTTTTCTTCATTCAAAACAGAATCCCCGGAGCCCTTTTTGGGCTGTTCGTCATCCGTGTTCACGCGGGAGGAAACAGCATCGGCGATCCCGGCCTTGTCGGCTTCCGGCCCCGATGTTTCACGCATGCCAGCGTGGCAGGACATAAGCAGACAGGATAAAATCATTATGAAAAAAAAGCGCATTGAAGACTCCCTTATGGACTGTTCTTGTTCAGCAAGGGCTAGCTTAAACAGCTACACTTGGCAATGTTAATTTGCAGCGAAAATCGGTTATAATGTTTTCTGGACGATTATTGACATCCAGCATAATATGAAATCCGCATGCCCTGCAATCCGATATCAAAAAAAATAACTTAAAAACTGTCCATCAAGACATGCAGACAAAAAAATGCCCAATTTCATAATCGGACGAAAACCGGTCACCGAGGCCCTTGAAGCGAAGCAAACAAAAATCGATCTTTTGCTGATTTGCCAAAAAAATCGTAAAAGCCTCCGGGAAACCATAGACAAGGCCCAAGATGCAGGAATCGTTTGCCGATACGTTTCCGATTCCGAGCTTGAACGTCAATGCCCGGGAAACAATCAAGGCATCGCGGCCCGCGTTACAAAGGCCAGACCGGCCTGCATCGACGACTTGCTGCAAAAGACGGACAACTCACCGCTGCCCCTCATTTTGGCTCTGGACCATGTCCAGGACCCGGGGAATGTGGGTAGCATGGCTCGAACCCTTTTGGCTCTTGGGGGTACGGGGATAATCATCCCCAAGGATAAAAGTGCTCATCTGGGGACAGGGGCGCACAAATCTTCCGCGGGGGCGATCGAACGTATCCCCGTTGTCCGGATTACAAACCTGGCCCGCACCCTGGATGACCTAAAAAAAAGCGGGTTTTGGATATACGGGGCACACCCCGACCCGGAAAACACGAATATATTCTCTGTCGCCGCAACTTTCCCGGCGATTTTGGTCCTCGGAAGTGAGGAAAAAGGGATCCGACCCAATGTACTAAAAAGATGTGACTTTCTGGTTCGCATTCCAATGCCGGGACAATTCGAGTCATTGAACGTCGCCCAAGCCGGAGCCATCATTTGTGCCGAATTGCTGCGAAAAAAATCGGAAAAAAGCTGAACGGAAAAAAACGGATGGCTCGGCCCAACCACAGCCCCTCTTCCTTGCCGATTTCATCACCCGATATAATTGGGAATATTCAAAAACAGATTTTCGGTGTAGGAAACAATCTTGTTCATTATCCATGGGAAAGCAAAGAGCAAAACAAGAAATATGGACACAATCTTGGGCACCATTGTCAGGGTCATCTCCTGAATCTGAGTCGCGGTCTGTAATATACTTACGGTTACTCCGACAATCAATCCCACGCCAAGCATTGGCATGGCTATCATCAATGTCGTTTCAATGGCGTTTCTGGCAAATCCAACGATAAATTCGGGAGTCATAACTGCCTCCTTGGCTTTTCAGGTTATTAGGTTTGCAATTTCAAGGCACAACCTATCAGACAAAACTGTCCACAAGAGAACGAATGAGAAGATTCCACCCGTCGACCAGGACAAACAAAAGAATCTTAAACGGCAGGGAAATCATGACCGGGGGCAGCATCATCATCCCCATGGATAAAAGTATGCTGGCAACGACCATATCCAGAATCAGAAAGGGAATATATATTAAAAATCCAATCTGAAACCCGGTCTTAAGCTCACTGATCATATAGGCCGGAAGCAAAAGCGAGGTCGGGACCTCGGATTTATCCTTGGGTCTCTCCATACCGGTAATGGAAAAAAATACTGCAAGATCCTTTTCCCTGGTATGTTTAAACAAAAAATTGCGCATAGGGACTTCCGCATTGTGCAGGGCTTCCTTATATCCGATTTCCTCCCTCAGATACGGTTGCAGGGCAGTATCATTAATTTGCTTGCCTACAGGCATCATAATGGCCACGGTCATGAAAATGGCCAGCGCGGCCAGGATCTGATTCGGGGGCATCTGCCTAGTGCCCATGGCCTGACGCATAAAGGAAAAAACAACGATAATGCGTGTAAAAGAAGTTGCAGTAAGCACAATAGCCGGAGCTATGGACAGGACAGTAAGCAAAAACAGAATTTCCAGATAGACTGAGACCTTTTCCGGTTCAGGCTCTCCGGCGGCAAAAGACAATGATAGAGAGGGAAGAGTCGGGCCTTCCGCGGCAGAAGCAACAGCCGGCAGAAGCAGTAGAAGACAACTAAGTATCGTCAGCAGGGTCGGCAGGAGCGACGGTTTTCCGGGCCAAAATCTGGGCAAATTGTTCATCGTTTTCATGATCCGCTTGTACCTTGGTCAAATAATTTATCTGGGATTCACTAACTCCCAGTACAAGGTACTCATTCAAAAAGCGGACCACTACTATACTTTTTTTGGGCCCCACGCTGAGATTGGCCACATGTGTGAGCGGACCGGACTTGCCCAGAGACAGGCCCGCCTTATGTCCATAACGGCGCAAAAGAAAAAATCCAAGAAAAATAACCGCCAGGATCAGAAACAGGGCCGCAGCGGTTTTCATTCCGGCAAGTCCCATACTCAGGGAAGAAGATGCCATTTCAGTGGCGTTATCCAAGTTTTTTTATCCTTTCTATCGGGCTTATAATATCGGTCAGACGGACTCCGAATTTTTCATTAATGACTACGGCCTCTCCCCTGGCCACCAGCTTGCCGTTGACAAGAATTTCCAACGGCTCCCCGGCCAGTTTATTCAATTCAATGACTGAACCCTGTCCCAATTGCAGCAGTTCATTTATCAAAAGTTGCGTACCTCCCAGCTGAGCAGTCACACTCAAGGGAATATCCAGGATAAAATCCAGCTCTCTTTTGTGCCCCTTGCCTTTCTGCGCTTTGACATCCTCCGTCAAATCTTTGAACTCGACATCCTTGCTCTGCGCAGCGGCGGCTGCCTGCTTTTTTTCATCCTTGGCGGCCTGTTCTTCATCGTCGGCCAAAGCCTTGGCCCATTCATCAGCCAAAGACTGATCATCCTGGCCGGAATCGTCGGTCCCGCTCCCGCCCGCATCCTGCGAAACCTCATCGCCGGAGTCATCATCCTGATCCATATCATCAGTCTCACCCAGGGCAGCTGCCCATTCTTCGGCCAGCTTATCCTGATCAGAATCTTCTTCTTTGGGCTTGTTTTCTTCTGCCATATTCAAAACCTCAATAATTTGTTTCCCGGTCCTTCAGCACCTGGTAAGCCTTATTTCCCTTAGCCTGACCCGAATATCCGTAAAATTTAGGCACTCCCTGGACATAACCGGCCAGGGGGTCGTCTTCATCCGAGTCCAGCATCAGGATATCGCCTTCTTCCATGTTTAAAAGCTGACGGCCCGTTATCTGGGTTTGACCAAAAACAACATTCAACTCCACCGGAACTTCCATTAGACGTTCTTTGAACCGGGAAATCCAGGCATGGTCCACTTCCAATCTTTCGGACTGAAAGGCGGCATACAGCTTGGACCGAATTGGCTCTATAGTCGCGTAGGGCAGGCAAACAACCAGAGAGCCGATGGAATTCTCCAATTCAACTTCAAATGTAACTACAACAACCACATCACTTGGCGGAACAATTGACGCGAACTGGGGATTGATTTCCGTGCGCACCAATTCTATGCCGACTTCATGAACAGGCCTCCAAGCCTCTTCCATGTTGGTCAACAAAATTTTGACCACCCGGGTTATTATTGTCTGCTCAATCGGCGTGAAATCCCGGCCCTCGATTTTGGGCTGCGACCCAGCCCCACCGAAAAAATTTTCCACAAGAGCAAACACGAGTCTAGTGTCTACGATCATCAAGGCATTGCCCCGCAGGGGATCTATCTTAAATATGTTTATACTGGTCGGGACAGGCAGGGAACGCATAAAATCGCCGAACTTAGACATGTCTATGGAAACGGTACTCAAATCAACGCGTTTGCGCAGGGTATTGGCCAGGGAATTAGTGGCCAGCCGGGAAAAACGGTCGTTGATAATCTCCAAAACCGGCATTCGGCCACGAATAATCCGATCCTGATTGGAAAGATCAAAAGATATAATCCCGGAATCGTCCTCGGGAACATCAGTTTCGGTTTCGACCTCTCCGCCGGTGAGCCCTTTCAACAGGGCATCAACTTCATCTTGGTTCAAAATTTTATTCATGGCGTCTACTGCACGACAAATTCAGTAAAATATACCTTTATAACCAGAGATTCATCCAATATTTGGTTCAGCCTGCTCACTATCTGACTTTTTAACTGCAATTTCTCTTCCATAGTATTCACTTCAGAAAAACTTTTGCTGGACAATAATAGAAGCAGGGCATCTTTAACCTTGGGCATGGAATCTTCCAATTTTTGCGCTGCCGCTTCGCTGACGACCTCCACATCAATGGAAACCTTCAAATACCTTCGTCCCAGAGGATCCGCCAGATTTACTATAAAGGATGGCAGGCTGACAACTTGCGAATCAAGATTTTTTTTCTCTTTGCTTTTAGCCGCTGTTCCTTCAGTCTTTGTGGCATTTCCATCCTCATTTTTATCGGCCAGAAAATAATTGTACCCCAAAAATCCTCCCGTTCCGAGGACAATAATGACTGCAGCTAATAGAATCCATTTGAGCTTACTGCCTTTTTTCTTTTTTCCCTGCTCTTCCTGTTCCTCGCGTCCATCTTTTTCGGCCATATCGTTCTCCGTATTCTACATGTATGAATGTGGCATATTCTTAAAAAGCACTTCAACTCTTCTATTGCGCGCCCGGCCTTCCGGGGAATCGTTCTCCGCTATGGGGAAATTCGGCCCGTAGGCGGAGACTGAAAATCGCTGTCCCTGCATTTGTCTGTTATTTAGAAAATAATTCAAAACCGACATGGCTCTTTGTGCGGAAATTTCAATATTTCCTCGTCCATAAGATGGAACATCATCCGTATAACCGGATATATTGACCGGGGCCGGCCAGATACGGATCAAGGAAGCAACCTGTTTTAGCAGCTCTTGTCCCTGTTCCGGCAGTTCGGTCTCTCCGGTAGGAAACAGAAGATTGTCGGAAAGCACCAGAGCAACTCCCTCCGGACGGACCAGGATATCAAGATTTTCTTCCAGGGTACTTCTGTTTATATCCGGCGGCAAAACCATATCCGGAAACAACAGGTCCTTGATCCTTTTCTTTTTTTCCAGTACTTCCCAAGGCTTGTCAATCATTTCTTTAACAACTTCGATCCGATTTTCTATCCTTCCCGAAGATTTTCTGGACATAAACGCGATCTTGTCGGAAAAGACAGAAGAAATCTGCTGAATAACCGAAGTATCCATGCTGGACATGCTCAAGAGTAAAACAAAAAAAGTCAAAAGCAAAGTGACCAGATCAGAAAAAGTCACCAGCCATGCCGCCTTGGGCAAACCCGCCTTTTTCTTTTTGTTCCTGGCCACTTCCGCCTACTCCGTTATCCGTGTACGATTAAAATCAAATTCAAAATCCTTGTAAATGAATTCATCCTTGTCAATTTTTTTGCGGGTGCTGGCAGCATTCGACAACTGCGGCTGCCAATCAGACTGGCGCTTATCCATGACTATTTCCACGCGGCGATTTTTTTTTCGGCCTTCGACCGTTGAACTGTCGAAACGCGGCCTGAAATTGCCAAAGGCCTCGACCCGAATCCGTTCCGGAGACAAATCACTGTCAAGAAAGTACTTATACACGGCAAGCACTCTATTCAGCGACAACCGCCACAGGGCTTCCGGATTTTTTTCCCGGGCCCTGTTCAAAAGCTTGCCGAATTCATCGCGCAGGCTTGAAGAATGTCCGGTAAGCAAAAATGGATATTCCGCTTCTTTAAGCACCGGAACCACTCGCTTTAAAAGTTTCCGGCCGGAATCGGTCAGCCTGCTTTGACCGGGCCTGAAGAGCACATCCCCGCCCATGCTGAATATCTGCATGAATCTATTGTTGAGTAAATCCACATCCTTTAAATTTTCATCCCACATAAGATCCTGCAATGGTTGCAGATCATCGCTGTCGCTCATGGGACCAGGTTCTTGCGTTTCCTTAGACTCGTGCAGACGAAGGACATCCTTGCCTTGTGTCCCCAAACCGAAGGTCCCCGACAGGGACGTCCAGGCCAGGCGCGTCTTGCGAATATCTTCCATGGAAGCCATGCTCAATAAAAGAACAAAAAAAGTAAGCAACAGGGTCATTATGTCCGAAAAGGTAATCAGCCAGGCAGGCATCCCTTCTTCTTTCCCCTTTTTGCTCCGGGACCTGCCCATGATTAATCCTGTTCCTGCCGGGACTTGGGCGGCAGATAACTGTTCAGCTTCTCGGCTATTATACGCGGATTTTCTCCTTTGGAAATGGATAAAATCCCTTCCATGACCATCTCTCTGGTCAGCACTTCTTCCTTGCTCCTGGCCTTTAACTTTCCGGACATGGGATTAAAAAGCAAATTGGCCAAAAGAGCCCCATAAAAGGTAGTCAAAAGGGCAACCGCCATGGCTGGCCCAATGGTACTGGGATCATTCATTGTCTTAAGCATCTGGACCAGTCCGATAACCGTGCCTATCATACCCATGGCCGGCGCGAACGTGCCCATAATGCCCAAAATTTCCGCGCCTGTCTCGTGCCGGTCTTCCAGATAGGATATCTCCGTTTCCAAAATCTCCTGGATTGTTTGCGGCTCAAGACCGTCCACCGTCAATTGCAGCCCTTTGCGCAAGAAACTGTCATCGACTTCCTTTAAAAGCGGTTCAAGCGACAAAATTCCTTCACGCCTGGCCCTGTTGGCATAATCCATAAATTGTTCAATTATCGAAGACGGGTCCTTGGACTTGGTAAAAAAAGTATTCTTTATAACTCCAATAACGCCCAGTACATGACCCAGGGGATAATTTATGAGTGTCGCCCCGATGGTTCCCCCAAGCACAATCAGCAAGGCTGGAAAATTTACAAAAATAAGGGGGCTACCGCCGACCACGATAGCGGCAACCACGAGCCCAAATGCCAGAAATATTCCAATTATTGTCGCCAGATCCATTTTACCCGCCTAGCAAGATTCCGGTTGCGCTCCAAGCCAACAATTCAAACGGCCATTAAACCACCAATATCGCATACACCTCAACCTTCTTTTTCGGACACATTCCGTAATTACTTTAAAATCCTGAAACTACCGGCAGTACTCGCGGGGGCCAAAAATACGTGTACCGACCCTAATCAATGTGGCCCCTTCTTCTATCGCCTGTTTAAAATCCGCAGTCATCCCCATGGACAAATGTTTGAATTCGCGGTCCAGACTCTTTTCCAGACTTTCCTTCAAAAGACGCAAGCGCTTAAAATAAGGCCGGCTCTTCTCTCCATCGTCAAAAAAAGGAGGTAGGAGCATGAGCCCTTGCAAATCCAAAGATTCAAGGGCTATAATTTGTGAGCAGAGTTCTTCGGCCTGATCCGGCCGCACTCCGGACTTCTGATCTTCATCACCGGGATTGATCTGAACAAGAACGGGCTGCCGGATATTTTTTTCCCCGGCCAGCTTATTCATCCTGTTGGCCAGCTTAAGTGAATGCACAGTTTGTATGAGAGAAAAGCGTCCTACAACTTTGGCGGCCTTATTGGACTGCAGGTGGCCTATAAAATGCCAGTCAATTTCAAGGTCCTGCAACTCATCAATCTTGGCTGTTGCTTCCTGGACATAATTCTCCCCAAAGACAGCCTGTCCGTGTTTAAAAAGCTCGGAAACCATGCTCGCTGGATGCGTTTTGGATACCGCGACAAGTATAATATCATCGATATTCCGGCCCGATTTAACGGCCGCTTTTTGTATGTCCTCCAGGACCAAATCCCTGTTCTTTCTCAATTGTGAAGAGTCCATATTCACCTCGATTATTATCTGTCTTGTCAAATTTAAGTCAATTGAAAGCGGGAAAGACCATTGGTTTATAATCGAACAGTCTCGATTAACCTTCAAGTCCCAAAGAACTTAGCAGGGATGGGTTCTCATTCCATTTCGGTTTTATTTTCACCCATAAATTCAAAAAGACCTTTTTCCCCAACAAATCTTCCAATTCCCTACGCGCTTGGCTGCCTACCTGTTTCAACTTTTCGCCTTTTTTGCCGATCACTATAGGCTTGTGTGAAGAACGGGAAACCAATATTGTCGCCTCCATACGCACCAATTGATCATCCTCGTCCCATGTCTCCAGGCTCACGGCAAGATTATACGGCAATTCACGATGTAAATTCAAGAACAGTTTTTCACGGATAATTTCAGAGGCCATAAATTTCAAAGATAACGTGGATAATTGGTCGGACGGGTACAAAGCCTCTCCGGCAGGTAAAGCCGAACGGAAACGCTCGATTATCTCCGCCACTCCCTCGCCCTTGCTCGCGCTCAGCGGGAATATCTCACATGCGTCCATTTCTTTTTGAACCGCCTGCATTACAGGAAGCAGGGACTTCTTATCCTCAAGCATATCCACTTTGTTCAAACCGATAATCACCGGACTGGCGAGACTGACCATGCGTTTCGAAAACATATTCAGGTCAAACTTGAGTCTTCCCGGTTTCTTGACGTACTGGACGGCATCAAGCATAAAAAAGACCAAATCCGCCGCATGCAGTCCGCTCCAGGCCGAACGGACCATCATATCGTTCATTCTCCCGCCATGTTCATGTATTCCAGGTGTATCCAGGAAAATGATCTGCATGCTGTCATCGGTTAAAATCCCTGTAATCTGATTACGTGTGGTCTGCGGCTTGGAGGTTACTATCGCGACCTTTTCCCCGATCACCTGATTTAAAAAAGTCGACTTTCCGGCGTTCGGCGGGCCAATCAATGCGACTATCCCGAACCTGTATTTCTTCAGATCATTTTCCACGGCTATCCTCCGGCAATTTATATTCAACCGTCTCTACTACACCATCAATCCTGTCAGGCATGGTTTCCATCCGATTTTTTTTGGATCCTCACACAAATTTGTGCAAAATTTTGTTGCCAAGAACCCGCAAGCAACGCTTAACTCGCTGAATTTGAAGGTTTTTATTAAAAACCATTGAGTTGCCTAACCGTTGGGACCATCCAAATCGAAATCGGGATCGCTATCGAAATCGAAAGAATATGTCATTCTGTGCGGGAGGAATCTTCGGCTTATGGAGTCGATTCCGATCCCGATAGCGATTTCGATCCCGAAGAAAGAAATCCCAACAATATGAAATGTTTTGCACAGATTCTTGAAACGAACCAAATTTTTTAATTTTTGGATAAGAACTAGGCATAACCATAATCAAACTTTTTTCGGCCAAACAGCATTTATATCCTATCCTCAAAAAAATTGCTTGAGCTTTAAAATTTCAGTTCCGTCCAGTTCAAATCCCTTAAAAATATTCTTCAGGACAAATATCGGACTTAAATATTCTTCGCTCCAATCAAATTCTATATCCAATACATTGTTTGCAAGTTTAGATCTTTTTAGTAATGGCTTCAAATCAACAACTCTTGACCTTTTTTTCCCTTTTTTTTCCACTTCAAAATCAGAACAGCTGTTAAAATCAGCCAAAGTAGTCCGCAGCCAATATTCCCGCCCAGCAGGAAAGGTTATGCGGAATTTTTCAGCCGATGCCTGTGGCTGATGCTTGCCCATGCTTATCCTTTGCACGGTATTGACTCTAATGCCCTCGGGCAGATTCCGGTTTAGTCCAACAAGAAGCTGACTGTCTTCAATTTCGCGCTGAAAAAAAACATTGACCCACTCACACAGACTGTTCACTCCGACAGGCAGGGCCCGGCCAAAGGATAAAAGGGGTAGCGGATGAAAACCCCTGGAAAAAGACATGGGCAAAGCAGAACGACGCATTGCGCGGTCAAATATTTTTTGCAATTCAAGCTGACTCAGCCAGCGACACAGGCCCATTTTTGAATACCACAAACGGAGATGAAGCGCTTTATGCCCGGGATCAACTTCTTTTCCAGGGGGTTGCGCCCCGGCCTGCTCGGTCTCGGCCTTATTCGCGGCCGCCACACGTGGACTGATCTCTTTATTTGCGGCCTGAACCTGCAGGCCGGATTTGCGCCCGTTATGATTGCATACCCCGCATGCGACGCATTTTTGCTCCCGGCAATCGTGAGTGAGTATTCCCTGGTATGCTTTTTTTCTTTCATCCAGCAAAAATCGTTTTGAGACTCCGGAATGCAAATGATCCCAGGGCAGTGGGCCTTCCATATCCCTGGCCTGGAGATAGCTGTGCATGTCCACTTCATTTTCTTCAAAAACACGCTGCCAGTCCCGGAAGACAAAATGATCATTCCAACTGGCAAAAAAAAGCTTGTGGTCAAAGGCGGTTTTTAAAACAGTCGAAAGTTCCCGGCCACCGCGGGAAAAAACTCCCTCCAAAGTGCTCATCTCCGGAGACTGCCATTTTAAATTCAGCCACTTGCACGAACGCGAGAGATCCTTCAAATATTCTATACGCTCTTGTACTTCCTGCGCCGAAAGTTGCTTCTCCCACTGAAAGGGCGTGTGCGTCTTGGGCACGAACGGGGAGATTGAAGCGGTTATGCGCATTCTTTTGGCTTTGTTTCCGGCAGTTGCCTTTACCTTTCGGCAAAGTTCAATAATACCGTTTAGATCGGATTCTTCTTCGGTGGGCAAACCTATCATGAAGTATAATTTAATCGAATTCCAACCCAACTCAAAGAGTTCTTGCGTATGCTGCAAAAGATCCCTTTCACAAATCCCCTTGTTTATTACATCCCGCAGGCGTTGTGTTCCGGCCTCGGGGGCGATTGTCGCTCCGGTCTGTCGAATGCTGGCCATGAGCTGCATCAGGTCCCTGCTCACTGATCCAGCACGCAGGGAAGGCAGGGCCATGGAAACCTGCTCCCGAGCGCATCGGGCATAGGCTCCGCCGAATATATCCATTAAAAGCGAGTAATCACCGGTACTAAGTGATAAAAAGGAAACTTCCTCGAATCCGGTTGCATTCAAGCCGTTGCTTATAATTTTCAAAATATTTTCCGGACTACGTTCACGCACCGGCCTGTACGTCATCCCGGCATGACAGAAGCGGCACCCCCGGGTACAGCCACGGGCGACCTCAACGCTTAATCGGTCGTGTATGGGTTTGCCAAAGGGAACAACTTGCTTTCGCGGGTAATCCACCTTGTCAAGATCCTCCACCAACGCCTTTTCCACTCTGTCGTAACCGGGCAATAAAGGGCGAAGAATCCCTCGGGGCCCTGCTGCGGAAAAAAAACAAGGAACATAAATACCTGGAAACTTGCTGATTTCTTCTAAAAATTTCCTCCTGGGGCTGGCTTTGATCTTTGCCTCGGCCATTTTTTCAACTATTTCCGGGAAAACATTTTCTCCATCTCCAAGGACGAAAAAATCGAAAAAATCGGCTATGGGTTCGGCGTTGAATACTGCCCCTCCTCCGGCCGCCACCAGCGGAAAAGATTCGTCCCGATCTCGGGATTCAAAAGGAACACCCGCCAAATCGAGCATATATAAGATATTTGTATAGCAAAGCTCATGCGTCAGGCTGAAAGCAATCAAATCAAAAGAACTTAACTCCATGCCCGATTCAAGAGCACATAATTTCTTTCCATGTTCACGCAGAACATTGGAGGCTTCCAGAGACGGGGCAAAAACGCGCTCCGCCCAGCAGGACCGTTTTTTATTCAATATGTGGTAAAGAATTCTCTGTCCCACATAGGACATGCCGATCTCATAGACATCCGGGAATGCGAGAGCGACCCGGATATCCACTTCCAGCCCATCCTTGTGTATTGAATTCACTTCATTGCCCAAATAATGACTGGGGCGCGGCAAATATGGAAGTAACTCTTTCATTTCTACCCCGGCACAAATGACAATTATAATTTTAAACAAAGCGCGAAAGCTCGCAACTATTTGCGTCTTTCCGGCTTCCGCGAACTAGTTCTTATCCGGAAATTCAAAAATTTCCGGATTTAGAAGTATCGGGTTTTGGGTTCGGAAATGAAATTTTTTCCTGTTTAACAAGGAAATTGAGTAATTATGAGTGAGCGTATCTTAATACGTGACCGAATAATTACGAAAATTGACGCCGTTAAACTGGAAAAGGGCCATTTCCGAATGGAAACGGACTAAAAACAAACGGGCAAGCCATCAGACCTGCCCGTAAGCTCTGCGTCCTCTGCGACAAACTTTTGTAAAGCGGGCCAATGAGGCCTACTTTAAAAATTTACTGAAATCGGAAATATTGCCGCCGCTTCCAGCCATATTTTCCAAGTTCTTAAGATCATTGGCCGATGAAATAGTAAGATTGCTCGATGCTTCCGTATACTTGTCCACAAGTTCCTGCGGAACTGTCTGGTACTCGTACATGATATGCCGTCCATCTATTTCCCCGCCAATTTCATTGTCAAACGGATAGCCAAAAGGAAGCAGGGCCATCTGGACTCCCCCCTGCTGAGTGGGTATCATCTGCAGGTTTGCGGGATCCTTAATTTTATTATTATTTTCGTCCCATTTGCCTAATGCCATATCGCCATTGACCAATTTAAATAACTTGATATCCTGGGCCATTATCCATCCTCCTTAACAAAATATCCTTTAAACTATTGAACTTAAATCCTGAATTTTATACTGTCAAGGAAGAGGGCAGACGGATCATGGCTTGGGCCAGCATATTATTCGTCTAACCAGTTCATAACTATTTGGCTCAGGTCCACAATATGGAACAGTCCATTTCCGCATAAAAACAAACCTGGATAAAAACCAGATGGAGCAAGACTATGAATCCTTTGGATATATTTTTTATAGCTGTGTTGGCTTTTTTCTTTTTACGCGGCATATTTCGGGGGCTGGTCCAGGAAATATCGTCCATTGCTGGTTTGATCCTCGGCTTTTTTCTCGCCAACGCCTATTATCAAAGTCTTGTACCGCCTATCGCCAGATTAATCTCAAATGAAAACTACGCGGCGATAGCCAGCTATCTTTTGATTTTCTTCGGGACCATGTTTGCCATTCTTTTGCTCAGTGTGGCCATAAGGAGCCTTTTAAGGCTGGCCATGCTCGGCTGGCTGGACCGCATTGGCGGAGGAGGACTTGGATTTATCAAGGCGACACTTATCTGCAGCATCACCCTTTTGCTCTTGACCACGTTTATGCCCACAGATACGGCTTTTATTCAGGATTCCAAACTGGCTCCGTATATAAACCAGATGAACAAAAATATAGTCCGGATGATGCCCTCTGATCTCAAAGAACAATTCATGGATAAAGTTCCTGAATTCGGTTCTTTCTGGGATCAGGACTGGATAAACGATACAAAAATACAGGGATAGATTGTTTTGCCTGAACAACTTGAAAACTTAATCACGGTCATAGACGAACTCCTCGGACCGGATGGTTGTCCGTGGGACAAGGAGCAAACCCCGCAATCCCTATGCGATTACCTCCTTGAAGAAACCTTTGAGCTTATATCCGCCATCAGGACCGCTGACACTCAGGACATAAAAGAGGAAATGGGAGATGTTTTCTTTCTTCTGCTCTTTATCGCCAGATTGTATTCCGAAAAATTCACTCTGGATGAGGTATGGAAAAAAAACGCGGAAAAAATGATTGGCCGCCATCCGCATGTGTTCGGCCAAACCAAATTAAACAGCCAGGAGGAACTGTTTTCCAACTGGGAAAAAATAAAAAGGCAGGAAAAGTCAGACGGTAAAAAATCTGAAGGAACTTTTGACTCTCTGCCAGCGGCTCTTCCTCCGCTTCTAAAGGCCTATCGTATAAATTCCAAGGCGGCCAGAAACGGCTTCACATGGACAGACGACAAAGGAGTAGGGGAAAAACTTGCTGAAGAATGGGCGGAATGGAATCAAGCCGTTTCAGAAGGCAACATTGCGCAAAGCGAAGAAGAGTTCGGGGATTACCTGTTTACCTTGGCGGAATTTGCCCGGCGACATAAAATTAAACCCAATACAGCCCTGGACAAGGCCAATCACAAATTTCTCGAGCGGTTCAAATCAATGGAGAATTTGGCCTTTCAAGAGGGCAAGGCGTTGAAAGACTTGGACATGACTGAAAAACAAAGGCTGTGGAAAAAGATAAAAGCAACCGAAAAACAACTGTAATTGTTCTCTGCACAAAAATAAGTTCATCAAATATGTTTTCAATCCACCAGCAAAAGCATAGCCGCAAAAACTTCATCAATATTTTTATTCCCGGTATCAATTATATGCGCGTCTTCAGCCGGACGCAACGGGGCAACAGCACGGTTGCGGTCCTGCCGATCACGTTTTGCGATCGCTGATTCTATCACCTGCAAATCTGCGTCACGCCCCATTTGCAGCAATTGTTCGTATCTGCGCCGGGCCCGAATCTGAGGCGAGGCTTCAAGAAAAAACTTGCACTCGGCCCACGGAAATACAGTTGTCCCCATATCCCGTCCTTCCGCAACCAAAAACATACTATGCCCTAATTCCTGTTGCACTTTTTTCATATATTCCCGCACCACAGGCATTTGAGCCACGTCTGACGCACGCATACCCACTTCCTCAGTGCGAATCTGGCCATCCAGAAATTTGCCGTTTAAAATAATCCGCGTATCTTGACCTGAACCCTGCAAATCAAAAACCAAATCCTTCAGCAATTCCCGAATCGGTTCAGGCTGAACATTCTTACAATCCTCTCCTATAAACCAGGCCAGGGCCCGGTACATGGCTCCGGTATCCAGATAGGCGACATCCAGGTATTCAGCCATGCGCTTGGCCAAGGTTGTTTTGCCGACCCCGGCCGGACCATCGATTGTGATAATTTTAATGTCCATCAATTATCCGTGCCAGTTCGGAAATAAATTTACGATTTTCGCGTTCATTGCCAATGCTTACGCGAAGTGAATCCCTGAAACCGTAACTTTTAAGCGGCCTTATTATTATTCCGCTTTGAAGCAGAGATTCAAACACAAATTCGGCGGCAACCGGCGGTGTAAACATCAAAAAATTAGCCTGCGATTCCCGCACCTCGCATCCAAGGCCATGCAAATTCTTTGCAAGATATTCGCGCCCGAGCAAAACCGTTTTCCGGGTAATATCGTAAAAATCGGCATCGCGCAGGGCGGCTATGCCTGCCTGTTCCGCCAGCAAATTCACACTGAACGGCAACCGCACCCGCCTTAGGCATGCAGCAAGCTTTTCGTGCATGACTCCGAATCCAAGGCGAAGTCCCGCCAGGCCGAACATTTTGGAAAAAGTTCTTAACACTGCAACATTCGGCAATTCATCAAGCCTATTGACCACCGAAACCCCGTCCAGGTCATCCGCGAAATCAACGTACGCCTCGTCCACAGCGAGCACGGCTCGGTCCGGAATCTTACCGGCCAGTTCAGCTATATACTCAGCCGGCACACTGTACCCGGAAGGATTATCCGGATTGGTTATAAAAACGATCCGGGTGTTTTCGTCGGTTAAAGCCAGTAACTTTTCAAAATCAAATTCAAGATCCGGCCCCAATTCAGCCTGCCTGAAATCCACCCCGGCCAGCCTTGATTGAGTTTCGTAAATGTTGAAACACGGCTTGAACGCGCATATATTGTGCTTGCCCGGGACAGCCAGAATTCGTATCAAAAGATCAATTATTTCATCTGATCCATTGCCCGGCACTATACTGCTTGCGTTGACCCCGAAAAAACACGATATTTCCTCGCACAAATCCGGATTTCCGGATCTTGGATAGCGAAAAACAAAATCCGCATTGCGGCAGAGCAGCTCTTTTACCCGCAAGGAAACCCCGAGCGGATTTTCATTGCTGGCCATTTTAAAAACCTGGCTCAGGCCATATTTTTCCTTAATTTCCTGAATCGAATGCCCGGTTTTGTAGGAACTGAATCCGGACAATTGTGGAACCACTTCTATATTTTTCATGTACGCTCCATTTTTATCCCAGTGCCCCGCCCATGTCACCGAGCCAACACTAATAAAAAAAGCCCCCGTGGGGGCAACACTCAAGTTCAATGGATGTATAACTTATCAAACGATTTCATCCGAGAGCATTTATACGTCGATCAAAGTCCTTATCCGAACTCATGCTGCGCAAAAAAATTCCGGCGGGCAAATCCGGGTCCTTGCGTACTTCCCGGTTGGCCCAGACAGCCGTGGCTTCAATCCTCCCCCACGTTTCTCCGGCAACCGCTATATTCAAGGACACCTTTTCCCCGAGCTTAATTCGGCTGGATGCAGGCAAAAGAAGACCTTTTTGACCCAGAAAGTCATTTTGCCATGACCTGGTAAAATCTTTAACACTTATAAATTTCAATTGCATTTCAATCACAAAATCTTAGGACGAATAAATATCAACAATTCATTTTTCTGTTTATCTTGGTACTCGGATTTGAAAAGCCACCCTAAAAGCGGCACCTCAGATAAGCCGGGCACTTTATTATCTTGCCTGGTTCGTGATATCTGTTTTACTCCGCCAATAACCAAGGTTTCTCCATCGTCGACGATTAGTTTTGTTTTGGTTGTCTTGGTATCAATATCATCACTGCCCGCCACCTTACTATCGTCACTTATATCCAACTGCAAAATCATTTTGTTGTCCGGAGTAATCTGCGGAGTAACCTTCAGAGACAAGGCCGCAGTGACATATTCAGTAGTTGTTCCACCGCTTTCAGATTCGGCCTTTGTTGCTATTTGCCTGCCTTGAGTAATTTCAGCCCCTTCATTGTTCAATGTGATTACCCTGGGCGAGGAAATTGTCCGGGATAAATTCTGCGACTCTCCCAACTTTAATTCCGCATCCAGGCTGAAAAGATCAAGTCCGGCAATTTTTGCTACATTTCCGGCAATATCAAGCCCTCCAACGACTGCTGACGGGGGCAGATTAAGACCATTTGTATTCACGTTGAGTCCTTTGGAATACCGGCCCTGCTGATACTCTTGATCCGGATAAAGATATCCCCAGTTTACCCCCAAGCTTCTAGAAAATTCATCAGTTGCGTATACTATCCTGGCTTCGATCAGCACTTGGCGTTCGACCCGGTCCAATTTCTGGACCACCGCTTTAATCTTCTCCAGATTGACTGCCACATCAGAGACAATAAGCATGTTTGTCCGCGGGTCATTACTAATTTTCCCTCTTTCGGAAAGAAACTCTTCCACCTTGGGCTGGATTTCTTCGGCTTCAGAATAATTTATCTGGATGTACTCGGTTTGCGGCTCCTCCAACTCCTCCATGCTCTGCCTGGCCTGCAGTTCCGCCTGTTTTGAACGCCGCAATTGTTCTAGTTCCTGTTCCCGTTTTTGCGCGGTAGTAATCCGTAAAATATTTCCCTTTTGAATCTTAACCAGATTCTGTTGCATCAGCACCAAGTCCAGAGCCTGTTCCCAGGGGACCTCGATTAAACGCAGGGAAATGCGTCCCTGGACACCCTCGTCTATAATCAAATTGTAATCATTTATGGAGGAAATCAGACGCAGAACATGCTCCACGTCTGCATCCTGGAGGTTAATGGATATTTTTTGCCCTTTATACTCTCTTTGCATCCCCGGAAACAAAGTATCAAATCTTTCCTCGGAAAAGTTGACGGAGGCTTTTTCGATTTTGGCCAAAGACAAAGAGGCATTCTTGTCTTGTTCTGGCTCTTTTCCTGATGATAATTTATTGTTTGCACCGTCTCCGGTTTTGGTCATAAATACAAAATCAATTTTGTTTCCTGCGTTGCTTACAACCTGCATGGGAACTTTTTTTTGTACCGCTATGTCCATCCGGGCCGAACCGTCCATATTTTGCAGCAAGGCCGACTTTAAATGGGTTCCAAATCTGTGCAGCTGGTAAAGCTTGGCGGCAGCCGGTTCAATCCGGGCATTGTTGAATTCAAGGATTATTTTGCCTTCATGACTTTTTATCGGTTCAAAATCCAATGCGGAATCGGCTGCGACTTGGATATGGACAAAGCCCTCGCCATCCGTAAAAAAATCAACTCCAGATATTTTAGTTCGAGTTTCTTGTTCAGCAAAGGAATCACCTTTTATAGCTGCTTTTTCAGGTTTATTCGCATGCGTAGTTGCGGAGGCTGCTGGCGCAAGCATCAGTTTAACACTTCTTTCTCCCGGTCTGGACAATAAAAATTGCGCCTTGCTGTTCAAAAATATACCTATCTTACTGATTCCGCCCGAATCTCCATCCTCTAAGACCATCCTGGAAACAAGACCGTCCGATAAAACCTGCGGCAAGGCAAACCTGGGGATGTTCGGCGTTAATTCAAGTTCCAATACCGTGTCGCTTTTCATGCGGGGCGAGACATTCACCTCTCTACCAACAGGAAGGACAACGACTTCCTTGCTGCCTTGGCGGGATATTTTTGCAGCCAAAGCATCTGTTTTTGATTCTTCTTGCGGCTTAAAGTCCTGCTCGGCCACAGATTGTTTTGCTTCGGGACGCATTTCCGATTTTGCCGCACATCCGACCATAAACAGAGACAGCAATAAAAAAAATACTGCGTGTCGCATAAATTCAACTATTTTTTTCTTTATCATCCCGCACCTTCAGAGAAATATCTTTTTTCTTGGTTTTACCAAGAAAATCAACAACTTCCACCCTGACCACCACCTTATTCTGAGTAATGCGCACCACTTTTCCCGAACGTTGTCCCACTTTGGTCCCAACTTTAAGCATGTACCCTTTACCGTCCGGCAATTGAACCATTGCCTTGGTCTTGGAAGGCCTGTCCGGATGCCACATTATGCCGACAAGCCTTAATTGAGATACATCCACCTTTTCCAAGGGCGTAAGTTCTCGATTTTTACTCTCTTTTTTTCGGGGTTCTGCATCGGTTTCCTTATTGACAAACGGTTTGAATGGATCCACGCTCGGGGCAAGAGTATAATGTGCTTCAGGAGGATCAATCCACTCCAGATCAACCGATTTATTCTCCTGCTTATCATTTTTCTGGGAAGAATTATTTTGGGCCTGCACAGTTCCGTAGGAAAACAACAAAGCTGAGGCCATAAAAATAACTATCACCCGAAAAAAATATATCATTTTTTCTTCTTTTTATTTTTATCTTCAAGTTCCTTGGGGGTAAGTGAACGGTACACAAACAGACTGACATCCGAAGACAAAACCACCTGCTGCTTATCCTTACCGCTTTTGGGTGAAAAACGGACACTTTCCAGCTCAACCAGCCTGTCCAGACGGGAAAGACTGTCGAAATATCGCATAAGATTATAAAAATTACCCTCGAGCTTTAGCTGTACACTTCTCTGGGCGTAAAAATCACTCTTCGTTTCCCCTCCGGGTCTAAAAGAAAGGAATTCAACTCCCTTGTCATTGCCCAATTTTTCAAAAGAAGCCAATAGCCTTTCCAGGGCTTGCGCGTCTTGCGGCAAAAGCTGCTTGGCATACACAAATTCCTGCTTTTTGGCCTGTAAATTTTCTTTTCTTTCACCAAGCTCGGCAGCTATTTTTTTATTGGCTTTGATTTCTTTTTTTAATTTGCGGATTTCTTTTTGGACCTGATCAACTTTTTTCATCTTCGGGGCGATCAAAAAATACCAACCGCCGCCGGCAATAATTCCAAGACCCAATACAAGAATCATAAGCTTATGAGCCGGAGTTAACTTTTCCAACTGCTCAGAAAAAGTTTTTTTGGCCATCAGGCTCCACCTTCCTTGCCCGGAAAAGCTTCAATCCGGCAGTCAAAGCCAACTAGATCATATCCGTTTACCTGTTTTCTGGACGTCTGTTCGGTAACAACCTCTTGAATGTATTCGGACTGTCTGAGCTTTTTCACATACTGGGCAAAGGATTGATTGTCGAGGGCAACGCCGCTTAAAGACATCTGACCCTTCGCGGACAGACTGAAAGAATCAAGCCATATCCGATTCCCGGGAAGGACCTTTACCACCTGATCAATATAAATTATCGGCAACCCCTGTTTTTTCCTGATGTCCCGGATAACCTTTATCTTATCGCGCAATGCGTCAACTTCCTTCTTCAGCCCCTTAACCTCTTTTACCTGCGATTCAAGCTTGTTGTACTGCTTTTTTAAAGAAGATTTCCTGGACTGCATATCCGCCAATCGGCCGCCGATCCAAAAATTGACTCCAAGCACGGACACCAGGACAAAAAACAACAAAACAGCAAGGAGCACCATCTGCTTGGCACTGTTTGATACCTTGGATCTGCTTTGCTGGGGTAATAAATTGATTTTTATCATGCTTTCATACAGCTCATAAAATAAACCAAGCTTCCCGGCTTAACTAATTTCATCCGAAAAGGGCCCTTTCCAAATTGGAAGCCTGAGATCCCTTAATCGGTATGTCTTTAGATTGCCGGACAAAAGCTAAAAAACTCCGCGCATGGCCAGACCAGTGGCTACGGCATATTGCGGTCCTACTGCTTTAAGATATTTCCGGTCAAAACGATTTGAGTCTATATTGAAATTACGCCACGGATCCAGATATTCAATGTCCAGATCCAGCCCCGCGGACAGGATCTGGTTCATCCCGGGAAGCAGACTTCCGCCTCCGGAAATCATCAATTTTTTGGCTGGCTCCGCTTCGGGCATGGAGGCCAGGTAAAAGCCAATCAATCTTTTTATTTCGGCACTCCATCCTTCCAAAAGCGACCCCAATGCCTCTTGCGCACCCTCTTTCTGTTCGGGCGAAAATCCGTCCGGACCCTCAAGCTTTATTTTTTCAGCTTCAGTCCGGTTGACATTGAGGACACCGGCCAGAGCATCAGTGATATGGCGTCCTCCGACGCTCATCTCCCTGAAAAACAGGGGCTGTTTGCGCCAATATACGCAAAAAACACTTTGCTGTCCGCCAATGTCCCAAAGATATACAGGGGAATCCATATAGTCTGGATAGTTGTATTCAAAGCAATTGCTGAGGGCAAAGGCATCGACGTCCACAATATTCAGCGACAAGCCGGCTTTCTCCAGTATAGTTATAAGATCCTGCACGACCTTCTTTTTACTGGCAACAAGCATTACTTCCCGCGCTTTATTTTCTTCTTGTTCAATCACCTGGTAATCAAGATAAACGTCATTGATATCAAAAGGAATATACTGTTTGGCTTCTTCACGAACCGTTTTGGCCATATCCTTGTCGGACAATTTTTCAAACAATACCCGCTTGACTATAACCGAATGCCCGGCCATGGAAGAGACAACCACTTTATCCTTAAGGGCCAAACTGCTCCATAAAGCATTCAGCCGTTTGCCTGTCGCAGCCGCGCTGTCAATTTCGCTACCTAGCCAGGGCAGGCGTCCCGTTGCTTCCAGGGATATCTTTTTACTCTTTTCGGACAGCTTGACCACTTTGCCCCAGCTGCTGCCGATATCCACGCCGCATTTGGGAGCCTGCTGCTTACGTAAGGTTAAAAATGCCACTTGTAATTCTTTATGGCCTGATTGTTAAAACCGGCATTTCAGCGCTCTTGACTACTTTCTCCGCAACCGAACCAAAGAGAACGCGGTCTATGCCTTTTCTGCCGTGCGTGCCCATAATGATCATGTCCATATTATTCTTAACCGCGTAATCCAGGATTTCCTCAGCCGCGTAGCCGCTTACCACGTCTCCTTTTACATCTATCCCATCAAAATTTTCCTGGACAAAAGTGTCCATGGTCTTTTCGGCACCAGTCACGATTTCCCCGACAAAATTCTCAATGGAAGCAGGCGGGACATGAAATCCAACGTACTGCGAAAGACTGGGAGCGACATAAAGGGCATTGACACTCGCTCCCAAAGACTTACCTAATTTTAAGGCATATTCGGCAACCTTGGGACTCATTTCCGAAAAATCAACCGCGCAAAGGATTTTCTTAATATCCTGCATGACAACCTCCTTGATTTTTTGTTACAATAAAACCCTTGCCAAATAAATGTCAAATAAACAAGGACTTTTATAAAAAATAATTTTAAACACAAACAATTGGAGGAAAGTATGCCCATTTATGAATACAAATGCAACGCATGCGGCCATGAATTTGAAGAATTATGCTTTGTTCCCGATGAAAAACCGAAATGTCCGAAATGCAACAGCTTGAATACACAGAAAAAAATTTCGGTTTCCGTGCTTCAATCCGGACAAGGAAACGTTGAGGCTCAAAAGGCAGCATGTCCCTCCACATCCGGGTTTTCCTGAGCCTCATAAACTCGCGGGGGCTCCGTGTGAGAGCCCTAAATTACGGCTATTAAAACGCAATTGTTCAGCACGCAAAAAAAAGTTCACCGGATTTTTAGTTACATTGCGGCACCCCATTTTGCTCCTTTAGCCCGGCGAGTCCGGAGGAGGCAGGCATCACCCTTTGGCGGGCATTAGAAAACCGCAGGCCGAAAGCATGAGAAGCAAAAAGCTTGGTGAACTGATACAATTATTCAACCGCGTCAAAACGCTCGAATTTCATTATCAAAGTCGCCCGTCCCTGTGTTGCCGATCGAAGTTCGGTGGTAAATCCAAACATATTGCGCAAAGGAGCCAGCGCTTGAACTATTTTCTCTCCGCTGTCGCGGTCAAACATATTTTCTATCCGTGCCCCCTTGCTGCCGAGAAGTCCGATGCATTCGCCGACAAATTCTTCTGGAGAATGTATTTCCACCCACATTATGGGTTCCAGCAATCGCGGGGCAGCGCAGGACAATGCTTCTTTCAGGGCTGAAATAGCTGCCATGCGGTAGCCGAAAGGCGATGCGCCCTGTTCCACCGCTTTCATTTCCAGAACAGTCACCCGGACATCGTGTACTGGATAGCCCCTGACTACTCCGGACTGCAATCCATCATCAAGCCCATTGGAAACCGCGTCGGAAATTTTGCGATCCTGTTCGCGCATGTCGAACGCAAATCGTATATCGTTGCCGGCCGCTCTTTTTCTTGGCTCTACTTTCAGCCTGATGTCTCCGGCATGAAATTCTTCCCCTAATTCCTTGGCAAAGACGCCTTCCGCCTCCGCCGGTTTACCAATGCTTTCCTGAAAAACAACCTGCGGATTGCCGGTTCTAAAATTGACTCCAAAATCCCGGGATATCCTGCAGGTGACCACTTCCAGGTGTAACTCACCCATACCGGACAAAATAATCTGCTCGGTATCTTTATCTCTTTCCACGACAAGGGTTGGGTCCTCCTGAACCAGACGCTCCAGGACATCAAGGAGTTTTTCTTCTTGCTCGCTGTTTTGCGGTTCCAGGGCTAGAGAAATTACCGGCTTATACTCACTTATTTTTTCCAGGACAATTGATGCCTCTGGGTCGCAGATCGTGTCCCCGGTCCCGGAATCCTTAAGGCCGGCCGCGGCCACTATTTGCCCGGCAACAGCAATGTCGGTTTTTTCCTTGCGGTCGGCGTGCATAAAAAAAAGTCTTGCGACGCGCTGTTTTTTATCTTGGGTTGAATTGTATACTTCCTGACCGGCCTCTATTTCTCCGGAATAAATACGCAGCAAGACCATTTTCCGACCCGTTTCCATGGTTACCTTAAAAGCCAGAGCGACCAGAGGTGCCTTGCGTAACGGCGCGAATTTTTTCGTTTCCTTGGTTTGCGGATCAATGCCGGATATCCGGGGGACCTCCGACGGGGACGGCATATACTCGCAAACCGCGTTTAATACCGGCTGCACCCCGATATTTTTCAAGGCGGAGCACGCCAGGACCGGAACGCATTCAAGCCGAAGCACTGCTTGTCTAAGTTCTTTTTTGATCAAGTCCCTGTTTATCTTGCTGCCTTCAAGATATAATTCCATAATTTCATCGCTGAAATCAGCCAAAGTTTCAATCGCCTGGTTCCGCCATTTTACGGCCAGTTCTTTTTCCGCTGCGTTCAATTCATACATTTCAAATCGTTGACCATAAACCGAGGAATCGTACACTATCTTTTTTTCCTCAATAACATCAATGACCGCTTCGAATTCTTCACCCTGGCCCAGAGGGACCTGAATCGGCAGGGGAACAATTTTTAGTTTGTCGCGCATGGACTGCAGGGCCTTTTCAAAATCGGCCCCTATTCTGTCCATCTTGTTGATCACGGCTATCTTCGGGATATGGTATTTGACCGATTGCTTCCAGACAGTTTCACTTTGCGGCTCCACACCACCGACAGCGCAAAAGACGCCAACAGCACCATCCAGAACCCGGAGGGCCCGGTCAACTTCGATTGTAAAATCAACATGCCCCGGAGTATCAATAATATTAATCGTGTGCCTGCCCCAAGTACATGTCGTGCACGCCGAGCCGATGGTAATTCCCCGCTCCTGTTCGTCCGGCAGATAATCCATGGTGGCCGTGCCGTCGTGTACTTCGCCCAGACGATGAATCCGCTTTGAATAATACAACATGCGTTCCGTGAGAGTTGTCTTCCCGGCGTCGATATGGGCAATAATTCCGATATTACGAATTTTTTCCAAATAATCAGCTTTCAATGACGATTTATCCATTAGTACTCCAAACCATTTTCCTTAAAAGCCAGAAATTTTTTCTGCAGAAGATAAGAGAGAATATTCGGCCAATGCCAGGCGTTTTCCAGGCCAGGGCCCAGTCGAAGCCAGGCCCGGGAGCAACTTCCAAGCATATCTTCCGGGGCAAAAACAATATCATGCCCTTTTGCGACAAATTCTTCGCGGGTACAGACTTTGCTGCCCGGTACAAAATTACGGGCCTCGGGAGAATACACAGTAACATCCAAGTCCGGATGCAGCGCAAACAGCCTTTCCGTGTCCATGCTTCCCCGGCTCTCAAGCCATACTCCAACCTTAATTTTTTGCGGCTCCACCCATATATAGTCCAGCGCAGGCATTTTCCCGGTCGGGGATATATCCTTGCATCCAAAGTTTTGGCCCAGGTAAAAATACAGATTTTCAGGGTCAAAACCTGTTGTCTCCTGCCACAGATAAATTTCTTCAATGCCTGAGATTTCAAGCGTGGCAAGTATTCGCGCATCTGTTTTATCTCCATCACCGACAAAAACAAATACTTTTTTAATCCCGCAACACACGGCCGGGATTATAACTGCAAGAAGCCTTGAAAAGGCAGTGTAACCTGCACCGACAAAAACATTCAAACTTTTTTTCGGGCTTGTAATTTCACTGAATGCGCAGGCATTTTCACTTTTTTGCCAACTGCGGGTCTCAATTCCGCCCTGCAGGGAATAAAAAGAAAAAAGCCGGGATATTTCCTCTTTTATGCGTCCCCGTTCGTGCGCTCCAATGGAATCATAAGCCCGGGCCATGCTTTTTTCTGAAACCGGTCTGTATTGTGCCATGTTTTTCAAACCAACTATTTATTGTTATCGATGCAGTATATTTGTATCCAAAAATCATATTATTGGACTTGAATATATTCTTGGATTCAAAAAAAGATAATTTGCGGGTAACTTTTGCCCAATGAATATTCCACTGGATTTTTTGCGTATATCTGCAGGTGCCTATTGTTTAAAAATAATTCTGTTCCTGCCTGTCAAGGCTACGGTAATTTATTGCTTCCGATAAATGGGAAATGCCGATGCTTTCTTCCTCATCCAAGTCAGCGATTGTCCTTGATATACGTAAAATCCGGGTAAAAGCACGGGCAGAAAGCCCCAGACTTTTTACCGCTTTTTCCAGAAAATCATGCTCTTTTTCTCCTATATCGCAAAATTTATTCAGCCATTTTCCGGACAGTTCACTGTTGGTTATCAGGGGAAAATCGGAAAAGCGTTCATTTTGAATATTCCTGGCCCGGGTGATGCTTGCCCTGATTTGACTTGAACTACGGGCCTCGCTCTTATCGCGTAAATCTTTGTATGGCACAGCCGGTACTTCCACGTGCAGATCGATTCTATCCAGAAGGGGTCCGGATAATCTGGCCCGATATCTTTGAATCTGTGTGGGGGTACAGGTGCAGGAGTGGGTCTCGCTACCCAGATAGCCGCATGGACAAGGGTTCATCGCGGCCACAAGCATAAACGAGGCCGGATAGGAAAGCGAGGTCGCCGCTCTCGAAATGGTCACGTTCCCGTCTTCCAATGGCTGACGCATAACTTCGAGTACATGTTTTTTAAATTCAGGCAACTCATCCAGAAAAAGCACGCCCCGATGAGCCAAGGATACTTCGCCGGGCCGTGGATAATGTCCGCCCCCGATTAATCCGGCGTCGGAAATCGTATGATGCGGAGAACGGAAGGAACGGGAAACCAGCATGGGGGTATCCGGGTCCAGCTTCCCGCAAACGCTGTATATTTTTGTGACTTCCAGAGCTTCCTCAAACGACAGGGGGGGGAGTACGGTAGGGATTCGTTTGGAAAGCATAGTCTTGCCGCTCCCGGGCGGGCCGAGGAAGAGCAGGTTGTGGTTCCCTGCGGCCGCAATCTCTATGGCTCGTTTGGCGTGTTCCTGCCCTTTGACTTCGCTGAAATCTATAAAAAAATTCTGACATGATTCCCACAACGAATTTAAGTCAGCTTGAACAGGGTCTATTTTTTTTTCACCGTTGAAAAAACGAAAAGCCTCCGCGAGATTCTTCATGCCCAGGACTTCGGTTTCTTTTACAACCGCGGCTTCTGTTCCGTTTTCCTCCGGAACTGCCAAACTGAATCCGCCGGCTTCTCGAGCGCAAAGAGCCATGGGCAGGGAACCGTTGATCGGCTTCAATTTCCCGGTAAGAGAAAGTTCTCCGGCCACAAAAAAACCTTCCAGGGAGTTTGGGGGCAATTGCCCGGAAGCAACCAAAATACCCAGGGCCAAAGGCAGATCATAGGCGCTGCCTTCCTTGCGCACATCAGCCGGAGCCAGATTAATCGTTATTCTTGCCGGCGGAAGCTTAAAGCCGTTGTTTTTCAGAGCGGAAAAAACCCGCTCCTTGCTTTCGCGAACAGCACCCTCGGGCAGACCGACCATGGTAAACGCGGGCATGCCGGATCTGGAAAAATCAACTTCAATATCCACCTGAAAGGCGTCTATTCCCAATAATGCGGCTGTACTTACCCGGGAAACCATTGATTTAGCCCACCGTATCACCTATGCGCTGCCAGCGAATTTCGCCGAGGCCTTCCCAGGACCAATAAATAAGCCAGGATCGGCCGAGAATCTTGTCGCGATCAACAAAACCCCAGAACCTGGAATCATATGATTCGTCACGATTATCACCCATGACAAAATATTTGTCTTCGGGCACCTTTAGTTGCGGCAAATTATCTCGTTGCGGCAAGATATTGGAATCCGTATGCTGCACATAGGGTTCAGAAAGTTTTTTACCATTTCTGTATACCTGTTTATCTCTGATTTCAATACTGTCCCCGGGCAAACCGATTACCCTTTTTATAAAATCCTTTGATTCATCTTCCGGAAATTTAAAAACTATAATATCCTGAAACTCCGGACCGTCAAATTCGACTATGAAAGCATCGGTAAAAGGAACTCGCAATCCGTAGCAAAACTTGTTCACCAAAAGATGATCCCCGATTTGCAAAGTTTCCAGCATCGATCCGGAAGGAATTTTAAACGCCTGAATAACAAACGAACGAATAAAAAAAGCCAGGACAAGGGCGATTAACAATGCTTCGCCGTATTCTTTGAGCATTCTCTGCCAGCGCGGGTTCATCTATCCTTCCTTAAATTTTCAATTTTGATTACAAATTAATCAATTAAAACAATGTCATATTAGGGACAATAAAAAACAACTATTCATCGTCGGTCTGCAAGGCGGCAAAAAAGGCTTCCTGGGGAATATCAACACTGCCCATTTTTTTCATCCTCTTTTTCCCCTGTTTTTGCTTTTCTATAAGTTTACGTTTTCGGGTTATATCCCCGCCGTAGCACTTGGCGGTTACGTTCTTTCTGAGTGGAGCAACTCTTTCCCGGGCGACTATTTTCTGACCGATAGAGGCCTGGATAATAACTTCAAACAGCTGACGAGGAATCAATTTTCGAAGTTTTTGGGCCAGCGCCCGTCCTTTAAAATAAGCTTTGTCCCGATGCACGATCGCGGACATAGCATCAACCGGATCCTTATTGATCAGGATATCCAATTTAACCAAATCCGAATCCCGAAAATCGAGAACCTCATAATCGAGAGAAGCAAATCCCCTGGTCACGGACTTAAGACGATCGAAAAAATCAAAAACTATTTCGGCAAAAGGTAATTCATAGGTAATTATGACCCGGGTTGAAGTCAGGTATTGCATATCCTTCTGGATGCCGCGCTTTTCCTCGCACAGTCCGAGCACATTACCTACAAATTCGTTCGGGGCATGAATTTCCAAACGCACATAAGGTTCGTAGACCGCGGCTATATCCCCCGGTTCAGGCAGGCTTGCCGGGTTGTCAATTTCAATTGTCTCGCCCTGTACGGTAAGAACCTGGTAAACAACCGTGGGTGCGGTTGCAATCAACCCGACCTGAAATTCACGCTCCAGACGTTCCTGGATGATTTCCATGTGCAACAATCCCAGAAATCCGCATCTAAAACCGAATCCAAGAGCTTGCGATGATTCAGATTCAAAATACAATGCGGAATCATTGAGCTGCAATTTTTCCAGTGCCCCGCGCAGATTTCCGTAGTCGGCAGATTCCAGTGGATACAAGCCGCAAAAGACCATCGGCTTAACTTTTTTAAAATCAGGATACGGTTCGGCAGTCGGCTTTTCCGGATGAGTAATCGTATCTCCCACCCGAGCGTCCTTGATCTCCTTGAGCCCGGCGCACATGAAGCCGACTTCTCCGGAGTTAAGCACCCGCACATCCTTTGGTTCCGGGGCAAACACACCAAGCTTGGTCACCGTGTACTTATTTTTATTTGAGTACATCATAACCGGCTGGCCCATTTCCACTTTACCTTCCAGAATTCTGAACAGGACAACCACACCAAGATAGGAATCATACCAGGAATCAAAAATAAGCGCCTTGAGCGGAGCTCCATCAGCACCTGCGGGGGCCGGTATATCCCGAACCAATCTGTCCATGAGTTCCGGAACACCTTGGCCCGTTTTGGCGCTGACCATGGCGATATCCGAACAGTTCAGGCCGATGACTTCCTCGATTTCCTGAATAATTCTTTCTGGTTCGGAACTTGGCAAATCAATTTTATTTAAAACCGGAATGACCTCCAGATCATGGTCCAGGGCCAGAAAGACATTGGCCAGCGTCTGGGCTTCCACTCCCTGCGTCGCGTCAACAACCAAAAGAGCGCCGTCGCATGCAGCCAGGCTTCTGGAAACTTCGTAGGAAAAATCGACATGCCCCGGGGTATCAATAAGGTTCAAAAGATATTCTTCGCCATCTGAAGCGTGATAGGGCATGCGCACCGTCTGGGCCTTAATGGTAATCCCTCTTTCTCTTTCCAGATCCATACGATCCAGATACTGATCTTTCTTGTCCCGGTCTTCAATTATTCCGACCAGCTCCATCATCCGGTCGGCCAAAGTCGATTTGCCATGATCAATATGCGCGATTATGCTGAAGTTGCGTATTTTTTCTTTTGCCGGCATATAATTATTTTGCAGCCATTTCCTTTATTTTTTGAACGACCCGGGGAATTGCCGCTTCAACTTCCGGACTTAAAACTTCATCCATGTGGTCCGGGACATAGGCGGTCTGGACCGCTATTATTCGCAGTTCTGACTTGCTTGTCGCCTTTAGTTCCTTCAAAAGATTTGTAGTCGGGAACTGATGCATGGAGAAGTCCCCGATTTTTTTGGTATCCACCTCGTCCACATCGATTTCAAACACTTCTCCCGGAACCCGATCGACTTTGTTGGTTGCATCGACAATTACCAGCAATTCAGGCTGACTTTCACTTAAAAGCAAGTCAAACAGCAGCGCTCTAATGGCAGTACCCGCATCAAGAGCGGCTACATCCGAAGGCAGTTCGGGGTCATCATTCAGGGCATCTGCTACCCGGGGACCGAGGGCATCATCCCCGAAGAGAATATTCCCGCATCCAAAAACAAGTACTCTCGAATTAAACATCCTGGACCAATCCATATATTACCTGTCCCGGTTTAAATTCATTATTTTCCGTAAGTGATTAAAAAAGCCGCCACTGTTAAGCGACGGCTTTTTATAAATCATTTACTTACGGCTGTCTAATTTAACTTCTCATTGTGTCAACTTTTGTCCCTTTGGAATCAAACACATTGACTTCAACATTTACACCGCCGTCCAGGCGATGCGTGGCACAGCTCATTCACGGATCATAGGCGCGTATGGCCATTTCAATCCGGTTAAGGATGCCCTGATCGTAGTTTCCATCCTTGATCAAAGCCTTTGCCGCCTGTTTGACTGACAGATTCATGGGCGCATTGTTGTGCGTCGTGCCCACGATAAGGTTGGCCATTGTCACCAGGCCCTTGTCGTCGGTTTTGTAATTATGAATAAGCGTTCCGCGCGGGGCCTCGACACAACCGACACCTTCCCCGGCCTTGGGTTCGATATTCTTATTACGGATGTCTCTGCTGGTTATCTCTGGATCATTCAAGAGCTCTTCCGCTCTTTCGCAGCATTGAACAAGTTCAATCAACCTGGCCCAGTGATAGAGAAGGGTCAGATGGGAAGGCCGGCCGAATTCCTTGCGGAATATGTCCAATTCTTCCTGGGCCAGCGGGGTGGCCATCTTGTCGCAGACATTGATCCGGGCCAGACAATTGGAACGATACACACCTATGGGATCGTTTTCGTCAAGCTTCAGATCTCCCCATTTTTTGGCATAGGGAAACTTCAGATAGCTCCAGGGTTCTACATGTTCTCCGATGTAGTCTTTATATTCGGAGTATTTAAACTGATCAAACTTGCCGTTTTGATCCATAAGCCTGAGTTCGCCGTCATAAAGTTCCAGCGCGCCGTCTTCCGGACGGACCGTTCCTATGTACCCGGAAGGAAAAACACCCAGAATTTTAACCGCGTCCAGATATTTGGGAAAAACCTCTTCGCGGGCAAACTTGATGGTAAAAACACAGAAATCCTTGAGTTCCTGAATTCCCTCCAGAATTTCCTTACGTTCATCCTCGTTCATCGGTTTTGAAAAACCGCCGGTAACCGCAGCAATGGGATGGATTACTTTTCCGGCGAATTTTTCCAGCATCATCTGCGATTTATAACGCATATGCACTACTTTTTTGGCCAAATCCGGATTGGCCCCAACAATCCCGACTACGTTCCGCACTGAATAGTCCGCGTCCGGCCCGATAACAAAATCAGGCGCGGCCAGAAAATAAAAATGCAGAATCTTGTCCGGAATATAAGACATCATCTGGCATAGTTCGCGCAACTTTTTCCCGGTGGGCGGAATTTCAAGCCCCAGGCACTCATCAGCGGCCTTATTTGAGGCCAGATGATGCTGCCATGGACAAATACCACAGATGCGGTTTACTATGCGCGGTACTTCCTCCACCGGCCGGCCGACAACAAACTTCTCAAACCCCCGCAGGGAAAGCACATGCAGTTTCGCATCCTCCACATTGCCTGAATCATTCAGGTGAATGGAGACGCTGGCATGTCCCTCAATACGGGATACCGGTGCTATATTTAGCGTCTTACCCATTATCTTCCTCCTAACCTAGCTTTTTCAGCATGCCGTGTGCTCCGGCAAATCGAGCGAGATACCCGCGGCGATCGGGCATGCCCATCGGATCGAATCCAACCGAGGCCAAGGCCCCCATATAGTCAACCAGGGGTTTGGCATCCTTGCGGATCGGGCCATAACATCCACGGCAGGGCATGCGCGCCTGCAAACACCGAGGCGGCTTACCCTTTCCGCCGCATCCGGCCCGGGTGACCGGACCAAGACATAAAAAGCCCTGTTCCAAAAGACAGCGCATTTCGTCAAGCGGTTTGTCCGGATCGTATTCCGGGGCTTCCAACATGCGTTTTATATCTCCGGCTCCCTTTTTGCTTTCGCGCTGGGTGGGACATACATCGCATACCGACCTTTCAGGCATGCTGAACTCGGTCTTGCCCTCAAGCAGGGCCAGCACCGCGGCAGTAATCCAATCCGGATGAGGCGGGCAACCCGGTACATAAATATCCACATCCACAATTTCGTCCAAGGCGTAACACTTGTCCAAAAGAGGGGGGATATCGGTATTCGGCACATCGCTCGCGTCGGTAGTCGGGGAATCTTTGTATACAAACTGGGTAAGTTCTTCATTCCCGTACATGTTAATAAGTGCGGGAATCCCTCCGTCCGTCGCGCAGGTTCCAAGAGCGATAAGAATCTGGCATTTTTTGCGCATCTCCTTAAGTATTTCCACATGCTCTTCGTTGCGCACGCTTCCGGAGACAATGCCGACCACAGCTTCCGGTATATTTAGTTCATTTTCCTCCCCGGTCTGACCAAAATATTTATGGTCCATAATAACCGGGATATGCACAAAATCCAGATTGTTCACCAGTAGATCCACTAATATGTCGCCAATATTGAGAATGGCTATCTCACACCCTGAACAGGCATTGAGCCACTCTTCGGCAACAGTCACTTTGCTCATATTAACCTCCGTATGCGATTCACCCCGTTTTTAGGCGTTCACCGCTTCCTTGTCGCATTCAGGGCGCAATGGATTAGGCCCAAGGGATTTTATTTTCTCCGTAAACTCGGTGACCACCTCTTGAAAACGAGGAGCTTCAGCCGAGGATACCCACTCGATCCGGAATCTTTCCGGGTCGATACCCATGTCTTCCAGAACGAGTTTAATGGCCTGTGCCCTAGCCTGTGCCTTATAATTACCATCCAGGTAATGACATTCGCCCAGGTGTCAACCCATCAGGATGACGCCGTCCGCGCCTTTTTCAAGGGCCTCTACCACCAGATTGGGATGAACCATTCCTGAACACATGACCCTTATAGCACGCATATTCGGAGGATATTGCAGTCGGGAGACCCCGGCCAGGTCGGCTCCCGCATATGCGCACCAGTTGCACAGGAATCCGACAATTACAGGTTCATAATTTTCAGCCATGGGAACAACTCCTTATGGTTTTTTGTTCTATGCGCACTCCAGGACCGCTTGCATCTGAGCCCTGAGTTGTTCGTTGGTGAATCCGTGTACGTATACACCCTTCTTCGGGCATGTCGCTTCACATATGCCACAGCCCTTGCACAACGTCTTGCTGGTTTCAATCTTTTTACGCTTCTCGCCCTCAAGCTCGTATTCAATCAATTCAATAGCCCCGTAGGGACACGTATCGACACACAACGCACATCCGTCGCAGTTTTCCGTGACGTAAGACTTGATGGAGTCAAGCGGCATTTCAGCCTGGGACAGAATTGTTGCTGCCCTTGAGGTTGCCGCCTGGGCCTGTGCCACTGCCTCGTCTACCGGTTTTGGATAGTGACAGAGTCCGGCCAGAAACATGCCGTCGACGCTCAAGTCAACCGGGCGCAGCTTGGCATGAGCTTCCTGCAGAAAGCCGTTATTGTTGACTCCGCATTTGTACAGGCTGATCAGTTCTTTATTGTCATGCGGCACGATGGCTGAAGCCAGGACAAGATAATCGGGACGAATTTCCACCTCACGGCCAAGTATCCGATCATGGGCCTTTAGTACCAGATCGTCTCCTTCCTTGTTGACCTGAGGTTTATTCTCCAGATCATAGCGAATAAATACCACGCCTAGTTCACGGGCCTTGCGGTACAAATCTTCGCGTGCGCCGTAAGTCCGGATATCCCTGTATAAAACATATACCGGCATTTCCGGATTGATTTCCTTGAGTTCAACCGCGGACTGCATGGTATGTGTGCAACATACCCGACTGCAGTACGGACGATCCGGTTCACGGGATCCAACGCATTGGATAAAGGCTGCGGCCTTGGCTTTTTCCAAAGCAGGCTTGTGTTCGCGCAATTCAGCGTCAAAATCAAGATGGGTGAAGACCCGATCATCTTCGCCGTACATGTATTCATTCGGCTTATGTTCCTTGGCACCGGTACAGACGACTCCAATACCGTATTTTACAGCCCGGGTTTCTCCGTCTACATCAATCTCGCTGACAAAATCCCCCAGCGCTCCGCTGGCATTTTTGATCCTTGAATTTTTTAATACTTTAATATTCGGGTGATTTTCCGTTTTGGAGACCAATTCCTCAACATACGGCTTGATCTCTTCACCCCTCCAGGTCTTGTTCAAATTCCAGGCGTTTCCGCCCAGCTTATCCGATTTTTCCAGAAGGACTGTTTCAAATCCCTGATCAGCCAGACCAACAGCGGATTTCATCCCGGAAATTCCTCCGCCGACAACAAGCGCGGACTGATTGACCTTGACTGACAAATGCTCCAGGGGCTGCAGCATGGAAGCCTTGACCACAGCCATGCGCACTTGATCTTTTGCCTTTTGTGTGGCCCTTTCCGGCTCCTTGGAGTGAACCCAGCTGTTCTGATTGCGAATATTGGCCATTTCAAACAAATACTCATTCAGTCCGGCGTTTTTCAAGGTCTCCCGGAACAAGGGTTCGTGAGTTCTGGGAGTACAGGCGGCAACCACCACACGATTCAAATTGTTTTCCTTGATCTTTTCCGCGATCAGCACCTGAGTATCCTGCGAACAGGTAAACAGATTATTCTCGGCGAAAACAACATTGGGCAATGATTTAGCGTATTCGGTCACATCCTTGACATCCACGGTGCCCGCGATGTTGATTCCGCAGGAACAGACAAATACACCCACTCTGGGTTCATCCTGAGTTACATCCTTTTCTTCCGGAAAAGTCTTTTCCTCGGTAAGAGAACCCCGCTTGGAGTTAAGAGCGATGGAAGCTGCAGCCGCCGCGGAAGACGCTTCGGTTACTGACTGCGGTATATCCTTGGGTGCCTGAAAGCATCCACTGGCATATATTCCGGGAACGCTTGTCGAAACCGGATCAAAACTGGAGGCTTCGGCAAAATTATACTTGTCGAGCTTTATACCCATGTTCTTGGCCAGCTCAATGGCGTCTTTGTCTGTTTGCAGACCGACTGACAGGACAAACATGTCAAACTGTTCCTTAACCCGCTCCTGCTTCTGATCATCAAAATACTCAAGAAGCACTCCACCGTCAGGATTAGGATACACAGTGTGAATACGGCTTTGAACAAAACGAACGCCGTCTTTTTTGGCCTTTTCGTAGTATTCGTCAAACTCCTTTCCGTGGGTCCGCATGTCCATGTAAAAAATGGCGTTCTCCACGCCGCCGGAAACGTGCTCATTTGTAACCACGGCCTGCTTTATCGCGTACATGCAGCATACCGACGAACAATAGCCGTTGTCGCACCGGTTAATATTCCTGGATCCTACACATTGCAGCCAGGCTATCTTTTTGGGTTCCTTTCCATCGGAAGGACGTTGCAGGTGACCCATGCAGGGTCCACTGGCTGACAGGAGTCTTTCATATTCTAGACTGGTGACAACATCTTTGAATTTGGAATAGGCGTAGTGATCAAAAACCGATGGATCAAAAGCCTTGAATCCCGGGGACAATATAACCGAACCAACATTGATCTCGTGGATTTGGTCCTTGTGCTCGGCATCGAAATCAATTGCCCCGGCAGGACAATATTTTTCACAGGCCCGACATTTGCCCTTTTGCACAAAAATACAATTATCCGGATCAATTGCGTACTTAAGCGGGACTGCCTGCCCGTACTTGATATACGCGGCCTTTCTTTTGTTCAGGCCTTCGTTGAATTCATCCGGGACTTTTTTCGGACAACGTTCAGCGCATTCGCCGCAGGCAATACATTTGTCCATATCCACATAACGCGGACGCTCACGTACGGTAACGTTAAAGTTTCCGTCGTTTCCGTCAATCTTTTCTACCTCGCTCAAAGTCAAAAGCTTAATGTTCAAGTGCCGACCGCACTCGACCAACTTGGGCGAGATAATTCACATAGCACAGTCATTGGTGGGGAAGGTCTTATCCAGCTGAGCCATGGCGCCGCCAATTCCAGCCGTCTTCTCCACCAAATAGACGAAATAGCCTGCGTCAGCCATGTCCAGAGCGGACTGGATGCCGGCAATACCTCCACCGACAACCATGACTGCGCCAACTTTTTCTTTAGACATGCTAAACCCCCTTTGCCAGTTGTTTGTTTGTTAGCTTCTTTCTATCGAAACCGCCCTCGATCCCGATGTTTTGCATAAGCTTCAATCCTAACCGCATTTTTAAGGATTACATTCCTTAATACATTACCGGCGAAAATATTTAGGTTGTTAATAGCGCATGATTTTAAAAAATGCTAGTCTTTCTTGTATCAAATCAAAAAAAAATAATGACAAGTTATCTCCATTCGTAACACGAAAACAGGCTTTCCGCATTTTGAAATATGCATTTTTTGCCGCGGTCCGAGCCATGACCGGGACACTGTTGCCGGGCTGAGCTGGAATGATTCAGCCCGGCAACCGACACTAGCAGCCATTGCCCTTACGCACCCCCTGTGCTATTAATTCTCTAGGATTTTCTGGCAATCTTCAACATAGCCGAAATTGATTAATAGACGAATGTTTTGAAAAAATGGTCTAAAAGAAAAAAAGTGGATAAATATGAATAACTTTTACCGTCTTTCATTGCTCTTTTTCATACTTGTCTTTTTTCTTCCGGCCTGCGGCAAAAGCCGTCTACCCGCGCCGGAGAAACCCCAGAAGCCGGTACCGGCCAAAAAGGGAACCTTTAAAGAATATTCAATCGGTTCAAAAAAATACAGGCCACTGACTGATTCGCGCGGATTCACGCAAAGAGGCATCGCTTCGTGGTATGGCCGAAAATTTCATAACCGGCCAACTGCCAACGGGGAATCGTATAATATGTACGCAATGACCGCGGCGCACAAAATTTTACCCATGAATACCAAGGTAAAGGTAATTAATGAGGAAAACGGCAAAAGCATTGTGGTCAGAATCAATGATCGGGGTCCTTTTGTTAAAAGCCGGATCATCGATCTTTCATACGCTGCGGCCAAAAAATTGGGAGTAGTAGGTCCGGGAACTGCGCGAGTGCGTATTTCCGCGATTGGCAACTGCCCGCAAAACATCCGCGGAACTTTCTACATCCAGGTAGGATCATTCACAGTGAAGCCAAACGCTCTATATTTGCGCGGAAAACTGCTTGAACGCGGTTTCCAGGGATCCCGCATAACAAAAGCAAAAATCAACGGGAAAAAATTCTGGCGTGTTCAAGCGGGCGTGTTCAAATCTCTTTCAAGCGCGCAACAGGCTCAGACAAAACTGGAAACAAGTCACCCCAAAGCATTTATTATTGCTGATTGAGTTCATCTCTGAATTTCCGGGACAGACGGAAGACCACTACCGTTCTTTCCGGCAGAGTGATGCTTTCTTCGGTCTGGGGATTGCGACCTTTTCTTGCGCTCTTATCATAGGCCTCAAACTTGCCGAATCCGCTTACAAGAAGCGAGTAATCCTTTTTTATACCTTTTTTCATTATCGCGATAAGATCTTCAACAATATTTTTAACTTCCGCACGATTCAAGTCAAAATCGTTATAAATCTCATCAACGATTTTCGCCTTAGTCAAGGTAGCCATATCAAATCTCCCGCTGTTAAATAATTGATGGTCACGCTTTATCCAAAATTTTACTGCTCAACCATTTTGGTTAAGTAGTTGCCTTTTTATTTTATGCCGCCTGAAGCCCTGGCAAATTTCATTTTATTTTTTAAATCCGGCCGGAAACCGCAGGCAAAGAGCAAAAAACCATGGGCGGCCGCAAGGATATTTAAACATATTTTCGAATCTTATCCGCTACTTTGGCCATAGCTTCAGAGCTTTCATACTTGCCCTGCTTCCACAGATCCAGGTTGTCACCCGTATACCTGGGAATCAAATGAAAATGGGCGTGATATACCAATTGACCGGCTGCTTCGTTTATATTCATCCCGATGTTGACCCCGTCGGCGCCCAAAGCATTCATCAGGCTGGCGGCAATGCGCTTTTGCGCCCGCAGCAACTCCTCCCCAAGAACCAGGGGGAGATCCAGAAGCGTGGCATAATGGAGTTTGGGGATCAGGACAACATGCCCTGATTGCACAGGTGCAATGTCCAGAAAGGCTAACACGTTCCCGGTTTCGTAAACGCCGTCACTTGGGATTTCGCCGCTGACAATCCGACAGAAAATGCATTCATCCATTCCGATGCCCCTTGGCGGAGTTAAAATTTTACCATATAGGTTCAGCAACGCATCGAATTCTATATTACTCAACCATTTTTTTTTTTGCAAGTACAGAATTTTTTTGCTTGTTTTGCTGCAACGGTTTGTCATATGAAAAAATCAGGCGAACAAACACGATCTGCGCTTTTAATCGGCAATATTTTGTAACTATTCGGCACACGAAAAAAAATTTGGCAAACAAATACAATACCTTGACAAAATTACAACCTTAGCAGTCGCACCCTTCTGTTTCGAAGAATTTCGCAAAACATGGAACATAAACGCACGGCTTAAAATATGTACGCGCTCAGCTTTGAACATCCAGAACCGAACAGGGAACAGCCCAGAATAATTCCTGTATTCATCCCCTTTGCCGGCTGTCCGGGACGTTGCATATACTGCGCTCAACGCGAACAGACCGGGGAACATCCGATGTCTTTGTCCAAAATTTTTTCTGCTTGTCGCGCAAGACTGGCAAAATGCCTCGAGCAGGGTGAAAACAACCTGGGCCTGGCATTTTATGGCGGAACATTCACTGCTCTGCCTTGGGAATGGCAATTAAAATTTATTAAACTTGCAGCCGATTTTAAGTCCAAAGGTGTTCTGACGCATATAAGATGCTCAACACGGCCCGATTTTATTGATCTTCGCCAATTGGATTCGCTCCAAAAGCATGGATTGGATTTGATTGAACTCGGAATTCAGACCTTTAACGATGTTGTGCTTCAAATATCCAGACGCGGATACAATCATGAAGTAGCCCTGGATGCGTGCGAAAAAATAACAGGACAAGGATTGGAACTTGGACTGCAGATGCTCCCCGGACTGCCCGGCCATTCAATTTCCATATTTATGCGCGACATTGAGCAGGTATGCGACTTATCCCCAAGCACTTTGCGCTTGTATCCATGCCTGGTCATCGGGAATACGGAATTGACTTCCATGTGGAGGCAGGGAAAATACAGGCCCTGGAGTCTTGATACTGCGCTCGGCGCAATTTCCCTGGTTATGCCTGAAATTTGGAAAAACGGAATTAAAATTATCAGGATAGGGCTGGCGCCTGAAGCAGACATGCTGAACGCGCTGCATGCCGGACCCTGGCATGAGTCCTTTGGCAGCATCTGCAGAGGAATGGCGTTACGGGATATGCTGCTTTCCAAAATCAGAATGATGCCCGGTCGAGCGCAAAAAATAATGGTACCTTACAGGTATGTTTCCGATTTTTGGGGATTTAAGAGAAGTAATGCTGCGGCATACCAAAAACAGGGGATTACCAGGAAGGAAGTGGACATCCATAACGGCAGCAAGTTCATAATTATGAATCATAGCAATTGATTGCTATGGAATATCTTCTTCGGAAATGATTTAAACGTTTCGCATAGCTGCAAAAAAGGTGGGCGAAACGTTTAAATCGTAAACAGTAAATACTAATGGTGGTCTTCTTTTTGCCCTTCCCATATACGATATACGGCTGCAGCCACAATAGCGCCTAAAAAGGTAAAGATGCCAATCACTCCGAAATAGCCGGGAACGGAGCTGTGGAGCATATTTTTGATCAGCTCAAGCAAAACATTATCCATGACAGACCTCCAGGTTATTAATATTGTGTATCTTTTAAATGCGTCTAAATCAGTTTCATGGAATTAGTCAATATTAAGAGGGCAATTCCTCGACGCAGGCATGTATTTTAAGCTTTTATTCGCCTGATCATTCCAAGGACCCGAAAACAGAATCACGGCGCACGGGATCAAAACCGGCAGAGCGAATATAACCGCGCAGATCTTTTTCAGTCATCCCGGCGGGAGAGTCCGCTCCGGCCGCATGCCCGATACGCTCTTTTATCAATGTACCGTCGAAATCATCCGCACCCAGATGCAATGCCATTTGGGCGGCCTTGATCCCGGAAAATGCCCAATAGGCCTTAAGGTGTGGAATATTATCCAGATACAGCCGGGAAATGGCCATCATTAGGGTAAAATCCAGGCCATCCGGCCCCTTGGCCCGAAGGGGATTATTTTCCGGCTGATAGGGCAAGGGAATAAAACAGACAAAACCCGCGGTTTCATCCTGTAATTCCCGCAGTGCCTGCAAATGATCCAAACGATCATCCCAGGTTTCTATGTGTCCAAAAAGCATGGTACAATTAGTCTTCATGCCCATGTCATGGGCAATTTTATGAATGGTCAGCCACCGTTCACCGGATATTTTTTCCGGGCAGATTCTGGTTCGCAGATGTGCTGAAAATACTTCCGCTCCCCCGCCAGGCAGCATATCAAGACCGGCCTGCCTGAAATCGTAAAGGACCGTCTCCACCTTTTTGTCATAAGAATCGGCCAGAAAAGCAATTTCTACCGCGGTAAACGCTTTTATCCAGGCCCGCGGTCTCAGAGACCGGGCCAATTTGATCATATTTATATAATAATCATAGGGGAGCCTCGGATTTAAGCCGCCCACTATATGTAGTTCCGAGATATCCTCGTCTTCTCTGGAAATTATTTCCCGGGCCAGGTCATCAAAATCCATTGCATATCCACCCGGCTGACCCTGCCTTTTGCTGAATGCACAAAATTTACAGGCATTGCGGCAAACATTGGTATAATTGATATGTTGATTGTATACATAATAAGCCTTGTTGGCGTGCAGCCGTTTGCGTACGGCATGCCCGGCCTGACCGAGTTCATGCACCAATTCGCCTTTTGCCAGGTACAATCCCTCTTCTGAGGTCATTCGTTTTTCCCCGGCAGCGATATCTTTAATTAATTCAAGCTCATTCATAATAAAATAACCAGTGCGGACTCAGGACCTGGTCCGGAGAAAAAAAATGACCAAGAAATTTTTTCAGCAAAGGCTCTTTTGTCTGCGGTCCTTCAACCAGAGTGCATTTACCTTTGTATCCAGCTTCGCTGCAGACCGATTCAATCGCAGCATCAAATCCGCCGAGAGTATCGACAAGCCCGGCTTCCCAGGCCTGTTCCCCGGTCATGGCCCGACCATCAGCTAGTTCATTCACGGCTTCAACACTCATTGCCCTGCTGGCGGCGACATCTTCGACAAACTGAGCGTGCAGATTATCCACCAGCTCCTGAAAATAGGCCCGCTCATCCGGGGTAAGCGGCTTAAACATCGATCCGGCATTTTTATATTTACCGCTGTCCACGGTTTGTTCCTTAATGCCCAATTTGTCCATCAACCCCTGCACATTGGTCATTTTTGCCTTTACCCCGATACTGGCCGTAATAGTACCCGGGTTGGCCATGATTTTATCAGCCCCGCAGGCCACATAATAACCTCCGGACGTTGCCATCGAAGACATCGAGGCCACCACATACTTGCTCGCGGCCAGTCGCTCAACTGCGGCAAAAATCTCCTGAGAAGCTGCAACACCCCCGCCCGGAGAATTTATACGCAGGACAACTCCTTTTATTTCCTCGTCTTCGGACAGCCTGTCAATCCATTTGGCAAGCGAACGCGAGGCAACAATTTCCCCGTGCACATACACGACTCCGACCTTATTCTTGGCAAAAAAAGTCCGCGCCTTTCCATTGCCCATGAAAAAAGTAAAGGCGGCCATGGCCCCGATAATCAGGATCATTGCCGCCGCAATCAACAAAAACCCAAAAGCTAAAGGATGCTTCTGGCTGAATTTCAAATCAGGATTCGTCTTCTCCATCCGCTTCCAACTTTTGGCGAATCAAGTCGCCAAGATTGCTGCCAGCGGTCTGACCGCCCTGCTTATTGCCCCGAAAGTCATCCCCCTGCTTCTTTTCCATCTCGTCCAGGTAATCCTTTACGGACAGGCCAAGCCGCCTTTCATCAGCGCTTACATGGATTACTTTGGCCTGAATTTCCTGACCTTCCTCAAAGCATTCCTTGGGATTTTTAACTTTTTTCCGGCTGAGCTCGGATACATGAACCAAACCTTCAATGCCTTCCTCGACTTCCACAAACAAACCAAAATCGGTTATATTCGTAATCTTGCCGTTAACAATCGTTCCTGTGGGATAGCTTTTCGGCACTTCAATCCATGGATCTTCAGTAAGCTGTTTGACTCCCAGGGTGAATTTTTCATTTTCCTTGTCCACGGTAAGAACCTTGGCCTGGATCATGTCCCCGACATTATACAATTCATTGGGATGACGAATCTTTTTGGTCCATGAAAGATCCGAAACGTGGATCAGGCCGTCTATTCCCTCATCAATGCCGATAAATATGCCAAACTCGGTTATATTCTTGATCTCGGCTTCCAGGATTGTCCCTTCAGGATATTTTTCAGCCACCACGTCCCAGGGATTGGGGCTGACCTGCTTCATGCCCAGGGATATACGCTTGCGGTCGGCATCTATCCCCAGAATCACAACCTCAACCTCGTCACCGGTATTAACCATCTGCTTGGGATGACGCAGTTTTCTGGTCCACGACATTTCCGAAATATGCACCAGCCCCTCGACGCCCGGATCCAATTCCACGAAGGCACCGTAGTCGACCAGATTGGTCACTTTTCCACTGACTTTTTCCCCTTCCGGGAAACGCTCCGTAATATTTTCCCAGGGATCGGGAATAAGCTGCTTCAATCCAAGGGAAACCTTTTCTTCTTCCTTATCAAAACTAAGGACCTTAAGCTCCAGATCGTCTCCCATCTGGACCATTTCCTTGGGATGACGGATTCTCTTCCAGGACATATCGGTTATGTGCAGAAGACCGTCCAGACCGCCCAGGTCTATAAACACGCCGTACTCGGTAATGTTTTTGACATTACCATGAACGACCTGACTTTCTTCAAGTTCCTGCAAAAGCTCCTGCCTCTTGTGATCCCTGGCCTCCTCAAGGAGGACTCTCCGGGAAACGATCACATTGCTGCGGCGCCGATTAATCTTCAGAATTTTAAACTCAAAATCCTGGTCAACCAAAGCGTCCATATCCGGCACGGGACGCAGGTCGACATGAGAGCCGGGCAAAAACGCTTCGATTCCGCCAAGGTCCACATGATAACCGCCCTTGATCCGGCGCGTAATACGCCCGGTGACAATTTCCTCGTTTTCCATGCTGCTTTCAAGGCTGTCGAGCAGCTGCAAGCGCCTGGCCCTGTCCCGGGAAAGACTGACAATCCCTTCTTCTTCATCTTTGTGGGCGACAAACACATCGACCTTGTCGCCTTCGGACACGGTGATATTGCCTTCGCTATCCAGAAATTCCTTGATCGGAATCTGGCCTTCTGACTTAAAATTCACATCCACCAGGACGTGATCTTCTCCTACCCGGACGACCTCTCCGGAAACAATTCCGCCTTCCTGAACATCTCCGAAATCTGCATTCAGATAATTTTCAAGTTCCTCGGCGAAATTGACATCCATCTCTAAAGAGTTGTCTTCCACTGGTTGAGTTGTTGCGTTTTCCATATTACCCCCTAACACGTAATTTATGCGCTGTTGTTTAGCAGATACCTTTACGCTTGACAACCACAAATATGCGTATTGCAAGGAAAATTTGAGTCGCGGGGAAAATAACTTACCGCGTTGATCTCATAGTGTATAAAAACAAGGAGATAGAAGGGAAGGTCGCTCTTGGAGGCCAATCGGAATCCCGGGCAATATCAGGTCATGGCTACCAAATCATAATCCTTGGACTCCTGGACAAGCGCTGTACAGATTCTGCCCGGTGCCACGTCCGGGCCGCTTATATAGGTTAAGCCGTCAACCTCGGGTGCCTGAAACCAGGCCCGGCCAATATGCAAGCCCGGCCATTCCATGTGTTCGGAATCCACAAGCACCTCAATTTCCCGATCTTCGTATTTGCGTAAAATTTCCGTGCTGATACTTCTTTGCAGTTGCATAAGTTCGTCCAAACGTTTCTGTTTTTCCACCTCCGCAACTTGATCCGGCATGGTTGCCGCCCTGGTTCCGTCCTCCGGATAATAAGGAAAACCGCCCAGATTATTAAAACGATTGCGGGCGACAAAAGAAATCAGGCGATCGAAATGCTGCGCTTTCTCGCCGGGGAAACCAACGATCATGGTTGTCCGCAAAGCGGCTTGAGGCAATTTGTCCCGAATCATATCCACCACGATTTGTGGATCCTTTGCAAAAGGCCGGCCCATGCGGCGCAGAATATCCGTATGGGCATGTTGCAGGGGGATATCGAAGTAGGGCAGCATTTTGGGGCCGGCATCCCGGATAAACTTCAACAGTTCACCGGTCAGCCCCGAAGGATACATATACATTAAGCGCAATCTTTGAAGACCGTCCAGGCGGAGCAGATTATCCAGCACCCGAATAAGAGACTTTTTTTCCCGCATATCCTGGCCGTAGGCGGTACTGTTCTGGGCAACCAGAACAAGCTCGCTTGCGCCTTGACGCAAAAGATTTCGCGCATCCCGTAAAATCGCATCCATTTGCCGCGACTTAAGCCGTCCGCGCAGAGCGGGAATCGTGCAGAAGGAACACTTGTTATTGCAGCCTTCGCTCAATTTCACAAAAGCGTAACCCGGTCCGGTGGTAAGAAATTGAAACGGCTTTGCGCCCGCAGGCAGGTCAATTTTTTGGGCAACCATTTCCGGGAAATCTTTCTGTCGGGATATTTCCAGAAAACAATCCGCCTCGGGGAGAAGCGAGCGCAGCTTGTTCTGCCCGTAACGGGCGACAAGACAGCCGGTGACCACGATCCACGGCCTGTTTTTTAAAGTCTTAACCTCTTCGGCAATTCCGAGTATCTCCTGTATCGATTCTTCGACCGCCGGGGCAATAAACGCGCAGGTATTGATCAGAACCACATCCGCTTTTCGGGGATCTTTCTCCGCCCTCCAGGCATGGTCCAGCGTGCCGAGCATTTTTTCAGTGTCCACACGATTTTTGGGACACCCCAGCGACACGGTATACATTTTTATTTTTGTCATTTTCCGCTCTTGATTCCGGATTAAAGATAATCAGCTGATAAGTCTGCGCACCAGCAGGGAATAAATTATATCCAGATAACACCTTGTTTCTTCCCGTTCCAGATTGGATACATACTTCCAGAATCCGTATATCCGGGATAAAGACAACAATTTTTTGGCGTATAAATCCCAATTGTACTTACGCCTGATCCTTTCCAGGGCCTGTTTGGAAATCTCATCCCAGTACGAGTGATCGCCGGCGCATCTCTGAAAAAATTCGGCCATGCGCGCCGAACTTTCCTCCCCTTTATTCGGGTTTATATGAAAACCGGAGATATTATCCTCGATTATTTCAAGCGGTCCGCCAAAAATGGTGGCAAACACCGGGAGACCGGATGACATGGCCTCGACCACTGTCAAGCCAAAGGCTTCAAAAAGGGCCGGCTGGACAAAAATTCCTTTGCTATCAGCCACAAACCGGTACAATTCGCCGGACAAATTCTTTTCCAGCCGCAAGCCGACCCACCGCATTTTGTCCTTTAAATCATAGGCGTCCAATAAATGATGCATATCATGTATGCAGCCCTGTTCCTCCGCATCTCTGGATTTTTCCGGCTGGATATATCCGCCGATGACCAGCAGATTGGCCTTTTCCTGCAGTTCACTGTTTTCAGCGTACCACCGGGCCAGTCCAACCAGATTCTTGACCTTGTCCATGCGGGCCATTGTCAAAATAAGGGGCTTGTCCTGATCCTGCAATTTTCCCCGGGCATTTTCTCCTTCCTCCCCGTAAATCAGATCCATAATTTCCGGGCGCAGTTCAGGCAATCTTTTGCTCTGCTCAAAATAGGGAAAATAAACATTCGAATCCGCGCCCGGAGAAACTATGTTAAATTTATAATCGAAAATATTGATGCCGTTTGTTACCCGGTAAAGGGAAGGCAGGGAAAAAAACTGATAGGTTTCATATTGACCGACAATATCCTCTTTGCCGGCTATCTCCTGGTATGTGCTGGTAATTATGAAGTCGGCGGCGTTCATGGCCGTTAAATCCGCCGTGAATTGAGCTGAAAAACGGTACTGGGCCTCGTTTTCTTTCCAATATTGCGCGGAAAACAAATATTTGGATTTTTCCAGAGCATGGGCGATATTGCATTGGGTAACGCGCATCGCCTTGGACAATAATGTGGCCACTAGATTCCCGTCCGAATAATTGCCGATGACAAGATCCGGTTTGCCATTCATTTCAGCCACAACTTCATTTCTGCTATCCAGTGCGAATTGTTCCAGATATGGCCAGACATGGAACCTGGAAATCCAGTGCGGGACAATTTCTCCGCTTTCATTCCTAAAAGGAACGCGGAGTATATGACTGTTTTCCGTACCGATTATCGACTCCAACCTCTGATTGCAGGTTGTATCCATAGCTTCCGGGATGAGCCGGGTCAGGACCAGAATCCGCGGTTCGATTTCCAGCCCCTGATCATAAATCTGCTGTCGCATCTCATGTTCCAAGGCACGGACCTGATCCAGGATATAAACGACCTGGCCGCCGGTATCCGGCATTCCCAGGACTCCGGATTGTCCAAAATATCCATGCGGGGAAACGATAAGGAGATTAAAGAGCATCGGCATCCGGCCCAAAAATTTGGCCAGTATTGAGGCGGTAGGGGCCTCCAGTATCTCCAGAAGCAATCCGAAACTTTCCCGGACATCCTCCAGCTTGCGTCCCCATCCGGCTTCGAATCCAAGATCGCGCATTTCCCGTTCAAAATCCGCCCAATGTTCTCTAGATTTTTTGCCCGCCAGCCTTTTCTGTCCGTTACGCAGGGCCTTGCGCAGATCATCCACGCATTCAATTTTGCCATTGAGCATCAGTTGCTTGCCTTGGCATTGATGCAGACGCAAAAAATCAAACAAACTCGAATTACCCGCTTTTTTGTTCTGAAAAAATTTCCCGGAAAGGTGGCGATTCAAAAAATCCAACCCCTTCCCGATATGATGACTGTCCCGAAGCTGGGGAAAATCCCGGTTAAACGGAGCGAAATCAATTTCCGGGAGAAATTCGTCTCCTTTTTCCTCGCGGTTGACCAGCGATTCCTCAAAACGCAGGTAGTCACGTGCCTCTATCTGTTCAAAAAGAACATCCTCGCATTGGAATCGATAGAACTCCCAGTTCCCGATTTCTGGTCTTGCCGCGAGATATATCCACGGATATTTGGTGGCCAGGACCTGTCCATCCTGAATCGTGGAAAAAATATCCGCTTCCCTGATTGTAGCGCGTTCCTGTTTAGCTTCAAAGGCTTCCAGAATATCGAGTATGTCGGAGCGCAAAAGAAAAGTTCTTTTGGCGGATAAAATGTGCCGCAATAAAAGATACAATGATTTACGCGTTTCAGGACTCAATACTTCCGAACCATCGGCGTAATGCGAACCAAGCACCACCTGTCAGCTCCTTTTTTTATTTTTTTCATGCCCACATCTGACAAAATCCGCTTTCAGCCGTAAATTATTCGATAAAACCAAAACATCGTAAGCCTTCGATTATTCCCTGGGCATATTGGCCCTGAACAAAACGCAGTCTTTCTCCCTCCTCCAATCTTTTGAGCTCCCGACTGTAATTTCCGACTACAACCGAATAAGTGCTCCCGGTAAGCATTTCCCGGTCATTACCCGAATCGCCGGCAACAAGCACGTCATCAAAGCTGAGTCCCCAGCGCACGCAGACATACCTGATGGCATGCCCCTTGGAAGCCCGAACTGGTAGAATATCCAGAAATTGATTATGGGACAAAACGAATTTTACATGCACCTCGTTCTGACGCAATTTTTTTCTAAGCCATCGTACCCCGGGAAATTTATCGGGTTTGTAATAATAGCTGAGCTTGAACTTACGCTGTTCACTTTCCGGCTGCAGTTTAAGACCCGGGACATCTTCCATGACCTGCGCGATCTTCTTTCTGTCCCATAAATGATTGATATGCCGGGCCCAATCCCGGTCCTGAATAATATTTTGCCCATAATGTATCTCACTGCCGACCGCAGAAATTATGACCTCCGGCACCTGAATTTTATTCTTGTTTAATATGCGTACAACGCTGTCCACCGTCCGCCCGGAGGCAACACCGAATCCGATTCTATCCTTATTTTCGATCAAAATGGATTGCAAACGCCGCAAGGCGTTTTCATCGCCAAGGAGCGTATTGTCAATATCACTCACAAGGAGTTTTTTGGCTATCGGCAGACGCAATTTTTTCTTGGCCAGTTCATCTTTAAAAGTAAGGATATTTTTTCTGCTTTTAGAGGATGTCAAAATCATTTTCTTCAATTTCTGTATATAACTTTGCGCGTGACTTGCCCAGGAATAATAACGACGGGCACCTTTCCGTCCGTTATCCGACTTTAATTTCCAGACTCGCCTATTTTTTACGCTTTTAGCAATTTTTCGTCCCATACCCTGTACATCCATGGGGTCCGTCAGATAGCCATGCCTGCATTTTTTAATAATTTCCCGTGGTCCGCCGTCATTGGTGGCAACAACGGGCAGTCCGGAGGCTGCCGACTCGATCAGCGTCAGGCCGAAAGGTTCGGACAATGCCGGATTTACAAATGCCCCGCGGGTCTTGGCGGCAACCCTGTATAAATCAGGGATATCGTCAAGTGCGTGATATTTAGGGTACGCGATAGAACCATATAAATCGTATTTATCAACAAGGGCTAAAACATTCCATAAAACACGTTTGGCCCGGGGCTGAACATCCAGCACGCTTGGCCTGGTCCCAAGAATCAATACTAGATTGCATTTTGTCCTCAAATAATCGTTGCTGGCAAAAGCTCGTACCAGCGTGGCCACATTTTTTTTCTCCGCTGGTCTGTTAATTGCCAGTACCATCGGGCGGGTAGGGTAGCGTAAAAACTTTTTCAGTTCTTCCATGATCGGCACTTTAAATGCGCGCCTTCCGGGTGGGGTAAAAGTCTTTATGTTCACCCCGGGTGGGATTATGACCATTTTTCGGGGAATATAATTGTCATAATCTTTATATTGTTCATTTTTCTCTTGTTTCGTGCTGGTTATTACCAGTGATGCGTTCGCCAGGGACATTTCTTCGGCTTCAATGCGCGTATCTATATTATACCTCTGCCGGATGGCATCGATTTTCATGCCTTGGCCCAAAAGTCCGTCTTTTTTGCTCCGTCCCAATGAGTGTCCGGTAAAGACGAATGGAATTCCAAGTAATTGGGCCAGTTTGCTGCCGACGTATCCGGCGTCAGCGTAATGGCCGTGAATTATATCCGGTATGCGCCCGATCTGTCGTATATGCTGCAAAGCCTGATCAACAAACACGTCAAGATATGGCCACAGCACCTCCTTGCGTAAATAGCGGTTGGGGCCGCATTTCAAACGAAATATATTTACGTTTTCCGATATTTTTTCCTGTGCCTGGCTGTATACGCTATCCACTTTTGGATCGCTTATTTTCCTGGTCAGCAAATCAACGCGGCCGACATTCGGATTTTTTCCTAAGGCCCGAACCAATTCTAATACATATTTAACCTGCCCTCCGGTGTCGGAATCTTTCCCGAGTTCCGGGTTTGTTGCCCGAATAAGACCATGAACACTGATATGCAAAAGATAAAGGACTTTTTTCTCTTTAGCCTGAACCATCTCTTTTCTCCCAGCTGTTTGTCGTCTTCCGATACAAGCCTTCATTTTTGGGCACCGCACCGCGCACGCGGCAAATTTCCGCTGCAAAATCAACCGCGTTACGCAGCGCGTCCTTCATTTCCGATTTTTTTAAAATATTTAAGATCATAACCGCGGCAAAAGCATCTCCGGCGCCAACACTGTCCGTAAAATCTTTGACCTCCGGCGCGCGGCGTTTCTCCTCTTCTCCGTTTTCCTTAACAGCCAGTGCTCCCTTGTTACCCATGGTGACTACAAGACTGCGCAGATTAAATCTTTTAAGTATCATCTTAATCTTTTCGGACAAATCTTTAACTTGCACGTTTTCCCCGCTGACAACCTTTAGCTCCTCCAGGTTCAATTTCAAATGCGTGATTTTTTCAAGCAAACTGTTTATACAATCTTTTGTCCACCATGGCGGCCGCAAATTCAGATCACAAAAATTTTCAGTTTTCATCTGTAAATAATCCTCGAGGGTCTCCCGGGAAACGGGATGTCGTGCGGCAAGACTGCCATGATAGAACATGCCGCCTTTTGCCAACCGGTCCCTTATTGACGCGTCCTTTTCAATGTAGTCCCAGGCGGTGTTTTTCTTGATCGTATAACTCGGCTCATTATCTTTTATTTCAACTTCCACTCTGCCGGTCGGATATTTTGCATCTATTTGCATTCCACTCTGATCCAGCTCCCGCCTGTTCATTTCATGGATAACTTTTTTACCCAGCCTGTCGTTTCCAATGCGCGAAATCAGCATCGGGTTCAGACCGAACCCCTTGAGATGGCAGGCAACATTGAACGGCGCCCCGCCGATTACAGAATTGCCGTTCGGGAAGACATCAAAGAGCACCTCTCCAAAAACAACTACCTTCTTATCCGTGTCAGTATATCTCATGCCGCCTCCATAAATTTGCTGAACAGTTAGCAAATTCCTAGCATTTTTGCATTTGACTTGCCAGTTTAAGACTTTTTCGCCCGGCATCAAAAATTGACCTCAGCCCTGTCTTCGTCTCTAATTCAAATTATTTTGAATGCCAATTATATGAAATAATTTATTTTTTTCTTATTCACGCTTTTTCAAAATTTCATTTCCAATCACCACTTTTCAAAATTTCCTTTTTAGCCTATCATGTTTTACACTTCATTCCAACTTTAGCCAGCGTAAATAAAATAAAGTTAATTTCATGCTTTGGCCGCACAAACATATCCTTGACATTGCTCAATTCAAGCTTGAGGAAATTAACTATCTTTTTTCTCTGGCTGAAAATTTTTTCGAAATCAATTCCCGGCAAATCAAGAAAGTGCCCGTGTTAAAGGGCAAGAGCGTGGTTTTATTTTTTGCCGAACCCTCAACTCGGACCAAGACCTCTTTTGACATGGCCGCGAAACGTTTATCCGCGGACACTTTTTCCCTTTCTGCCAGTTCCAGCAGCCTGAAAAAAGGCGAAACCCTGAAGGATACCGCCTTGACCCTGCGGGCTATGAATCCGGACGCGATAGTTTTGCGCCATTCGCAAAGCGGAGCTTCCAGCTTTTTGAGCCGACATCTGGACATCAGCATTTTAAATGCCGGAGACGGCTGGCATGCCCATCCAACACAGGCCCTTTTGGATGCATTCAGTCTCTACCGTCATTGGTCGACTTTCCAGGGCAAGACCGTTTTATTTATTGGAGACATAGCCCACAGCAGGGTGGCCAGGTCCGGCATAGCTTTGTTTTCATTGCTTGGAGCCAGTATCCGGGTTTGTGCCCCGAGAACCCTGCTGCCCCCGGATATGGAAAATTATCCGGTCCGGATTTTTTCGAATTTGAACAGCGCCTGCCGTGATATTGATGCGGTGATCTGCCTCCGCTTACAACTCGAACGTCAGGCGGCCGGTCTTTTTCCTGATTTTCGCGAATACGCGCAAAATTTTTGTTTAACCGGCAAACATCTGCAATCAGCAAACCCAAAAGCTCTTTTGCTGCATCCCGGTCCCATGAACCGTGGAATAGAGATTGAGTCCGCGCTTGCGGACAGTTCGGAAAGCATCATTCTGGATCAGGTTGCTTCCGGTGTCGCCATGCGCATGACATTACTTTATCTTTTGCTGGCAGGTCCCAAAAATGAGATGGAGGAGAAAAATAATGTCCACCACTCTGATCCGTAATATTAATTATTTTGGTCAGACCGGCGATCTGCTGCTTAAGGACTCATTGCTCGAAGCCTTTTTTCCGGGTGGATCCGACATCTCTGCGGATGTCGCCTTTGCTGGAAACAACTGCATGGCAATCCCCAGTTTGATTGATGCCCACGTACATTTCAGGGAGCCTGGTCATGAGTATAAAGAAGAAATATCCACTGGCCTCAGGGCGGCCATTGGCGGCGGCTTTGGCCATGTTCTGAATATGGCCAACACTTCTCCGGTAAATGACAATGCGGCAGTAACCCGCTTTATGCTCGACAAGTCCCTTGGGTCCTGTCCCAAAGGACCACGTCTGCATCCGGTAGGGGCCTTGACCAAAAACCTGGCCGGACAGGAACTTGCCCCGATGGCTGAATTGGCGGACGCAGGCTGTGTGGCATTCTCCAATGACGGGCAACCGGTGTCAAACGCGGCTGTATTCAGACGGGCGGTTGAATATGCGGCCGATTTGCAGCGCCTGGTTATAGATCATTGTGAAGATCCGGATTTGAGCGCGGACTCGTGCATGAACGAAGGGCGCGTCTCCAGCAAGCTCGGGCTTCCCGGTTCACCAATAGTCGCTGAATCACTTCAGGTGGCCCGTGATATATTGCTTGCCCAATATCTTGATATTCCAATTCACCTTGCGCATATAAGCTGCCGGCAATCCGTTGAGATGATAGATTGGGCCAAAAAAAAATCCATACCGGTCAGCGCCGAAACCTGTCCGCATTATCTTTTTCTTGAGCAGGACGCGATTGGTGACTACAATACACTGGCCAAGGTCAATCCACCCCTGCGAACCGAAGATGATGTCCTGGCCTTGAGACAGGCTGTGCGCACTGGAACGATCGACATTATAACCAGTGACCATGCTCCGCACGCTGACTTTGAAAAGGATCAGCCCTTTTCATCCGCTCCTTTTGGAATATCCGGTCTGGACACCTCTTTTTCCCTGATTTTCTCACTTTGCAACGACAATTTTACCATTCAGGATATTCTGCGTCTATGTTTACGCAGGCCGGCGGAAATCTATAATCTCGAATATTCAACTCTTGAGATTGGCCAACCGGCTGATTTCTTTCTTTTTGATCCTGCAAAAAGATGGATTGTTGCTCCGGAAAGCATGCTTTCCCGGGGCAAAAATTCTCCCTGGCTTGGTCAGCAGTTGACCGGCAGGGTCTTATATCACTTTATCGGAGGCGAACTTGTCTTCAGCAGAGAATAACGCCCGGCCAAACATTCTGATTACCGATGATGATTTTAGCCTCCGGGAAGTCCTTGATATTTCGCTGACCAATACCGGTTACAATGTTTTCGCCGCCGCGGACACTGAACAGTCATTAAAATTTTTGTCCTCAGAACGTATTAACTTGGTGCTGCTTGATTTAAAACTCGGCAACGAAAACGGACTTGATCTTCTGCGCCTTATTAGAAGCCAATATCCTGATATTCCTGTGCTTATGATCACTGCCTTTTCCGAAACGGAAAGCGCTGTCGAAGCCATGAAGCTCGGAGCCAGCGACTTTATCAGCAAGCCCTTTGACCTGGATAATTTTCTGCAAATTGTGCAGCATACTCTGGAAACAGACGATGCCGGTGAAAAAATACCGTACTTAACCGCTCGGGAAAGGGGCTATTTCGGGAATATAATCGGCGGCAGCAATTGCATGCAAAAGGTATTCAAAATGGTCAAAAGGGTGGCCAAAACTAACATAAACATTTTGATCGGCGGCGAATCAGGAACGGGCAAGGAGCTTATCGCCAGAGCCATACACAACGAAAGTGATCGTAGCGAACAACCTTTTGTGCCCATAAATTGTGGCGGGATTCCGGAAACCTTGTTTGAAAGCGAATTGTTCGGCTATAAAAAAGGGGCATTCACAGGGGCCGACAAAAGTAAGCAGGGCTATCTTGACCTGGCGGACAAGGGAACTCTTTTTCTGGACGAAGTGGCCGAGCTCGCGCCTCATTCGCAAGTCAAACTGCTCCGCTGCCTACAGGAAAGAACTTATGCGCCCCTGGGCAGCACGCTGGAAAAGACGGTAAGCGCACGATTTATCGCAGCTACCAATAAAAAAATGCAGGACATGCAAGGGGCTCAGTTTCGTGAGGATCTTTTTTACAGACTCAGCGGAGTAATAATAAATATCCCGCCTCTGCGGGACCGGGGCGAGGATATTATGCATATCGCTTCCTACTTTCTGGAAAAAGCATCCCTCAGGCAGGAAAAAAATATACACGGCTTTTCCGATGAAGCGGCGCAAAAGCTCATGTCATTTTCCTTCCCTGGCAATGTACGCGAGCTTGAAAATCTAATTGAGCGAGCTGTGGCCCTTGAGCAAGGCGAGTTGATAACTCCGGACTCGGTTATAATTTACGAAACGCGGCAGTCAATTTTTTCCGCCCTGGACTTGGATGCAAAGAAGGTTATAAACGGCGAATTATCCCTTGACGAATATCTTTTGCATAAAGAAAAATGCATTTTGGAACAAGCACTGGAAAAGACAGCCGGACAAAAGACGGAAGCGGCCAGATTAATCGGCTTGAATTTGCGTAAATTGCGTTACAGATTGCAGAAGGTTGGTCTGGATGCACAATAAACAAACCGGATTTTGGCAGGGAGCCACAAGTGCAAAAGGTCGAAGTCGGGAGTTAAATGTACAGTTTAAATTTTGCAACTATTTGCTTTTACTTAAAACTTTAAACTTTCATCTTAACACTGCCTGCAAAAATTTATTTTTTGCAGGCGCATCAGCGAAATAAACCCCGGACGCAACTATTCCTGGTACTGAAATAATATCCGCTTAATTTGTGAACTTAGAAAATTCGTCTATCTATAATTTTTTGATAGGAGCTAGATATGATTGCAATAATTTTACCCATAGCACTGGTGGTTCTTTTTCTGGCCGCATCTTTGCGGGTCCTGAACGAATATGAGCGGGGCGTTATTTTTCGTCTGGGACGGGTTATCAAATCCAAAGGGCCAGGCCTTATCATTCTTATACCGGTCATAGATAAAATGGTAAAAATAAGTTTGCGCATTTACACCTTGGATGTTCCCCATCAGGATGTCATTACCCTGGACAATGTAAGCATTAGCGTGAACGCCGTGATTTACTACCGTGTCCTTGATCCGCAGAAATCGGTTCTGGAAGTAGAGGAGTATCATTTCGCCACCTCACAACTGGCGCAAACCACCCTGCGCAGTGTGTGCGGGGCTGCGGAATTGGACGAAATCCTGGCCCACAGAGACAAGTTGAATGCTAAAATTCAGTCAATCCTGGACGAACAAACCGATGCCTGGGGCATAAAAGTTTCCACGGTCGAACTTAAATACATTGACCTGCCTCAGGAAATGCAGCGGGCTATGGCCAGGCAGGCTGAGGCCGAGCGTGAGCGGCGCGCAAAGGTTATCAATGCCGAAGGTGAGTACCAAGCCGCAAACAGACTCTCCGAAGCAGCGGAAATAATCGCTAAACATCCACAGGCGCTTCAGCTGCGATATTTGCAGACCATGCGTGAAATGACATCCGATAGTCAATCCAGCACGGTCATACCTATTCCCATAGACCTGCTTAAAGGTTTAAACCTTAACAATTATTAATACAGGAGCTTTTCTTGAAATATCTTGTTACCGGTGCTGCCGGCTTTATTGGCTTCCACCTGAGCCAGGCACTTCTGGCCAGGGGTGTTGATGTTGTCGGCCTGGACAATCTTAACGATTATTATTCTGTACAATTAAAAAAAGACAGGCTTGGCCTGTTGCTAACACATCCCAATTTTACCTTTTCTTCTCTGGATTTAGCCGACTACAAAGGTCTTGAGGATTTGTTTAAAGCCGAAAAATTTACGCATGTTGTCAATTTGGCCGCTCAAGCCGGAGTCCGGTACAGCCTGATCAACCCCATGGCCTATGTAGACAGCAATATCACCGGGTTCACGCATATCCTGGAATGTTGCCGCCACTTTGCTGTACATCACCTGATATTTGCCTCCTCATCCTCTGTTTACGGACTTAACACCAAAATGCCTTTTTCCGTGCATGACAATGTCGATCACCCGATCAGCCTGTATGCCGCCAGCAAAAAATCAAACGAGCTGATGGCCCACACTTATGCTTATTTATATGGCTTGCCCTGTACCGGACTACGTTTTTTTACAGTTTACGGCCCCTGGGGCAGACCAGACATGGCACTTTTCCTTTTTACCCGGGCTATCCTTGAGGATAAGCCCATTGATGTCTATAATAATGGTAATATGCGTAGAGACTTTACATACATCGACGACATCGTAAAAGGAGTCTACCTGGTGTCAAAAATCATTCCTTCTCCCAATCCCAATTGGAACAGCGAAGACCCGGACCCCGGCTCCGGAAAGGCTCCTTATAAAATATATAACATCGGCAACAACAATTCGGTATCATTGATGCATTTTATTCAGTGCATCGAGGACCAGCTGGGCAAAAAAGCACAAAAAAACTACCTGCCCCTGCAGCCTGGCGATGTCCCGGAGACATACGCCAATGTTGACGACCTTATTCGAGATACCGGATATAAACCGGGCACCCCTGTCGAGGAAGGCATCGCCGCCTTTATTAAATGGTACAAGGAGTATCACAAAATCACTTAACCCCGATCGTCATGAACACAAAATTCCTGATGCAAAATCTTTCCCGAGTTTTTTGTCAAATTGAAAAAAGTGTCCACATAAACGAATTGCCATCTTTCAGCCTGACAAAGGAACTGCTTGATTACTCTTGGCAAATTTACCAGAACGCGCCTGAGGATTGGGAGCTTGAAGCCGAGGACTTCAACCACCTGGCCGATCAATTGCACAAGGCTGTCCTGAACAAAGATTTAAAATCCGCCATCCCCTTAATTCATTCCTTGAAAGAAGCACAACAATTTTGCCACGCTTCATTTTGTCGACATACTTAATGTTTCACGTGAAACATTAAGTATGTCGACAAAATGATGCCAAGTTGCATTTAGGATAAAAAAAATATATCTGACAACTTGATTACGACAAAACATCTCCCGGGGCAAAAAATTCTATGTCTGGGGCAACTCTTCACCGGATTTTTGCATACATTTGCGACAAACCGCCCGATTTTCTTTTGCACTCTAAAAAGAAAAAACCCGGACAGCGGGACTAAACACAAAAACAACTTCTTATACAAAAATTTTGGTGATCAGATACTGGCCGGGAAATAAAAGCGGAGGGAAGTAACTTGCCAAGAAGAATTGCAATAGCCAACCAGAAAGGCGGAGTGGGCAAAACTACTACCGCTATAAACCTTGCCGCGAGCCTGGCCATTATGGAAAAGAAGGTCCTGCTTGTCGACTGCGACCCGCAAGGAAACGCGACAAGCGGATTGGGCATTGAGCGCAACGATCTTTCCAAAAGTCTATATTCGGCCCTTATAAACCCTCAAGACACATACAACCTTATTCACAGGACAAGCCTGGATTATTTACACCTTATACCATCCACACAGGATTTAGTCGGGGCTGAAATCGAATTAATTCACGAGAAGAACAGAGAATACTTTTTGCGGGAATTAATGGATAATCTCGACCTTGCATACGATTTCGTGCTCTTTGATTGTCCACCTTCGATGGGGCTGATTACCATAAACGCACTCTGCGCTACAGACGAACTGCTGGTGCCGTTACAATGCGAATACTACGCGCTTGAGGGCATTGCGCATCTCATGAATACTTTTGAACTGGTTCGAAACGAACTGAACACAGGGACAAATCTGCTTGGTGTTTTGCTCACCATGTACGACAAAAGGAACAATTTGAGTCATCAGGTCGCGGCTGAAGTAAAGGGGTATTTCAAGTCCAAGGTATTCCGGGAAATAATTCCGCGCAACGTTCGCTTGTCCGAAGCTCCCAGCCACGGCAAGCCGGTTATAGAATACGATGTTCGCTCAACGGGCACAAAAGCATATCTGGATTTTGCCCGGGAAGTCATGACCAGAAGCGCGGCCTAATCCGAATCGCGGTCCTGATAATCAAAATGCACACCGTCCTTGAAATGGCGTTTCAAAACTCGCGCGCCGCAAGCACAACAATGGAAGGCGACAAGCCCACCGATATTTGCGGCCTTGAGATAAAATTTGCGCGGCTCGTCAGCAACCCAGTCATCGGTGGAATTGCCGCATGCATTGCAGATTACGCCGTTTTCCTGCGGGTATCTGAAATCCCAGAATTGCAGAAAACGGTCCCAATCGTCGATCGGCTCGTTTTGCAAAACGCTTGACTGGTCCGCCTTATCCTCGTTGCCGGCATTAATTGCCGCGATATGCGGCTGAAGATCAAACTTGGCTCTTTCCCACAAGTCAGAGGAAAGTATAACACCTAAAAAATTATTTTCGGAATCATATAAATATTGAATAGGCTCCAAAACAGGTACTCCGGTTGTTTAAAAACATTATAATAATCTTGAGTTGCACGGAACAAAACATAAACGGACAAAAACCAAATGGCAAGGACATAAAAAATGAATGTTAAAAACAGAGGGCTGGGAAGAGGATTATCGGCGCTCATTGACAACAAGGAAGACACACAGCGGAATGTTTCCGGAAGTACACTTTATATAGGCACCGACAAAATCAGCCCAAGTCCATATCAGCCAAGAAAAAATTTTGATAAACAGAAAATCGAGGAATTATCAGATTCCATTCGGGCCAACGGACTGATCCAACCCCTGGTCGTTCGACCGACAAGCGAAGGTTATGAACTGATCACCGGCGAAAGACGCTGGCGGGCGTGCACAAAAGCAGGTCTGAGCAGAATTCCGGTTATTGTCCGCGACATTGACAACAGTACTGCCATGGCCCTGGCAATGATCGAGAACCTGCAGCGTGAAGATCTGAATCCCATGGAAAAAGCCCTGGGCATGGACCGTTTACGTTCGGAAGCCAATCTGGGACAGGAAAATATCGCAAAAGAACTGGGCATAAGCAGGGCCCAGGTGGCAAACACACTGCGTTTGCTCAAGCTTCCGCAACAGATCCAGAATATGCTTGCCGATGCAAAAATAACTTCCGGTCATGCCCGAACGCTGCTCGCCCTGGATGAACACGGAGAGATGATCCAGGCCGCGCAGCAGATCATCCAAAAAAATCTAAACGTGCGCCAGACGGAAAAAATGGTTCAGAACTGGGGGAAAAAGACCAGCAAAAAAGGAGAAACTGACAAAGACCTGCAGGAAAAAGTACAGGGTAAAATAACACACAGACTGGGCAAAAAAATAAAGATAAATTTCAGCGGAAACGCAAGCCGGGGAAAAATTACTCTCCAATACAAAAACGCTCAGGATCTGGACAAAATAATCTCGCTCATGGAAACGGAATAAAACTTTCAACCTCCACCACTTACTGATTTCAAAAAAACCAGACTGAAAAATAAATGCAAGAAAAAATAATAGACTCACTTTCTCAGATCAAAAACAATAGGGTTGTTATTGTCGGCGACATGATGCTGGACAAATATCAATGGGGCGAAGTGGAGAGAATCTCCCCGGAAGCACCTGTACCGGTGGTGCGCATTGAGAAAGAAGATCATTATCTGGGAGGAGCCGGAAATGTAGCCAGGAACATAAAGTCCCTGGGCGGCGATCCTTATCTGATCGGAATATGCGGGCAGGATCAGGCCGGGCACGAAATCCGGAACCTTTTGAAAAAAGAAGGTATCGAACATACGTTGTTCACATCCAAAGAACGCAAGACCACGGAAAAAATCAGGATTATCGCCCGGAACCAGCAAGTAGTCAGAGTGGACATAGATCCGACTTCAAAAATCACTTCCGAACAGGAAAACCTGCTCTTGAAGGTCGCCATCGAATCAATCGAGGATAACTATGTTATTGCTTCCGACTACGGCAAGGGAGTAATCGGCAAAAAAACCCTGCAGGAATTAACCAGGAAATTCAAGGTCATCCTGGACCCGAAAACTGTAAATAAAAATATCTACCGGAATCTCTTTTTGATGACCCCGAACACGGTTGAAGCCGGAGAATTGATCGGAATCGAACTGACGGACCGACAAAGCATTATTCAGGCCGGGAAAAAACTGCAAGCCAAATATAAATTGCAGAATCTGGTTATAACCATGGGCGGAAACGGTATGGCCGTGTTTGAGCAACAAGAGATATGGCACATCCCGACCCTGGCCCAGAAAGTTTTTGATGTTACCGGGGCCGGAGATACAGTAATCGGGACAATGGCCCTTTCCCTGCAGGCGGGCAACGATTTATTAAGCAGTTGTCAACTGGCAAACGCGGCCGCAGGGCATGTCGTGGCCCAGGTAGGAACAGCCGCTGCGGGCATAGCGGATATCAGAGCGATGCTGGACGAGCAAAGCAAATGGCAATGCGAACAGTGGAGGTAAACAAAAAAGACAGCGGATAAAAAAATTCGCTTATGAGTCAGAGTCGTCTGAACAATTTCCAGAGCAACATCCGTCGGAAAGGGAAAAAAAAGCATGCACCAATTTCCTGGCCTGCGCCCTCTTTTTTTCATCAAATTCCGGGACGGGATTTTCATGCAGCATTTCGCACAACCTGTCGTAATCAGGAAGCGCTGCAAATCCCTCATCCAGACGTTTTCCATCCGAGGTGCGCATCAACACGCCCTCATGGGTATCGGTAACAAAAACAAAAGCGGGCGGGATTGGAGCAAAAATTCGGGCAGCTGCCAGATACTGCTGCAAATAAGATGCAACAGCCCCGGAACAGAAAGCAACCAGGATAGCCGGGCGCCGGGCACAATGAACAAGAAAATCTATTTTATATTCAACTTCAAGGCCGTTGATTTCAAACTTTAGGGGTACCTTGGTGGAGATAACATCCCTTGGATACGATTTATCCTCAACCAGCAGCCGGGCAATACCCTGGCGCAGATCTTCGTATGTTGTATCCTCTATTTCCTCTCCGGAAATGTAATCGGTAATTACCTGTTGTAAACTTGTTTCGTGCATGATTACAAAAATTGTTAAAATTCAGAAAATTGATTTAGAGAAAAAAATATTATCCACAACTATTCTATATCAGTCGAGTAACTATTCAACACACGCAAAAAATTTGGTAAACAAATACTCAGTCGACAGAATACGCAAGGATTTTTTCTGCCATGCCATTTCCCAAAACCATGTCTGCTCCGCGCACTTTAATCCGCAATGGTCCCCGCGCGGTGCAATTAACCTCAACCTCGGTACCGGGAATAAGGCCAAGTGAACATAACCTGCAGCGAGCCTTTCCGCCGGCATCAAATGCCGCAATCCTGACTCTTGATCCACAGGGAAATTCTGTTATGGGTTTTGGTATCATCAATTTATCCCCCCTAACTTTAAATACTAAGGTTGCGCATTGACCATGTCAAGGAAGAGAACTAAAAGGAAAAACCCGGAATGGATATTGAAAAATTTCTTGCTGAACAAAATCTTGTGCGGCTGATCAATCTGCCTGAGGGGCTGCGTAAAAAAATTTTTGCCAGCAACAAACTTTCCCGGGACGAAAAATTTATCATGGCCAACTTATATCTCCTCGATGCCTACAAAAAAATAGACAGGCACATGGAGTTGCTTCCGGCAATGACCAACATGCGGCCAGACGAAATCAAGAAAAACCTTCAAGCTTTGGCCAGAAACAAGCTGATTGTATACAATCAGCAACAAATAAAAATAAAAACCAGACCAATGGATTACCAACAATGCCTGCCAGAAAAGACATCAAAAAAATAATGCTCATCGGGTCCGGTCCGATAATTATCGGACAGGCCTGCGAATTCGACTACTCCGGAACACAAGCACTAAAAGCGCTTAAGGAGGAAGGATACAAGGTTGTACTGGTAAACTCCAACCCGGCAACCATCATGACCGATCCTGAACTTGCCGAAAGTACTTATGTCGAGCCTCTCGACCCCGAAACAGTCGCCGCCGTGATCCGCAAGGAACGGCCGGACGCACTGCTGCCGACTCTCGGAGGACAGACAGGACTGAACACCGCCATTGCCGTAGCCGAGCAGGGCGTACTGGAAGAGTGCGGAGTTGAACTTATCGGAGCTTCCATCGAAGTAATCAAGAAGGCGGAAAGCAGGGAACTGTTCCGGAAAGCAATGGATAACATCGGCCTGAAAGTGCCCAAAAGCGCCATCGCCAGGAATGCCGACGACGTCAGGGCTCTGGCCGAAAAAATTCCCTTTCCGATTATCATAAGGCCGGCCTACACACTGGGAGGCACGGGCGGAGGTGTAGCCTACAACCTGGAGGATTTGGAAAAAATATCCGCGAACGGACTGGCCGCGAGCATAACGAACGAAATCATGCTCGAGGAATCCGTCCTGGGCTGGAAGGAATACGAACTGGAAGTCATGCGCGACCACAATGACAATTGTGTTATTATCTGCTCCATTGAGAATCTTGACGCCATGGGTGTGCACACCGGAGATTCAATCACTGTCGCCCCGACCCAGACATTGTCCGACGCTGAATATCAGCAGATGCGCAATGCATCCATCGACATAATGCGGGAGATAGGCGTGGAGACGGGGGGATCGAACGTCCAATTCGCCATCAACCCGCAAAACGGGGAAATGGTGGTTATTGAAATGAACCCGCGGGTTTCCAGATCTTCCGCATTGGCTTCCAAGGCAACAGGCTTTCCCATAGCCAAAATCGCAGCAAAACTGGCCGTGGGCTATACTCTGGACGAAATTCCAAATGACATCACCCGGGAAACCATGGCTTCGTTTGAGCCGACAATCGATTACTGCGTGGTAAAAATCCCCAGATTCACCTTTGAAAAATTCGCAAAAACCAAGGATGAATTGACAACCACGATGAAAAGCGTCGGGGAGACCATGGCGATTGGACGCAATTTCAAGGAGGCTCTGCAAAAAGGTCTGCGTTCCCTGGAGATAAATCAGCCCGGACTGGGGCGCAATTTTCAGGACCAGGAGATAACGCCGGAATCAATAAAAGAAAAATTGCGCACACCAAACTCCAACCGCATTCTCCATCTACGGCACGCAATAAAAAATCGGTTTGAAACACAGGAAATACACGCGATTACTGGCATCGATCCCTGGTTTATCGATCAAATAAAGGAAATTGTTCAGCTTGAAGACGAGCTAAAAAAATTCAGCCTGAAAGAAAACATCACCCAGGAAAACAAAAAAATGCCCGAGATTCTGGACCGGGCCAAAAGATTCGGATTCTCGGACAAGCAACTGGCAACACTGTGGAAAAAAGAAGAAACAGATATTCGATGCCTGCGGGAAAAATGCGCCATACTGCCCACATATTACCTTGTTGACACCTGCGCCGCTGAATTTGAGGCATATACACCCTATTTTTACTCCACTTATGAAAAAGGAACAGAAAAAGAACCACAAGAAGGGACAAAAATAATGATCCTGGGCGGCGGACCGAACAGGATCGGACAGGGAATCGAATTCGACTACTGTTGCGTCCACGCCGCCTACGCTCTGCATGGATTGAAGGCCCAATCAATCATGGTCAACTCAAACCCGGAAACGGTAAGCACCGACTACGATACCTCAGACAAATTGTACTTTGAGCCGCTGACTTTTGAAGACGTGATGAACATCATTGACCGCGAAAGCCCCGAAGGGGTCATTATCCAATTCGGCGGGCAAACGCCACTTAACCTTGCGGTTCCCCTTTTACGGGCCGGAGTAAAGATCCTGGGTACCTCACCGGACAGTATCGACCGGGCCGAGGACCGGGAAAGATTCCAAAGCATGCTGAACAAGCTGGGCTTGAAACAGCCGGAAAACGGTACGGCCATGTCCTATGAACAGGCACATGACATTGCCGAGCGCATCGGCTATCCGGTCGTGGTCAGACCGTCCTATGTACTCGGCGGACGAGCCATGGAGATAGTCTATGACGAAAAGGATCTGACCAACTATTTTCGGGAAGCCGCATATGTATCGCCCGACTACCCCATACTCATAGACAAATTTCTGAAAAACGCGGTGGAAATAGACGTGGACGCTTTAAGCGACGGCCAAGAAACATACGTGGCCGGAATAATGGAGCATATCGAAGAAGCCGGCATACACTCCGGAGACTCGGCCTGTGTCCTGCCGCCGCATACAGTAAAAGCCGAAACCATCCAGGAAATTCAAAGGCAGACAAAGGCCCTGGCCGAGGAACTGCAAGTAATCGGGTTGATGAACATTCAGTTCGCCGTAAAAGAAAAAGACATTTACATTTTGGAAGTCAATCCGCGCGCATCACGCACGGTTCCTTTTGTGAGCAAGGCGACCGGAGTTCCTCTGGCCAAGCTGGCCACCCGGATCATGCTCGGAGAAAGCCTGGAGCAGGTTGACCCGTGGTCCCAGCGCAAAGGCGGATACTACGCGGTAAAAGAAGCCGTGCTCCCGTTCAACAGGTTTCCCGGTGTGGATGTTTTACTCGGTCCGGAAATGAAATCCACGGGAGAGGTCATGGGCATTGACCAGAACGTCGGCATGGCCTTTTTGAAAAGCCAGCTGGGGGCCGGATTGAAGTTGCCGGAGTCAGGAACCATATTCCTGTCCGTCAACGATCAGGACAAGAAAAGATGCGCCAGATTGGCCCAGATCTTCAACAGCCTGGGCTTTCACATCATCGCCACCAGGGGCACGGCAGATTTCCTGAAAAAAAGTGATGTCCACGCCCAGGCAGTAAACAAGGTTTATGAAGGACGCCCAAATGTAATTGACTACATTAAAAATAAAAAAATAGATCTGGTCATAAACACCTCTTCCGGAAAAAGGGAAGTACAGGATTCCTCATCGCTGCGGCAGGCGGCCGTGTTGTACAATATACCGTACACGACCACCATGGCCGGAGCGGAAGCCATTGTCATGGCCATTAAGGAAAAAACAGGATGCGGACTGAATGTAAAAAGTCTGCAGGAATTCTATAAGCAATAAAGGTATGGCATGAAAAAAGAATTTTGCGGGCTGTTCGGCATAGACAGCCACCCGGAAGCGGCAAGAATGTCCTACTTCGGGTTGTACGCCCTGCAGCACAGGGGGCAGGAAAGCGCGGGAATTGTTACCTGGGACGGAGAAGCACTGCGGGAGCAGCGCGGCATGGGACTTGTGGCCGACGTATTTTCCGAAGACCATCTCGGCCGCCAGCTCAAAGGCTCGACCGCGATCGGACATATTCGCTATTCAACCACCGGGGCTTCACTGCTTCGAAACGCTCAACCGTTCATGGTCCGCTTCAAGAACACTCAACTGGCCATCGGACACAATGGCAATCTGGTCAACACATGGGAACTCCGGCAGGAACTGGAGGAAAGCGGGTCAATATTTCAAACGACCATGGACAGCGAAGTGATCATGCATTTAATGGCTGCCAACCTGAACGGAAACAATGATATAGAGGGCGCCTTATGCAAGGCTCTGCAAAAAGTCAAAGGCGCGTACAGTCTGGTAATGATGGTCAACAACAAACTGATCGGAGTCCGGGATCCAAACGGCTTCCGTCCGCTTTCCCTGGGCCGGGTAAACGACGCCTATGTTCTGGCTTCGGAATCATGCGCCTTTGATCTGCTGGAAGCGGAATACTTGAGAAGCTTGCGCCCCGGCGAAATGGTGGCCATTGAAAACGGCAAATTGACTTCCAGATATTTTGCTCAGGAACAAAAAACTACCTCCTGCGTTTTTGAACTTATTTATTTTGCCCGCCCGGATTCAATAGTCTTTGATGAAACTGTATATACGGCCCGAAAAAAAATGGGAAAGATTTTGGCCAGGGAGGCACCGGTTGAAGCGGACATGGTCATGCCCTTTCCGGATTCGGGTGTATACGCCGCTGTCGGCTACGCCCGAGAGTCGAATATTCCATTTGAAATGGCTATGATTCGCAACCATTATGTAGGACGGACTTTTATTCAGCCTTCACAGGACATGCGTGATTTCGGAGTAAGGGTGAAGCTGAATCCGGTGGCCGAAATGATAAAAAACAAGAGAATAATCATTATTGAGGATTCTATCGTCCGGGGAACGACAATAAGAACCAGGGTCAAAAAATTACGGGAAATGGGAGCCAGGGAAATACACATGCGTGTCAGCTGTCCTCCTATCCGCTATCCATGTTACTACGGGATCGATTTCTCCTCCAAAGGAGAGCTTATCGCCGCAAATCACGATACCCAGGACATAGCCCGCTTTATCGGCTTGGACTCCCTGCATTATTTGACTATTGCCGGACTCAAAGAAGCCTTGCATGGCCGGGAGGATTTCTGCTTTGCCTGCTTTAACGGCAATTACCCATTAACCGCCGGAGAGCATTGCGACAAAATGTGCCTGGAGAATTCCTGCAAATGACAGCACAGCAGAAACAATGGATACAAATAGGCAAAAAAGTCCTGGACATTGAAATTCAGGGCCTTGAAAAGGTTCGCCAGGATTTGGACTTAAGCTTCGCACAGGCGCTGGAAATACTGGCCGCCTGCACCGGGCGGATTGTGATCACCGGTGTCGGCAAATCCGGACTGGTCGGCCGCAAAATCGCGGCTACTCTGAGCAGCACGGGAACACCTTCATTTTTTCTGCATCCTGTGGAAGGAGCACACGGAGACCTGGGGATGCTCCGGGCCGAGGATATAGTACTCGCAATCTCCAACAGCGGCGAAACCGATGAGCTAAACGCCATTCTGCCGACAGTCCGCAGACTGGGAACCAAAATCATTGCCTTCACCGCGGACTTACAGTCCTCTCTGGCCAGAATCTCGGACATTGGAATAAAGATAAAAGTGGATAAAGAGGCATGTCCGCTCGGTATGGCCCCGACCGCGAGCACCACCGCGTCGCTGGCGGTTGGCGATGCCATAGCCGTAGCCCTGATAACCATCAAGGACTTCAGCAAACAGGACTTTCAAAAGAATCATCCGGGTGGAACGCTTGGACAAAGACTGGCAATGCAGGTCAAAGACCTCATGCACAACACGGAACTGCCGACCGCGAGCCTGGACAGCCCTTTCAAGGAAGCTCTGGACATTCTGAATCAAAGCGGATTAGGCACAGTGCTTATCGTCGACAATGAGCATAAACTGCAAGGCATTCTTACAGACGGCGATGTCCGGCGCATACTCTGCTCGCAAATTCCGAACCTGGAGCGCCCGGCACATGAGTACATGACGACAAAGCCCACAAAAGTCATTCCGGAGAGCAGCGCAGCCCTGGCCATGGATATCATGGAAGAAAAGGCGATCACGGTCATTCCAGTGGTTGATGACGGCAATAAACTATGCGGGATCGTGCATATGCATGATCTTCTGGGCAAGGGACGCCTGAAGTTTTCGGATGAACACGGGAAAACATAATCCGCAAGATAACCATTCAGAAGTTTGTTTCAAAGAAAATAATAAACCAATGCCAAAAGAAGATCCTGATGACTACGTCTGCAGGCAATGCGCGGCGAGAAACCGGACATGCTGCCGTTCCAATCCCCGCAATACCGCAAATTGTTTTCCCCTGTCCGAGTTTGAAATCGATATCCTGCTGTCTCTTTATCCACATTCGGAAGTAATAGAAATGGAGGCCAACACGCAAGTTTTCATTGCCCACATGCGAAAACTCTTTCCGGACCAAAAAAAAGCGGTCCCCAAAATGTTCCCGAAAAAGGGCCGCCATCCGAGACTGAAAACTTACGCGGACGGCACTTGCATCTTCCTGGGAGACAAGGGGTGCGTACTACCCGTAAAATCGCGTCCGTATTTTTGCCGCATCTATCCCTTCTGGGTCTGCCGACAAAAAATAACTGTTTTTAATGATCCCGGATGCCTCGCTCTTAACCAAAGCGATTCGATCAAGAAACTCTTGCAGACATTTGCCGTCAGCCCGGAGAAAATCTTAAAATTATACCATGATATGTTCGAAAAACTAAATTGCTCATAATTCGGATTACTCAAATGAAAATATTCAAAATCGCGACAATAACCATATTGGCCCTGGTGCTTATCGGAACAGGCAGCGCCGGAGTCATTTATTTCCAGGCAGCCAGGGACCTGCCCGGCTTTAAAAAAATAAATGATTATAATCCATCATTGGTAACCACAGTTCTGACTGAAAACGAAAGAGTACTCGGTTACTTTTACCGGGAAAAAAGATTCCTGGTTACTTTGAATCAAATGTCTCCCTGGGTGGCCAAGGCATTTCTGGCCGCAGAAGATTCAAAATTCTATGAACACGAAGGAATAGACCTGCCCGGCATTGCCCGCGCGGCTTTTAAAAACGCCATGGCCGGGAGCATTGTCCAGGGGGGAAGTACCATAACCCAGCAGGTGATCAAATCCCTGCTTTTGACTCCGGAACAAAGCTATACCCGGAAACTGAAGGAAGCGATTCTCGCTTACCGCTTAGAACGGCATTTGAGTAAAGACGAAATACTGACCATATATCTGAACCAGATATACCTGGGGGCAGGAGCATACGGAATAGAAGCCGCGGCCCGGGAATATTTCGGCAAACACGCTTCCGAACTCACCCTGCCGCAAGCAGCACTTATTGCCGGGCTGCCCAAGGCGCCCTCCAGATATAATCCCTATAAAAACCTGGACGGGGCGATAAAAAGACGTACGTATGTCCTGAAGAGGATGTTCGATACCGGACATATAACTCGGGAGGAATATGAACAGGCGAATAACGCACCGATTGAGTTGAAAAAAATGGCCGATCCGTCCTGGAGGCAGGGGGCCTATTATCTGGAGGAAGTCCGGCGCAAGCTGATCGATAAATATGGAGAAAAAAAGGTATATACCTCGGGCATGACCGTACATACCGCCGCCAATCTCGAACACCTGGTGGCGGCCCAGAATGCGGTCAGAACCGGACTGCGTGCCTCAACCAAAAGAAGAGGCTGGCTCGGTCCGATCCAAACAATCCCTGAAGAAGAATGGGACCAGTATCTGAAAAAAAATCCCGTGCATCCGGACATCCTGGCCCCGGAACAATGGCTGCGCGCATTGATAGTCGATGTGGACACGGACGGGGCAAAAGTCCGAATCGGAGAGTACCACGGATATATTGATGTGGAAACCATGGGCTGGACCAGAACACCTGATCCGCTGAAGGCTCCGGAGGAAGTTCGGGACACAAAAGATGCCCGCAAGATACTGAACAAGGGGGATCTGGTCTGGGCCTCGGTCAGGGATCTGCCGCAAGAAGGCAATGCATGGCCCCTGGCGCTGGAACAAATGCCCCAAGTCCAGGGGGCCCTGTTTTCCATCGATCCGAGAACAGGACTGGTCCCCGCTCTTGTCGGCGGATACGATTTTTTTGAAAACCAATTTAACCGGGCAACCCAGGCCGAAAGACAACCGGGGTCCGCGTTTAAGCCCATTGTCTATTCCGCCGCCCTGGACAACGGATTTACTCCCTCGTCAATCGTGCTTGACGCGCCCATCGTGTATACCAGCGAAGACAAAACCTGGAAACCGGAAAATTTCGAAGGCATCTTTTACGGTCCGACCCTGCTGCGGACCGCTCTGGTCAAATCCAGAAATCTGGTCACTATCCGACTGGCCCAGCGAATGGGAATCAAGACCATAATTGACAGAGCCAGGACCCTGGGAATCAAAGAAGAATTCCCCAGTGACCTTTCGGTCTCCCTCGGTTCGGTCCCGGTATCGCTTCTTGATCTCTGCCGGGCATATACTGCGTTCGCCCGCGGTGGTGATATTGTTGAACCTCGGCTGATAACCAGAATCGAAAACGCCTGGGGGGATGAAATATATAAAAACGAACTGCAGAAAACGCAGGCTATAAGCGCCGAAACAGCCTATATTATAACCAACCTTCTGCAACAGGTTGTGCAGGGCGGGACCGGATGGCGGGCCAGAAAACTTGGCAGGCCGGTCGCCGGAAAAACCGGAACGAGCAATGATGAACAGGATGCGTGGTTCATGGGATTCGCTCCCTATCTTCTGACCGGAACTTACGTTGGCTTCGACAAAGTAACTCCAATGGGCAAATATGAAACTGGATCAAGAGCGGCCTGCCCGATATGGCTCAAATACAGACAAGCCGTGGAAGACAATTACCCGGTTGAAAATTTCAAGCGCCCTCCGGGAATTGTAATGGCCAGGGTGGACGCTTCCTCCGGTATGCTGGCCGGTAAAGACAGCAAAAAAACTTATCTGCTGCCGTTTAAAAAAGGCACGCAACCGAAGGTCCGTGCCTCTTCAGAAAGGGATGGGCTGAATGAAAAGCAGGCGGAAGAAAAACTTCTGAAACAGATGTTCTGATTTGATTTAGTGAATAAGTACAAGTCGATAAACATACTTTTTGGGCAGGCTTACAGCTTGCTTCGGGATTCTGCCAAGGCCTGCCTGGAACTTTTCCGGATAATGATTCCAATCATCATTGCCGTTCGGATACTTCAGGACCTCGGACTAATATCCTACCTGGCTGTGCCGCTTGAGCCTGTCATGCAGCTCATGGGGCTGCCCGGAAGCATGGGGCTGGTCTGGGCGACAGCTCTGGTCAACAATATCTATGCAGGCATGATTGTCTTTGTATCCCTTCCGGAAAGCGCCCACCTGAGCATCGCCCAGGTAACGGTGCTGTCCACTGTCATGCTTGTGGCCCACGCCCTGCCAGTAGAGCTTAAAATCGCCCAGAAAACAGGTCCCAGACTTGTTGTTCAGGGCATATTCCGTGTCGGAAGCGCATTTATTTTGGGCATACTGCTCAATCTTATATATTCAAACGGCAATTTGCTGCAGGAACCGAGTACAATTCTCTGGAATCCGGATCCGGCACCAAGCGGGTATCTGCAGTGGGCTCTGGCCCAGGGCAGAAACCTGACGGCCATTTTTGCAATCATAACCTCGCTCATGGCCCTGACCCGAATACTGGATAAACTCAGAATCACCAACTTTTTTATTCGCGCCTTGCGTCCCCTGTTTCAGAGCATGGGCATCGGTCGACAGGCGGGGCCCATATCGATTATAGGTATGATAATGGGACTGTCATACGGAGGCGGGCTGATCATTCACGAAGTCAAAAACGGGAATATACCGGCCCGGGATGTTTTTTTTTCCATGACCTTAATGGGCATCTGCCACAGCGTAATCGAAGACACCCTGCTCATGCTTCTGCTCGGGGCCGATCTATCCGGAATACTCTGGGCAAGAATTATATACGCGCTAATTTTCACGGCAATAATCGTCCGCGTACAGTCCACTGTTTCCGACAAATTTTCCAGACGTTATCTATACGCTGAAACCGAACAAAACTATACATCCCAATGAAAGCAATTCAAGCTGCTTAAAAAGGAGAAGCCGACATGAGTCTTAATCAGGAACTTCTGGATATTCTGGCCTGCCCGGGTTGCAAGGGACCGCTCACACTGACCGATAATCAGGACGGGCTCATCTGTTCCCGCTGTGAAATTGTCTATCCCATCCGGGACGAGATACCGGTAATGCTCCTGGATGAAGCAATTCCCCTGCAGGAATGGACGAAACAAAGAAAACGGGACAACAATGGGTAAAAAGAAAAGCCGTCCATTGCCCGCGGAAATGGCCTTGCCTGCCGGAGGGGCGGACAGCCATGCCCATCTGGATCTAAAAGATTCAGGCGACATCGAAGAAAATATCCGGCTTGCGCTTGAATGCGGCATAAGCAATATCGGACAGGTTTTTCTCGGCCCGCAGGCATTTAAAACCAACCGGCACAAATTTGCGCGAAAAGAAAAAATATTTTTCATTCTGGGTATCCATCCGCATGACGCTGGCGAGGTACAGCCCGGAGATATTGAGCAAATTGAGACTTTCATTCGGGAAGAAAAAAGTATCCGGGCGTTGGGTGAAATTGGGCTCGACTATCATTATATGCACAGCTCGCCGGAAACGCAGCAAAAACTATTTGCACAACAACTCGAGCTTGCGGCGCAACTGGACATTCCGGTTGTTATTCATTGCCGGGAGGCGGAAGAGGATGCATTGCGCATCCTTGATGATATGGGATTCCGGGACCGTCCCCTTCTCTGGCATTGCTTCGGGCAGGGAACGCATCTTGCGGAACATATCCTTGACCGTGGATGGCATCTGTCTATTCCCGGAACGGTAACCTATCGCAAGAACACTAAACTGCAAAACGCTGTTGCCATGTCCATTCCAATGTCAAAAATGCTCCTGGAAACCGATTCTCCGTTTCTTGCTCCGGAGCCCTACCGGGGAAAAATCAACAGCCCGGCGCTGATAGTTTTTACCGCCCGGAAAATCGCGGAACTGAAGGAAGAAAAGGCAGAAAAGATATGGGAGGATACGGGCAGAAACTGTCGAAAATTTTTCAAAATAAATGAACACAGCTAGAATGATTCTTATCCGGAAATAGCTCTGCGACGGAATGCACGGATTTTTGCGAGTTGTTCACCTGATCCTTTTGATGCCGAACTTTCGGTTCTGTATTTTCTAAGCCCCGCCAAAGGGGGCAGGAAAATATGCGAAACTTTCGTCAGGAACATCAGAAAGGATCACTCGAATAAAATCCCTGCGCAACGTCGAGGAAACTCCGGAAATTCAAAAATTCCGGATTTAGAAATATCAGCTCTTGGCCAGTTCCGCACTGGTATCCGCGAGACGCTTGGCCATGTTCTGAATCATGCGCAGGGAAATATCCGGGTAATCCTTTATAATATCATTCAGCTGTTCGCTTGGATATACCTCCAGAACCGATTGCCCGGCCGACACAACCGAAGCCGTCCTCGGCTCGTGCAAAAGGGCCGCCATTTCCCCGAAAAATTCTCCCGGCTCGCGAATAACGGCAAGCTCGCATTCGTTTTTAATGACTTTCAGTCCCTTGTCGGTGGATATAATCCGGAAGATGTCCGTGGAATCATCTCCTTCCCGGATTACTGTCTCTCCAGGTTCGTACGCCTTGATCTCGCCGGAATAATAAACATATTCGCGCTCCCTTCTGTAGCGCTCAAAGAAATTAAGCTGGGCTCTGCTCTGCCGCATCAGACTGGAGCAGACCATCTGCGCGAATCTGGCGTTTCCGAGCAGATCCCCCAGGGAAGCTATGGGATACCGGCGAACCCGCAAATCGGAATCGGCGATAGCGGTACACGAATAGGAATGTATGCCTGCAGCATCCTTGATTTCGGCCCCAATCACATTTGAAGGGCCAAGCTGCATCATTTTTTCGTCTTCCGTCCAGAGGGCAGCTGTGCCCGCTAATAGAACATAAAAATAGACGCACGGCTCACCCGCTCCGAATATGCGGTCGCCGGTGGAAAATTGAAATATTTCGGCCATGGACATAAAGTTTATAAACTCATCCTACTTTATAAAATCAATGGTTTTAATATCCTTGCAGAGCAATTTCATATTTCCCCATTGACTACGGGCGTAAAATACCGTTTCCGGGGACAGATAAAATTTCTTTTGCCTGCTGTCGGAGAAAATAACTTCGGCCAGCTCTCTCTCTCCCTGCAGATAAAAATTAATTATGTCAATTTTGGAAAAATCGACTCCGATTTCGGCCTTGCCCATTTCGGCCGGCAAAAGAGTCAGTCCGTCCACGGAAAGATTGTCCACCGTATAAGAAGTATCGGACTGATCAACTATCCGTGCGGAAAAATTTCGATCCGGCTCGGGAACAAATGTTACCGGACCATCGCCGCCTCCGCCCATTGCAAGACATAATAACGCCAAAATAACTAAAGAAAATAATCTGGTATCGTTACGCATCGCATCCCCCCCCTGGCAATGAAAACCGGTCAGTCCCGGTCATCAACAATAGTAAAATCTACTTCAGCCCGGGCCGTATCCAGAAAGGCGAGAAGTTCCTGTCTTGTTCCCGGTGTATAACGGACCTGCAGGACCGCTGCATGTTTATCAATTATTGATAAATAGGCCAAATTATCGCAAGATTCAAGCAGGAACTTGAATATGGCTATATCCTGACGCCGAAGCCGGACATACATGCGCCGGGAAAAGATATTCGCGCTTTTTTCAGGCATCGGACTCATTAATGGCTCCTTCATTGGCATCAAAACAATGCACTTTTGCGGCTTCAACCTGAAAAGCAACGTCGCGGCCACTTTCAAGCGAGTACGAATGTACGTATTTTCGGGGCCAGAGGGCGGTAACCGGCGTTCCCTGCACATCCAGACGTGCGGTAACCTGCACGCCATGACAGGCAAGGGAAGAAACCCGACCCGTAAAGATTGGACACTGTCTTTGGACGACATTCCGGTTATTAACCGGGATAACATCCTCCGGCCTGAATCCCAGATACCGGATCCGGTTGTCCGCGAGACTCCTTTCCCGCAAAAGCACCCGAGCCATTTGCATGGTCCAGGAACTGCGAACAGCAAAAATATTTTTTACGCCTGTAAATCTGGCACAAAAAATATTGCGCGGACAGGAAAAAAGTTCATCTATTCCACCATGTTGAACAATTTCACCTTGATTGATTATCGCTCCCTTGTCAGCCAGATACATTACCTCGGAAAAATTATGGGAAACCATTACAAAAGGAATTTTCAACTCGGCGTGCAATTCCCTCAATAGCTCTCTTAACTCGTCCTGAAAAACAGGATCCAATGCGGATAAAGGCTCGTCAAGGAGCATGGCCTCGGGGCTGAGCATGAGCGAGCGGGCCAGCGCAACGCGCTGTTTCTCGCCGCCGCTGAGCGTTTGCGGCCTGCGGCACAGCAAATTTTCCAGACCGAGTCTTTCCACCAGAAAGGCATACTGTCTTGATACCGGTTCCTGGTTTCTGTAACGATAAACTCCATACAGAATATTCTTGCGCACATCCATATGCGGGAAAAGGGCGTAATCCTGATAAACCAGCGCAACATTTCTCTTTTCCGAAGGAAATGCTGATATATCCCGGCCTTTGCTCAATACCCGGCCGGTCGAAAGGGGACGCAATCCGGCTATGGCTTCCAAAAGAAGAGATTTGCCCGAGCCTGTCGGACCGATTACAGCAAAGAACTCCCCCTCTTTTACCTGAAGATTATTACCCCGAAGGGCAAACCCGGGAACCTCAAGGCCGAGATTCTGGATTTCAAGCATAAGAAACTGTTTCCCGCGAAAATAAACGCATTAAAATAAACAAGGCAAAGGAAAGCATTATCAGCCACACGGCTATAGGCTGGGAGTACTCAAGGCCATAGGCTGTAAAACGCTCGTATATCAGTACCGGCGCGGTCATCGGATGGTAGGCGACAATAACCACCGCCCCGAATTCACTTATAGCCCGGGCCGTGCACATTATCATGCCCAGAACCATGCTCCTCCAGGCCAGGGGAAAAGTGACCCGGCAAAATGTGGCCGTCATGCCCACTCCCAATGTATGTGAAGCGTTTTCCAGCCGCGGGGATACGTTTTCAAAGCCGGATTTGGCCGTGTTCACGTAAAACGGCATGCCCACAAAGACAAGTACGGCGACAATCCCCGTATACGTTCCCATGACCTCTACTCCCAAATCTGCAAGCATCCGGCCGAAGGGATGGGTCCGGCCGGCCAGGCTCAGGATGGCAATACCGATTACCGGATGGGGTATCATGATCGGCAGGTCAACCACACCCTCTATCAGCCTCTTGCCCGGAAAAGAACGCCTGGCCAGCAGATACGCAAGCGGTGTGCCAAAGACAAAACAAATTCCCGTGGCCGCAAGAGACGTGAGCAGACTCCTGGCCAGAGCGGAAAGGACAATTGGATCCTTTAATGTCTGGCCGAGTTCGGCCAAAGACGATCCCGAAAGCATTTTTCCCAGCGGCCCGGCCACGAGCAGAATGATTGGAAGGCTTAGAAAAAAGCACAGAAAAAAAAAGGGATTTTTGGATAAGAACATTATTTTTTCCGCAAAAACGGACCAGTAGCCGCTTGTCCACTACCAGGCCGTTTTTGTGCTTAAACTATTCTTTGACCACCACTTTTGACCACAATAGCCGGGGAACATTCTGGAGCATGTTCTCGGAGGAAATTCGCGCCGGCACATACGGAGACTGCCCGAGTTTTTCCAGTATGGCCAGTCCCTCATCCCGGGAAAGCATGAAATCCAAAAAAGCCTGTGCCGCCGGTTTGTTCCTGGACTGTTCAAGCATGGTTATTCCATAAGTAATGGATTTGCCGCGCTTGGTTATGAACTCGCCAGGCTCCCGGCCGCTTACCTTCACCGCAGCCTGCTTGTAAAAAGGATCATACTTATAATTGCTCAGATTTATATGCTCATCAAGGGTGACGAATTCAAGTCCGTGCTGGACAGCCACGGATCTGTATTCCCAGGCATAATCCATATTCCCGGTTTTAAGCAGGTTTACCAGCTCCACCGACTTGGGCCGGATGTTTTTTTTCGGACGGTTGGCAATCAGACGGTCATACAAACCGGAATCGTCATAAAATTTTTCGGCCAACTGCAAAACCATCAGACTTCGATAACCGCATGGATCCAGATTCGGATCGGAATGTCCCCAGCTGACATCATTGTTTTCCAGTATCTTATACCAATTGTTTGCATTGATCTTGTCCGCGCAGCGACTGTTTTCGGTATAGGCAAGTACCATTTGATTAGTGGCGAAGCGGACATTCCAGGAGGCAAAGTCCGGGATCAAATTGTTGTCAATGACCTTGTAGTCGGCGGAGGCCATTATGTCCGCGTACTTGCCCACATCGGCAATCAAACGGGCCATTTTGGTGCTCCCGCCGGCCTCGCGCAACACGTCAACCTCTGGAAACTTCTTTTCAAACTGCTTTTCCATTTCAGCCAGAGGCACAGTCAGGGATCCGGCATGAAAAATAACCACCTTGCCCTCGATATCCTGGGCACAGGCATTGAACACCCACAGAGAGCAAACAGTCACACAAAAAAAAGAAAAAAGAATCTTTCGCATTTCAAACTCCAAGGATAAAATTTATAGACTTTCAACGCAATGCATTGATTCTTTATCTTTATTCTCCTGATCCTTTTGCTTCTAACGAAAAATTAGCATCAAAAGGAATACTCGCATAAAATCCACAGCAACATCGAAGTTCCTTAAAAAATATGCGGGGAAAATCAGCAAAAAAATTATTCCGGATAGCGCATGGTGTCAACTTTCAGAGGCCACATCAAGCTACCTCCACATCTAAATCCTGAACACCACAAAACGAAAGCTTGAAGAGCAAAAAATTTGCAGAACGGACACAACCCGGGCACACCTCGCCTGTAATCTCCGCAAACAAGTTATTGCGCGATGCACCCAATTAAATTATCATAAATGCACCATTAAGGCTATTCGCATGGATGGCAATATCCTCAAAAAATATTTAACATAACGTAACTATTCAGCACGCGGAAAAAGTTTGGTGAGCAGATAGAACATAACACGCATTTTTTTATGGAATTAAATTATTTCAGCATTTGCTGTATTGCAAAAAACGAACATCATTATATCCGGGAGTGGGTAATACATCACCTGCTGATCGGGGCGGAAAAAATTATTATTTACGACAACGAAAGCTCTCCTCCCCTTCGCGATATATTGGAACCATTCATTGCCAGCAATTTAGTCGTCATCCACCAGGTAAAAGGAAAAGAAAAACAAATCCCTTCCTACCACGAATGCCTGAAAAATTACGGGCCAAGCTCAAAATGGATCGGTTTCCTGGATGCGGATGAATTCCTGATATCAAATAAATATAAGGACATAAGGAGTTTGCTGACCGAATACGAAAAATACGGCGGTCTGGGAGTACACTGGGTGGAATATGGATCATCCGGGCATATCCAGCGCCCCGGCGGATCGCAATTGCTAAATTTCACGCATCGTTTTCCCTTTCCCCACAACAAAAATCTGCACATAAAATCCATTGTCCAGCCAGAACGTATTCACGACACGTACAATCCACACAAATTTACATACAAGATCCCGTGGCATTGCGTGGACGAAAACTTTTTACCCTTAACCGAATCACAGGGCCCATTTACCGCGGAAAAAATACGCTTAAACCATTATTACTATCGTTCCCAACAGGATTTTTTCGAAAAAGTAGACAGAGGAAGGGCTGACAGGGCTGACGCTCAAGGAAGACGAAATATAAAATCCTTTTATCCTCAATTGGAAAAAGCCAAAATATATGACAATACAGGTTTTAAATACGGGGAAAAAGCTTCATATTATGCTGAAAATCTGGATTCTCTCTTCGAATTCATGAAAAAAAGACACATGGAAAAGCAACATATCGACAAATACAGCAAAAAAGCGTTGAAAAACTTAAGTGAGCACAAATACGCGCAAGCGGAAAGTTTACTGAAAAAACTGCAGGTTAACTTGGCTGACCGAAAAATCATCAATTTCATAAACTACAAATTGCGCCTTGCTCAAGACGATCTTAACGGCGCGATCGAATATAATAACAATTTGATGGAAGAAGATATAACTCCAGATGCCTGCCTTGAACGGGTTAAATTGCACTTGAAAAAACAGGAATATCAACAGGCAAAAAGCATGCTACTATACATAAGGTGGCGTTTTAATTCTATTTTAAAAAAATCACCCGCAT
>JBNJHA010000003.1:0-83556 GCA_051748085.1 Thermodesulfobacteriota bacterium
CCCGGCGTAAGAAGTTCGGGCATTTCCCGGGTCAATGTGTTTAATTCTTCCCTGTCCAGGGATAAAAAATTTTTCGCGTTGATGTTCTTTGCGGAAGGCAGATTTTTTATCCTGCCGGCGGAAAAGAATGAAATTACCTGATAATCGGTTTCCGGTCCGGCTGGAATTGTCTGCAAAAGTTCAAGACGGGGAGGATGGAGCGCGGTTTTTGATTTTATTGCTCTGAATGCCGCGTCATATATGGCTTCTCCCGAAAGAACATCACCTGAAGCTAGCAGATCCAACCGGTTGGGATAATTTTTTTCCTCCGGTTCTCTTCTTCGGATATGTACTTTCCCTTTTTCTCCGCTCAATGTAACCATGACCAAACGATGATTTAATCCTTGATAACGGGCGGATTCCCGGGAGAGGACTGCAAGCCTGCGGTTGTTGCCGTCAAGAACATCGACCATTTCGGAGATATTTTTTTTGCCTTTATTGTCCATTTTTTTGTCTTTTTATAAATAAACTCGGTTCGTGTCACGGGATAAGAATGTTTGAATATGAATTAAAAGTGACCAGGGAAAGCATTGACGAAAATCAGCATGCCAATAATGTCCGGTTTGTGCAATGGATGCAGGACGCTGCTGTCGCACATTCAAATGCCCTTGGCTGGACGCTGTTCGAGTACGAAAAGATTAATGCCGCCTGGATAGTCCGTCGGCACGAAATAGATTATTATAACCCGGCTTTTTTAGAAGATATAATAATTGTCCGCACCTGGGTAAAGAATTTTCGCCGGATCAGGTGTGAGCGCTGTTATGAAATAATTGAAAAGCGGGAAGAAAAGCACCTGGCCAAGGCGTCAACCATCTGGGTCTTTTGGGATACTGCCGCAAACAGACCGAAAATTATTCCCGAAGCAATGAAGCTTGGGTTCGAGCCCGACACGGAATAGGGATTTTGGTCGATTTGGGGGGGCTGAAATAATAACACAAGCAAGCAACTAATGGAGATAAAATATGTGGGATGATGTCTCAGATTTAACTTTGCTTGGCAAGAGCAAAACCGAATACCGGGAAAAGGTCAGCCCGGATATTTTGGAAACCTTTCCAAACAGGTTCCCAAACCGCGAATACACGGTAACCTTGACCAGCGATGAGTTTACCTCGCTTTGCCCGATGACAGGCCAGCCGGATTACGGCCGGATTACGGTAGAGTATATACCGGATGAATTGTGCGTCGAATCCAAGTCTTTCAAGTTTTATCTTTTCAGCTACCGCCAGGAGCCGACATTCATGGAAACGGTAACCAATAGAATCCTGGATGACCTTGTTGCAGTCTGTTCGCCCAGGAAAATGACCGTTGCCGCCGATTTTAAACCGCGAGGAGGGATAGTTATAAATGTCCGAGCGACATATAGAAAATAATTCAGGCTGTTGCCTCTCCAAATCCAGACCGGAGGACTTGATAGCGGATATTTCTGCAGCACTGAATAAAGCCGGATATCATCTGTCCATTGCGGAATCCTGTACCGGGGGGCTTTTGGGAAATTTTCTAACGGATATGCCGGGCAGTTCAAAATGGTTTGCCGGCGGGGCTATCGTTTACAGCAATCATTTAAAGACATCGCTTCTTAATGTCGACGAGAATACCCTGTGGGAAAAAGGGGCTGTAAGCAGGGAATGTGTTCTGGAAATGGTCGAGGGGGTGGCCACTTTGTGTGCAACCGATGTCGGAATAGCTGTTTCCGGAATAGCCGGCCCGGGAGGAGGTTCGGAAGACAAGCCGGTAGGGACCGTTTTCATCGCCTGGAAGCTAAATTCAGACAAGTGGGCGAAAAGATTCTTGTTTTCCGGGAACCGCAAGGATATTAAACATACCTCGGTCTTGCATGCCCTGGCCGTTCTTCGCGATGCGATGAAGTGATATGCGTCTTTTTATAGGCATAAGCCTGCCCCGCGCGTATCAAGACCTGTTAGAGGAGCTGCGTGCTAAATGGAGCAAACGTTTTGCTTCGCGCTTAAAATGGACCAAAGCCGGGAATTGGCATCTGACGCTGAAATTTATAGGAGAATATAGCGAGCAGGGGCTGTGGGCAATACGCAAGGCAATGGACGGTGTTGACTTAAGACCGTTGAATGTTGAGGCGCATGGCGGCGGTTATTTTTGGTCAAGAGGCAGAATAAGGGTGGCCTGGACAGGCCTGCAGGGAAATGTTGCGGATCTGGCGATGATTGTGTCCGGTTTGAACGCAAAGCTTGTTTCCTGCGGTATCCCCGCCGAAAGCCGCGCTTTTAAACCCCATCTGACTTTGTTTCGGGTCAAATACTACAAAAAGGACGACCCCTGGAATGAATTCCTGCAAGATTTACACGAATTTAACTGGCCGTCCTTCAATGTCCAGAGCATAAAGTTGTGGCAAAGCACATTGACTAAAAATGGACCGGTATACGATCAGCTTTACTCGGTGCAGTCCCGCGGAGAAAATGTTCAGGATAAATAGTCCCCACGGTTGAACTTGATTTGTTCCGTGGCGGCCATGACATCCAGTTCATTTAATAAATCACGTACTTCCGAGGTCTGCTTCTGCATGTCGAAACTGTCTTTTGTTGCCTTTATGGACTTGGAAACCTCCTCAAGTCCGGCATACATTTCTTTGGGACTGGCCTGGGGTGATTTTAACTGATTCGCATACTTTTCCCATTTGGATAATATATTGTCCAGATTTTCCATGACCGTACTTTGAGATGGGTTGTTGTTCAGCAGAGAGACCTGCAGGAAGGCAGAAGTGGAAATATTTTCCGCAGTATTTTTTGTGGGTGTTTTTCCTGATTCCTGGCTTTTGCCCATTTCCTGGTCCAAAAGCCGGGCAAAATTCTCCTGATTTTTCTTGGTCCTGGTCTGCTGGTTTTGTTCCTGATTGCGGATCTGGTTTAATTGTTCCGGGGTTATTTTCATTGTCTGCTCCTTGGAGAAGAAATTTCCTTGTTAGTCTCTTGCAAAAGGCCCAGCAAATATCCTGCCAAAACAAGGAATGTTTTTACATACTTTTATTTTTAATTGAGTATGCCGATTTTGGCAAGCATGGTCAATGTCTGGGAAAAAATATGTGTGTGAACCAAAAAATGAATACAAACGCCAGTAGTTTTGATGTTTTTCAAGCCGCTCAGGCGGTAAGGATGGGCAAGATAATAATCTATCCCACGGAGACTTTCTGGGCACTTGGCGGAAGTGCCTGCTTAAATCAGGTAGTTTCCCGGGTGTCTGACATGAAAAAGCGTCCATCGGGTAAGCCGCTTCCAGTCATAATCGGATGTGAGAACGATTTAAACAAGTTTTTTTATCCCAGTCCGGAGGAATTGGAAATAGCCTCGTTTTTTTGGCCGGGGCCGCTGTCCATAGTCGTAAAGGCCGGTCCGCGCCTGGCCTCCGGGCTGAATGATTCGCGTGGAAGGGTTTGCGTGCGGTGGTCGGCGCATGCTCAAGCATGTGAGCTGGCCGCTGAATCCGGATGTCCGCTCATCTCCACAAGCGCCAATGTTTCCGGTTTTGATCCGGCCCGGGAATTTTCCGAGTTGCATAAAGACATAGTCAAAAAAGCCGATTTTTGCCTGCAAACCAGGGATACTCCCAGGGGGGGGCTGCCCTCGACTGTGATTGAGGTGACAGGCAAAATGGCCTGCCGCATCCTGCGCCCGGGAAAGGTCAGTCGTGATGATTTGCAGGCCAAAAGGGTTGAATGCCTCCTGTAGCGGCATTCAAAGCTGAGGGATTTGGTTTTCCTGCCGATGCAAAGCATGGATTTTTTGCGTGTGTTGAATAGTTAACCTGATTTTCTCATGCCGTCATTCTGACTGGCAAAAATCGACTGGCAATATTGAAAAATGTAGACAGTTTCAGCACGTTGTTTGAGCCGCGAACCGAAGCTAAAATCTGTAACGCAGACCGGTGGTCAGGGCATTGCTGCCTCCATCCTCTCCGAACGTTCCGTAGGCGGGGGAGCGGTGATGCAGGCGAAAAAGAAGGGACCATGGAGATTCGGGCAGCGAAAAAGTGGTCTCCAGGTGCCAATAGAGCATTAAGCATTCAGTGGATCCGTCAAGTTCCTCCTCGGTCTTGGGTAGCTTCGTGGCCAACGAAGGTCCTATTCCAAAGCCCAGACTTTGTTCCACGGTGTCCTGCCACGGAAATTTATTCCAACTGGTAGTCAGCACCGGAAGGTTGAATTCCCAATGCTCCTGGTTGCCGAAATGCTTGGCCACATTGGATTCCAAGCCCAGGGAAAATCTATTTTCCGATTCACGCCAGAAAGTCCATTCCGCCGCGGCAACTACCAAATGTGAATCCACGAAATCGGCCTGTCCGGTAATGGTTTGTTGGGCATCGTCATCAGTCAGGGCCCCGCCGTAGATACTCAGGGCATAACATTTTTCTGGGGACGCATCGGACTTTTCCGGGGTATTGCCTTGCACCAGGCCCGGGGCCAGGATGACCAGCAAAAATGATGATAGACAATAAAGCACAAAAGAGTGCATCGAACCCACCTGAACACAATTTGTTTTTCAATGTGTCTAATTTGATCCCAAAATAAAGTAGTTCTGTCAATATTGGAAATTTGATATGACTCAACTGCAAAAAGTCGAAGACAGGAGTTAAAAGCACAGGTTAAGGCTTGTAACTCTTTAATTTTACTTAAAACTTTCAACTTAACACTTAACCCTGCCTGCAAAAATTTATTTTTTGCAGGCGCATCAATGCAGTGAATATGTTGCTGAAAATTTACATAAACGGCGATCTTTTGCTTGACCGGCTTTGTACTCTGGGCCTGTAAGAGTGCCGTTTATTTTAAAATAAGTGTAGAGTGTAGCGGGTCTGATTCTATTATCCTTTTTTAAGGTCCCTTGCTCTTATTTCCGCCCTTTTTATCTTTCCGCTTATTGTCTTTGGGAGTTCAGGAACGTATTCAATCACCCGGGGATATTTATAAGGGGCGGTAACCTTTTTCACGTGGTCCTGAATGCTTTTGGTCAGTTCGTCGGACAATTCCCATCCATCGCCCAGGACAACGGTCGCCTTGACTGCTTGCCCCCGGATTTCATCCGGAACCGCGGTTACAGCGGCCTCGACCACCGCGTCGTGGGTTATAAGGGCACTCTCGACTTCAAACGGTCCGATGCGGTAGCCGGAACTCTTGATCAAATCATCGACCCGGCCCATGAACCACATGTATCCATCCTCGTCTTTCCATGCTTTGTCGCCGGTATGGTAAAAACCGCCATACAAAACCTTGTCCGTCCGTTCCTGCTCATAGAGATAGCCGGCGAACAAGCCAAGCATGGGGTCATCTGTTATTTTGATGCATATTTCACCTTCCTCGCCCGGCGGAACCTCATTTCCATCCTCATCCAAAAGGTAAATGGGCCAGATGGGAGTCGGCTTGCCGATGGATCCCGGTTTGGGCTGCATGAACGGGAACGTGGCGATCTGTAAGGTTGTTTCCGTCTGTCCGTAACCTTCGTATATGGGCAATCCAATATTTTTTTTCCAGGCGATAAAGACACTGTCGTTCAAGAGTTCCCCGGCCGTGGTGCAGTGGCGGAGGTTGGAAAGGTCATAGCTGGACAGATCCTGGCGGACCAGGAAGCGATAGACCGTGGGGGGCGCACAGAAGGTGGACACCTTGTTTTCGGTGATGACGCGCATTAGTCGGTCTGGTTCGAATTTGCCCCGAAAATCCCAGACAAAGATGACTGCGTCAGCCAGCCACTGTCCGTAAAATTTTCCCCATACCGATTTTGCCCAGCCGGTATCGGACAGGGTCAGATGGATGTCCCCCGGCTCCAGGTCGTGCCAGTACATCGCGGTGATTATATGCGCCAGGGGATAATTGTGCAGATGTTCGACCATTTTCGGCGGCCCGGTGGTCCCGGAGGAAAAATATACAAACAGGGGATCGTTGCCCCCGGCCCGGTCCGCCCCGGGAAAAAATTCTTTTGAAGCCTTTTCCACCAACAGGGAATAATCCTGCCATCCCTCCGGAAGGGGCGATTCCCCGGCCTGGATGAGCACCTTGAACTCCGGGCATTTTTCCCGGGCGGCATCCACCTTGGCCACGGCGCTGTCCTCGATTATCGCGCCTTTTATACCGGCGAAATTGACCCGGTATTCAATATCTTTTGTTGTCAAAAGCGAGGGCGAAGGAACGGCTATGGCGCCCAGTTTATGCAGGGCGAGCATGCTTACCCAGAATTCCACCCGTTTGTACAGGATGAGCATGACCTTGTCCCCTTTGCCGAGACCGGATTCGCGCAATGCGTTGGCCAGTTGCGAGGACTGAGAGGAAAAGTATTTAAAATCGTATTCCCGTCTGACTCCCTGATCGTCAACGTGGAGCATGGCCAGTTGATCAGGAGAGGTTTCGGCTTTGGCGTCAACCAAGTCCAGCGAGAAATTGAAATTTTCCGGCACGTTGATTTTGAAGTCCTCAACAAATTGCTTGTAGTTTTCAGGACGTATTTTTTTATGCAGCTGCATAGGAACCTCTTTTGATTAAAAATAATTTTCGGCTGGAAATCAGACAATAACGTCCAGAAATTCAGCTTCGTTATTGTCCAGTCCGCGCAAAGCGTGCGGCGTTCTGGATGTAAAATACAGGCTGTCTCCGGGTTCCATAACCAGGATCTGATCATTGAGCCGAATTTCCAGGCGGCCGTTTAATACGTATATGAATTCCTGGCCGGGATGCTCGTTGAAAGTCATGTCCTTTTCCTTTTTGGGAGGAACGCGTACCAGGAAGGGTTCCATGCGGCTGTCGGTAAAACGGTAAGCAAGGCTCTTGTAATCGTAGTCCGCGCGACGCTCAACACTCATGCCCTTTCCCTTACGGACCAGGGAGTAATTATGTAGGTGGGCTTCTTTTCCGGACATGAGTACGGTCAGATCGACCTGACAGATTTTGGCCACTTCGAAGAGATAGCTTACAGGTATTTCCGCGGTGCCCGATTCATATAATTCCACCTTATCCAGAGAGAATCCAGCCTGTCGGGCGAGGTCTTCCCGGGAGATTTCCAGAGCTTCCCGCAGGCCTTTTAGGCGCTTGGCGATTTCTACATAAGCAGGAGGTGAGGACTCAGTCATTTTAATGCTCCTTGAATTTTTGTCCGAACATTTTGGGCCTTTCAACAAAGGGAATGGAGTTTCTAGCGCTTCATTGAGCACATCTTTTTAACTATTCTGCAAATTTCCGGACCGGGTTTTTTTATCTTGCAGGGCCGCAAATCAGGTTGCTCAAAAATATCCATCTTAATCCGTTTTCAGTAACCGGATTAAGGGACTTCGATTCCCATTATTTTTTTTGCCGGGTACAGTCAAGAAAGGTTTGCATTTGGTTGGCAAAGCATTCGGGCAAGTTTTAGCGCTTGTTCAAGACTGGATGTGTCGGCCCTGTTTTTTTGGACCAAATCATATCCAGTCCCATGGTCGACTGAAGTGCGGACAAACGGCAATCCCAAGGTAATATTCACCGCCTGTTTAAAATGCAGGAGTTTCAGTGGAGCCAGACCCTGGTCGTGATACATGGCCAGGACTGCCCCATATTCGCCCTGAGCCGCATGGTAGAAAATAGTGTCTCCTGGAAAGGGGCCGCTGGCTTTTATTCCCTGTTCACGCGCCTGCCGGATAGCCGGTTCGATGATTCGCAACTCTTCGTCGCCGATTTGGCCGTTTTCTCCGGCATGCGGATTTAACCCACAGACCGCGATTTCGGCATCTTCTAGTCCAAGGCGTTTTAAAAAATGTTCGGTTAGCCTGAGGCAGGTCAAGATACGTTCGTGGGTGATCAAGTCCGGTACGTCTTTTAGTCTGGGGTGGGTTGTAGTCAGGCTGACCCGCAGTTTTTTGCCGCAAAGATGCATGCAGACATTTTGCGGACCTGTTTTTGAAAGTTCAGCCAGAAACTCGGTGTGCCCCGGAAATGCGAACCCGGCCTGGTTTAAAGTCGATTTATTCAACGGGCCGGTGACCAGACCGGAAAATATTTTTTTTAAAAGAAGGTCTCCGGCTAGTTTAAGGCTCTGTCCGGCGATAAGACCGCCGTTTACGGTTGGCTCTCCGTATGCGGGCCTAAATACGGAGGCCGGTTCCAGCAGCTTTATGCCTGGCTCGGTATGCACGGATGCTTGCGCAAAGTCTAATTTTTGCCAGAAAACGGACCGTGAATTGCGTTGGCAATGATGAACAAGGGCGGATTCGGGGCCGATTAAAAGCAATTGGTCCTGTTCCGGGCAAAGAGCATCCGGCTGAAGTCTGCTTACAAGTTCAGGACCGAGTCCATTCGGGTCGCCGAGCGTGAGTATCAATTTGAGCATGAAACTTATTGGGTCCGGGAGAGTTTCATGCAATCCTGATAAAATAGACAATCGGTCTGATCGCAATATTTGTTTTCAGCCCGGGCGAAACAGTCGAAGTTGCCTTCCGCGCGCTGGATAGCTCGAATCGCTTCGATTTTGGTGGTTCCGACCCTGAAGGTCAGATTTTTTTCTTTGCCGAGTTTCCTGATTTCCTGCATTTTCATTTTTTCCTCCTCAGTAAGTTTAAATCGTCTATCTGTTCAGCAAATTTGTATCTGTTCACTAATTTTTTTCGTGTGCTGAACAGTTACTGGTCGGATAAGTTCAATCCATTCCATAGGCCCGGGCATAGACCTTGGCTGATTTATCCCAGGAAAAATCAGCGCGCATGGCTCTTTTCTGCATTCGTTTCCAGGCCTCCCTGTCTTTAAAGACAGTCATGGCCTGACTTACACAATCCAGGAATGCTTCGCTTTCAAATTCTTGAAATATAAATCCGTTTGCTTCCCGGTCCGGATATGGCGTTATGGTGTCTTTCAGACCTCCTACAGCGGTTGCTACAGGCAAAGTCCCGTATTTCAGGCTGTACATCTGTGTCAGGCCGCAGGGTTCATAGCGCGAGGGCATAAGAAAAATATCGCTTGCGGCCTGAATTTTATGGGCCATTTCTTCAGTATAGCCGACTATGCCCGCCATGAATTCGGGGTGCTCTTCCACCAGCTGCATAAGCCGCGATTCATAGATGTCTTTTCCTTCTCCGAGAATAACGAGTCCTGCACCACAGTTTATGAATTGTCTGGCCGCTTCCAGGACCAGATCGATACCTTTCTGACGGCGCAGACGCCCGATGAATCCAAGCAGAGGGCGATTCACGAGCTGTTTGGAAAGTCCCAGATCTTCAAGCAGACTCAGTTTGCATTTCTCTTTTTCTTCGAGAGTTTCCAGGGTATAATTGCATTCAAGATATTTGTCGGTTTCCGGGTTCCAAATGCTGTAGTCCGCCCCATTGAGAATGCCCCATATTTTGTTCTTGTTTCTGGTCAGCAGGCCGTCCATGCCGCATCCGAATTCGGGGGTAAGTATTTCGGACGCGTATGTCGGACTGACGGTAGTTATAATATCCGAATAGGCGATTCCGGCTTTGAGCAGGTTGAAGCTGTTATAGTATTCCACGCCGTCCATGTGCCAGGCATCAAAGGGCAGCCCGGAGTCCCAAAAAAGTCTGGAGGAGAATCTTCCCTGAAAGGCCAGGTTGTGGATGGTGAATGCCGTTTTTGTTTCTTTCCAGAACCCGGAAGTAAATTTTTTGAAATGAATATAGGCGTTAGTCAGCGCGGCATGCCAGTCGTGGGCGTGGACAATATCCGGAGAAGTTCCAATCTTTTCCATCAGCGCAACTGCCGCACGGCAGAAAAAAATGAAACGTTCACAATTGTCAAAGTATTCCCCTTTGTGTGTGCAGTAATAATGTTTGCGGTCAAAATATTCTCCGCGATCTATGAAAAATACGGTCAGACCGTTGAAATCGGCTTTATAAATGTCCGCGCTTATTTCCGGCCAGGGATATCCGACAGGACAGTTTTCATAGATTAGTGAAAGTTGATATTGTGAGGTTGCTATGCGGCCATATAGAGGAGTTATGACGTAATTGTGCAAGCCGATATCGTTCAGGGCCTGAGGCAGAATCCCCACTACATCGGCCAGTCCTCCGCTTTTGGAAAAAGGATAAATCTCTGCGCTTATATGGAATATACTGGACGTTTTTTTCAGGGACAGGTCATCTGGACGGGATATAGCTGGCGTCATGGCGTGTTCCTTTATGGCCAGGTTGTATTTTTCCGGAAACGGTCTATTTCCGTATTAAGTTCTTCGGTCACGGTTCATACGTTGCGACCGGGCAGTTGGGCCAACCTCTTTTTTTCCTTTATTAAAATAAAATCATTTATTATTTCCAAGTGATCAAATGCCAATTCCGGGAGCCGAAGTAAAGAAAAAAAAGAAGCTGCGGCGGCATCATCGCCGGCTTTGAGAGTGTCGGTTGTTTCGGGATGGGCGGTAAAGACGGTGCTCATGGTATGGTGCCGAGGATCGCGATTTGGATTGGAATATACTCCCAGCAAACTGTCCAGGACCACGTTTAATCCCGTTTCTTCCCTGGCTTCTCTGCGGGCTGCGTGATCCGCGCTTTCCCCATAGTCTATGAACCCGCCCGGCAGGGCCCAGCCCAAGGGGGGATTCTTGCGCCGGACAAGTACAATTTCCTCCGGAGGAGAAAAAATAATTATATCCACTGTGGGAATCGGATTCCGATAGTGCAGAACTGGTTGTCCGCAGTGCGGACAGGGCTTATAAGCGCTCACGTGGTTTGGTCCTGGTTGTTTGAAGTAAAAGTATATAAATGATAGAGAAAAATACTATGGTTGACAAGTTGTTGGTGGTTCATAAAGGAGCGCTTGGCGATTTTCTGCTATTATGGCCCACTTTGCTGGCTTTAAGCAGATATTTTGGAAACAGGAAGCTTTTTTGGTACGGTAAAAATGATTTTTTATGCTGGCTGCGTCCCCTGGGTTTTGAAAATTGTTCCCAGAATGTCCGTTTTCTGACCGATAGTTTGTATGACTGCAACAAATTGTCCGCTGGTCTGCTTGATTATCGGATAATCTGGTTTGGTTTACTGAAGAGAACCATATACGTGGAAGACTCCCGGTTGACATTCTTAACCACAGTTGATCCGGATCGGAAAAAGCATGGGCGTGAAGTTTGCCGCGAAAAGCTTTCTTCTATGGGCATTAAATGGCCGCATGACTGGCAAGAGGTTTGGCGGAAAGAATTTGGAAGTTTTCAAAAAACGCAAAAAGCTCCGGTTCTTTTTTTTCCGGGGTCGGGCAATTCAGGAAAAAACTGGCCCTTGGTTAAATTTTTTGAACTTGGGAAATGGTTGGAAAATCGAGGCGTGAAGGTCGTATTTGTCCTTGGACCGTTGGAAAGAGAAAAGAATGTTTCAGTCGACAACTTCGCAACATGCAATCCTGATAGTCTTCGGGAACTTGCGCGAGTGGTCAGGGGAGCAAGGGCTGTTGTGGGAAATGATTGCGGACCGATGCATTTGGCGGGAAGTTACAAAGTACCCGGAGTCGGGCTGTTTGGCCCGACAAGTTGCGTGCAATGGGGTGCCTGGGGAATGATTAACATTCAGAGTCCAATCGAATGTTCTCCATGTTCAGATACAGCAGTGATAAATTGCCGGGAAAAAAAGTGTATGGAAAAAATCGATGTGGCCATGGTTAAAAAAGAAATGGAAACCATTTTATAATTCGCGATCAGGCCAGTTTCTGTTTGCTTGTATCCGTTCATCAAATTTTTTGCTGCTCGTGCTTTTAGGAGGAAAAATAGAGGAGCGGGAGGATAAAACAAAATCGGCTTTCTTTTTCAGAAAGCCGATTTTGCCAAAAGGAGGAAAAGGTATTTGATTTACGACTAAAACAAATATTGCAAATAGTAGACCATTTTTTTTGTTTTATTAAATTATAATAAAACAGGGACTTGGATTTTTGAAGTTCACTGTCAGGGTATAAAATTTTTGACTGGATTTTGCTCGATTCCGGAAAAGCGTAAATTTGAGTACAAAAAATTGAACCATGTTTGCAGCTGTTCTCCGGATGGAAAAAGTTTACCGATTTTTTATTTGTTCAATAATTTTTTTGAAAGGCTGGAAACTATAAGTTCGGCTTCCGGAATTTTTAATTTTAATGCCAGCCACATATAACCCAGAATCAAAACCGGTATCAACGCCAGGCATACCCATGGCTTGAATGTGTGCGCGGCCGCAAGGGATACTCCGAGCAGCAGCAGTGATAAATATGTTGTTTTTAGACTCTTTTTAAATACTTCGCCCCATGGGCCTATTCGGCGCTTGAGAAATACGGCCAGTAAAAATACATTGGTCCAGGATGCAAGGCTGACGGCAATGGCCAATCCCAAATGCTGCAAATACTGCATCAGCATATAACCGGCTGCTATATTCAGCAGCATGCAGACTATGGAGATGATGACCGGGGTCCTGGTGTCTTCAAGAGCATAGAATGATGAAATAAGGGAGCGCACCGAAGAAAAGGCCGGAAGGCCGATGGCGTAGCCGAATAAAGCCAGATCCGTTGCGGTAACGGCGAAACTGTCGAATTGCCCGTGTTCGAACAGAACGGACAGCAACGGATTGCCCAGTCCAATCAGCCCCGCAGTTGCCGGAATGCTGATAAATAAAGTCAGGGTAATCGATGTGCTCAAGGTCTCTTTGAATTCCTGAATATTGTCCTGTGTCACCAGGGTAGAGAGTGAAGGGAGCGCAGCGGTGCTTATGGCCACTCCAAAGACTCCGAGAGGGAATTGCACCAGTCTGTCTGCGTAGTAAAGGTAGGATATGGAGCCAAATGAAAGCATTGATGCCAGCATTGTCCCGATGAGAATATTTAATTGATAGGCTGCCGCTCCGAGAATCGTGGGCAGCATCAATTTCCCGATTCTTTTGACGCCCGGGTGTCCGAGTTCAGTTCTGCCCGTCCAGTAAAATTTTTTTTTCTTTAAAAACGGCTGCTGCAGGATCCATTGGCCTGATCCGGCAGCCAAAACTCCCCAAGCTAGAGCCAGAGCAATGTTTATGTTAAAAAACCAGGCAATTCCGGCTGCGGAAATAAGTGTCAGGTTCAAAATGCACGGGGCGAGTGCCGGAGCCAGAAAATGGCCGCGGGAGTTTAAAATTCCCATGCATAAAGCTACTGCCGAAATGAAGATTATGTAAGGAAAACAAATGGCTATCAGCTTGGAGGTCAGTCCGAATATGTCCGCACTGGATGTAAAGCCCGGAGCAATAAAAGCGGTTATTTTAGAGGAGAAAATGATCGCTGCCAGGCAAAGCGGAAGCAAAAGTATAAGCAGCCATATCTGTACCCCCCTGGCGATTGAGTCTGCGGTTTCGCTGTCGTGCTCCTTGAAATATCTAGTGTATACCGGAATAAAAGCCATGGTCAGGGAGCCCTCTGCGAATAGACGGCGCAGGATGTTGGGTAAGCGGAAGGCAACAAAGAAGGCATCGGCAATCGGTCCCGCCCCGAGAACAGCTGCCAGAATAAGATCCCGGAGAAATCCCAGTATCCTGCTTAAAAGCGTGGCTACGGAGATTATTCCGGCGTTTCTGGCGATACTTTTTGTATGTTTACAATCTGTTGCGGGCATAAAATATATAAAATGGTTTGTTTTGCAAAATCGTGTATGGTTCTAATTGGCCGGTTTGCCGTAGGCAAGCATTCTTTTGCCGTTAATTCGAGAATTTGGCAATAAGGTTGTCTTTTTTGTTTTGTTGAATATCAGCCGAAAAAATGGTAATTTGAAGACAATAGATTTAATAGATGCGAAAAAAATTGTATTTCAACCAGCGGATAAAGCAAAGACAATGAGAACAATAATAATTTTTTTAGTGGCCAGTACACTATTTTTAGTGGCCAGCAATTTGCTTAATGCTCAAGATTCAAAGAATGCCACTGTTGAAAACAAATCGCAATCCCGGATTATGGAAATGAATAATGAGTTGTATCTGTTGCGGGAGAAAATTGACAAAGCTGAGGACGAACGGAAGTCGATCTTAAAACGCCTGCAAGAATTTAAAGGCGCTCTTGATGATCGGGAAAATCGTCTACAGCGACTGGAAAAAAACGATAAAAGACTGGATAAGGAATTATTGCAGGCGGATGAAGTCATATTCAGTATAGAGAATGATTATTCTGATATGGTAAAAGATGTGCAGAACATTCAAACAAAATTTAAAAATCTTAGAGAAAATTTGCCAATCAGAGTTAATGCCCTGGAGTCAAAATTGGAAAAATCGCGTGCAGATCTGTCCGAATTCAAAGAAGATATTCAGGTCCAGATAAATGCTGTGAATGACGCGGTGGGTTCCGGTATTGCCGGTCTGGAAAAAAAGTTGATTGAACTTTCCGAGACAGCGGATGAAAGAGCGGATAGTTTTGCCGGTATAAAAGAGGAAAATCAGGAGTTAAACAAGAAAATAAAGGACTTGAATCAGAAAATAATAAAACTGGAAGATGGTTTGGATGATTTTCGCCAGAAGAGTACCGGCCGGCAGGACAAACTGGCTGGACTCGTTCAGGAACGCATTGTGTGGTGGGGAAGTATTGCTCTGGCAATACTTGCCATTTTTATAATATGCCTTTTTGTTCGTTTGCTGGTTCTGGGGCGGGATATTCAACGGATTCGGGCGGCATTTCCGCAAGAACCCGCAAAGGATAGGGACCCCCTTGATGATGCAGCCATTGGATGGCTTGAGAGAAAGGAGAATAAAGAAGACAGCTGATTTTCTGTCTAAGGCTGTTTTTGTAGAGGAATGCAAAGGTAAAATGGCTCTTCGACGGGATGCATGGATTTTTGTGAGTTATTCTCCTGATCCTTTTGCTGCCGAACTTTCGGTTCTTTATTTTCTAAACCCTGCCAAAGGGGGACGCTTGCTCCCTTCGGTCTTGCTGGTTCCAGGGGAAACAGTTTTTGTTACCGGAAGTGGCAATTGGTTTGAAAACCTAGGGTTGTGTTCTTTTTCGCGGTCCGCCTTCCCCCTTTTGGCGAGGGCAAGAAAATATGCGAACCTTTCGTCGGGAACATCAGAAAGGATCACTCGAATAAAGTCCCTACGCAACGTCGAGGAGCCAGGAAAATTTTTTATGCATGGCAAATTTCGGGCACATGTTAGTTGCGCAGGGTGGCAACGAGCCTTTGCGGATTTGATAAAAGATTAAAGGCGTCAAGTATGTCCGAAACCAGGATGTCCGCATTTTGAGCCGCGATAAAACTGCAGCCCTCGTTTTGGATGACAGCTATGCCTAGTCCTGCCTCCTTAAGCATAAGGCAGTCATTGCGCCCATTGCCGATGCATGAGCATTCATTTTTTCCCAGGCTGTTTATGTATTCAAGCTTGCGCTCAGCCTGATTTTTGAAGCTGATGATCTGTATGCGAATCTGTTCGGATCCGAATTTTTCCCTGACTGTACCGTGGGTGTCCGCAGTCAAGATATGGATTTTTAAATTATTACCCAACCTTGAGATGGCATCCAAAACGCCAGGTATAATTTCTCCGTCTATGGCGATTGTCCCGTTATAGTCCAGTATCAGATTTTTTAATTCCAGATTCGGGCCGCCCGGTATTTCAAATTTAAGCATATATCAATCTCCTTAAGAACTGTTTATATGGACAGTCCCTCGATTCGGTTTTCCTCTTTTAGAGCGCATAGGAAAACCGGGCGCCGTGTCGTAAGCGCACGCAAAAAATCCGGAGAAATTTCAGCTGCACATGTCCAGAATTTTTCCCCGGTTTTCTTCCGGAATCAGTATGACCGCGTCTGATTTTGCGGGTTTTTGACCGCACGAACCCTGGATGAATTCGTTTTTAAAAAGTTTTTTTTTCGTGATGCGATCCAGCATTAGTGTAAGTCTGGATAAAGCGTGCCCGCGCACGCGATTGCGTACAAATTGCATATCCATAGGCAATCAAGATTATCCGCAAATTTTGCAGTTGGTTATGACTTCTTCCAGAGCGCCGGCAAATAAATCCAATTGGTCCCGGGGAATGTTCAAGGGAGGCAACAGCCTGAGTACCTTTTCCTGGGTCAGGTTGAGAATGAAGCCTCGGTCCAGAAGCTCCTTCCAGACCTGTTGGCCGGGAAAGGTCAGCTTTATTCCGAGCATAAGCCCAATACCTCTTATTTCTTCTATTTTATCGCTATTCTTTTCTTGTAATTCTGTAAATAGCTTCCGGGCATATTCGCCAGTTTTGGCGCTTTGTTCTACGAGATTTTCCCGTTTAATTATTTCAAGCGTTTTTAAGGCCGCGGCACAGACCAGTGGAGAACCGCCAAAGGTGGTGGCGTGACTGCCCGGTCCAAAGGCCCGGGCCACATTCTGTCTGAACATCACGGCGCCCATTGGCAGGCCGTTTGCCAAGGCCTTCGCGCAGGTAACAATATCCGGTTGGAGATCAAAATACTGGTGTGCCCAGAATTTTCCGGTACGACCCATGCCGGTCTGAACTTCATCTATAATGAGCAGGATATTTTCTTGCGTGCATAACTTTTGAATGCAATCCAGGTAATCGGGATTCAAAGCTACGATTCCTCCTTCACCCTGGATGACCTCGACCATTATCGCCGCGGTGTTTTCATTATATGTTTGGAGGAGCTCATTTTTGTTGTTTGCTTCGACATGTTTGAAGCCGGGCAGTAGAGGAGAAAACCCGTCTTTTATTTTTTTCTGTCCGGTTGCGGACAGTGTGGCCATTGTTCGGCCGTGAAAAGAATTTTTTAGAGTAATTATTTCGTGACGATCCAGGCCCATGATTTTATGCATGAATATCCTGGCCGCCTTAATAGCTCCTTCATTGGCCTCGGCTCCGGAATTACAGAAAAATACCTTGTCTAAACCGCAGGTGTCGAGCAGTTCATCGGCAAGCTGCAGCTGCTCCTGCTGATAAAAAAGATTGCTGACATGAACCAGTTTTTGGGCCTGGTCACAGATGGCCCTGCTTATTTCCGGATGGCAGTGACCAACATTGCATACGGAAATTCCGGCTAAAAGGTCGGTATATTTTCGGCCTTCAAAATCAGTGATCGTATGGCCACGGGCGGTTTGAACAGCAATCGGATACCGGCCGTAAGTGGAACAAAGCTTTTCTTTTTCCTTTTTTTGCAGTGCATTAAAATTCATAATATAGTTTCCGGATTTATAAAATATTATTTAAGTGGTTGTATTTGGCTGGCAAATTTTTATATTTTTCTTTTTAAATATCCCCGGTGTGGCCGAAACCGCCGCCGCCTCTTCGGGTGTCATCCAAATTGTCTGATAAGATAAAATCGGCCTGATAGACCGGCAGAAAAACCATTTGGGCGACCCTCTGTCCTTGTACGATGGTTCTGCCTTCTTCGGATGTATTCAAAAGGGAGACGATTATTTCTCCCCGGTAGTCAGGGTCTATTACGCCAACACCCTGACTGACCACAAGGCCTTTTTTGGTCCCCAGTCCGCTTCGGGAAAATATAAAACCGGCGATTCCCGGAGAGTCAATTTGTATGGCTATCCCCGCGGGAAAAGGATAGCGTTTTTGCGGCGGAACAAATATTTTCTTCTCCGGCATGCAGGCCCGCAAATCCACTCCTGCTGAATGTTCAGTCGCATAATCAATGGCGTGTTCTCGGGAAAAAGCGGTCAGATATTTGATCTTTACTTTTATCTTGGGGATGGACATGCTTATATCCTTCTTAAGTCATTTACTGTTGGGACCTATTAAAAAAATAGGCGCATATAAAAGCAAAAAGAGGTGAAGAGGTCAATAAAATTCACAGGAAAATTCGAGGGACCATATTTTTTTGAAGAGGTCAATATTTGTAGTATTATTTTTTTGCATTGTCTTTTGTTTGGTATAGTTACGTGAAAAAGCTAAAATTCAATTAATTCCAAATTATTAAATTTTGTGTTTGTTTGCCGATTTTTATGTTCGGGCAACAGCTTTTTTTGTCAATTAATGAGGTCAGGCAAATTTTTGTCTGAATCCGGAATGAATTGTATCTTGCTTTTTATGGGTATCATTGGCAATAATTTTTATATACTTGTTTGGCTCGGATTTTTTAAAGCGATTCCGGTTCAGATTAAAGTCGAGTTTAGACGCGAAGCAGGTTTGCAGTGAAAAGTATGCAAGTTGATCTTTTGCTTTGTAAAAACTAATTATAACTGACTAAATTTAATATATTAAGCTCCAGTAAGGAGGAGTATGATGCGACCGGTGCAAATTTACAGCGTTATTCCACGCCTGCCAGAGAATATGACCCCTTTATGGGATTTGGCTTATAATTTCTGGTTTACCTGGAGACATGAAATCCAGGATCTTTTCAGCCAGATGGATATTTCCTTGTGGAAAAGAAGTCGAAGCAATCCGGTCTGGTTTCTGAATCATCTGGATCAGGATATTTTAGAAGAATTGAGCAAAGATGCCTTTTTTCTGGAAAGACTGAACACAATACATCAGCAGTTAAGCGATTACCAGGCCGAATCCGCTACACTGCTTGATGTTCAACTCGGGCAGAGAGAACCAGTCGTTGCCTATTTCAGCGCTGAATTTGGTATTTGTCTATGCCTGCCAATATATTCCGGCGGACTTGGAGTCCTGGCCGGAGACCATTTGAAGTCTTCGAGCGATATGAACATTCCTCTGGTCGGCATCGGATTGTGTTACCAACATGGTTATTTCAGACAATATATGACCAGTGATGGCTGGCAACAGGAACGTTATCCCATAAACGACTTTGAGCAAATGCCCCTGACTCTTGTTCGGGGCGCGGATAACAGTCCGGTAACCATTAATGTGCAATTGGAGGAGCGAATTGTTTATTCCCGAATCTGGAAAGCCAGAGTAGGGCGGGTGGATTTGTATCTACTGGATGCCAATGTAGAGGAAAATGATCCCCAGGACCGGGTGCTGACCAGCCAACTTTACGGCGGTGACCTGGAGATGCGTCTCAAGCAGGAAATATTGCTTGGGATCGGCGGCGTAAGGGCTTTACGGGCACTGAATCTGAGCCCGAAGGTCATACATATGAACGAGGGACATTCAGCTTTTGCCGGCCTGGAGAGGATCCGGACTTTTATGAGCGAGCAGGGTTTGTCCTTTGAGTCGGCACAGGAGATAACCGCTTCAAGTACTGTGTTTACAACGCATACTCCGGTTCCCGCCGGAAACGATCGTTTCCCGCCGGAATTGATGCAGCAGTTTTTCGAGGGTTATGCTCAGAAACTGGGTCTGGCTTTCAAAGTCCTTCTGGCCCTTGGCCGTGAGGACCCCCGAAGCGACCGGGAGCATTTTTGCATGACGGTTCTTGCGCTTCGTTTGTCCCGGTTTAACAACGGAGTCAGTGTCTTGCACAGCAAAGTCTCGCAGCGGATGTGGAAAAAGGTCTGGCCGAGATATCCGGAGGATGACGTGCCCATTGGGGCGATTACAAACGGAGTGCATATTCCTACCTGGGTCGCGCCGGACATGTCCGATCTTTTTGATCGCTATCTGGGGGTGAACTGGCGGGAAGATCCGGATTGTAACCGGGTTTGGAAGCAGGCTGATTCAATACCCGACGCGGAATTATGGCGGACCCACGAGCGGTTGCGGGAACGCCTGGTTGATTTTGTCCGCAGCCGTTTGAAGGACCAGGTGCTGGCCAGGAACGGCAGACGGTATGACATGCAGATGGCTGAAGAAGTTCTTGATCCCAGTGCGTTGACCATTGGTTTCGCCCGCAGGTTTGCAACCTATAAACGGGCAAATCTGATTTTGAAGGATACAAAAAGACTGATGGAATTCATCAAGGACAAGAAATATCCGGTTCAATTTATTTTTGCGGGTAAAGCCCATCCCAAGGACGTGGAAGGCAAAAAGATTATCCAGCAGATTATTCAGCTTTGCCAGACGGCTGAATGCCGCAATAGTTTAGTCTTTATTGAGGACTATGATCTTGAAGTGGCTCAGTACATGCTGGAAGGATGCGATGTATGGCTGAACACGCCGCGCAGGCCGATGGAAGCGTGCGGAACAAGCGGCATGAAGGCCGTGGCCAACGGAGTGCTGAATTTCAGCACGGTGGATGGTTGGTGGGCTGAAGTCTATGACTCAAAAGAAAATCTGGGATGGTCCATTGGCAGCGGAGAGGAATATGAGAATAATGATTATCAGGATTTCATAGAAAGCCAGGTAATTTACAATACGTTGGCAAATGATCTGATTTCTCTTTTTTACGAACGCGGGCACGGGAATTTACCCCGGGCCTGGATTGCAATGATGAAAAGGGGCTTTATGCATTTGGCCCCTGAATACAACGCGCACAGAATGGTCATTGATTATGTGACTAATGCCTATAAACCGGCGGTGGATAATTATGACAATCTTGTTCAGGACGATTTCCAGCCGGCAAAGGATCTGGCTGCCTGGCGCATGGAACTTATGACTAAATGGGGAGAAATAAAAATTCGCAATGTTAGAGCCGGCCAGGACGGTGAAATATTTTCCGATCAAGAGATCGAGGTAACCGCAGAAGTTTATCTCAACGGCCTCACGGCAGAAGATGTCAGTGTTGAAATCTATGCCGGGGAAGTTGATTTTGAAGGTGATTTTTCAAATCGTAAAACAATAAGCATGGACGTGACCGGAAGCACACCGGATGACTGGACTGTTTATACCGGAAAGGTCTCGCCCGAGTTAACCGGGCGTTTTGGCTATACGGTGCGCGCGCTTCCTCATCATCCGCTTCTGCAGGATCCGCATTGCCTGGGGCTTATCTGTTGGGCTTCGGAGCACTAGGAAATCGATGGGCAAGAAACGAGCCGATTCTCTGGTTTATTCCAAAGGCTTAAGTAATTCGCGGGAAAAAGCCAAAAGACAGATCATGGCCGGTCAGGTATATGTGTGCAGGGACGGGGAGAAGCTGCTGGTAGCCAAGCCCGGCCAAATGCTGGACCCGGATGTTGATTTTTATATAAAGCAGCCGCAGCGTTTTGTCAGTCGTGGGGGATACAAGCTCGAGACAGCGATTAAATCTTTTGATATTGATTTCACCGCCAGTATTGTTTTGGATGTTGGTGCCTCCACGGGCGGATTTACGGATTGCGCCCTGCAGTACGGAGCGGATAAGATTTATGCCCTGGATGTCGGATATGGCCAGCTGGACTACAGACTACGTTCAGATTCAAGGGTGATTAATCTTGAGCGGATCAATATTCGGCACGCGCCCCCTGAAATTATCCCGGAAAAAGTTGATTTCCTGGTTATGGACTGTTCGTTTATTTCGCTACGCATGGCCTTGCCGCCAGCTTTGAAATTCTTGAAAAGCGATGGACGAATTGTGGTTCTGGTAAAGCCGCAATTTGAAGTCTCGCGCGGAAACGCCCCCAAGGGGGTAGTACGATGTCTGGAAACAAGAGAAGCCGCAGTGGACAATGTTGTCCAATTCATTGGCGGGGAGCTGGCTCTTGCGGTTAAGGGCCGAGTCGCCTCCAGCATACTCGGCCCGAAAGGCAATCAGGAATACTTGCTATATTGCGCCTATGAATAGAAAAGACGCCCTTGCGGCTTTCACAACGGAACGACGTAAACAGAAGATACGCACAGTCCTTGAAAACAGGCAGAAAGATTTGACATTGGTGATGAATAATATTCATGATCCGCATAATGTCTCAGCCATGCTTCGCAGTTGTGATGCTTTCGGAATACAAAATGTGCATCTGCTGTACACGAATGAATCATTTCCTTTTCTGGGAAAAAAATCTTCCGCTTCATCCAAAAAATGGGTGGACGTATTCAGGCATACAAATGCATCCAAAATGGCAGCAGAATTAAAATCCTGCGGCATGCGGGTCTTGTACGCCGGTTTGGGTCAAAAGTCATTGAGTCTCACCCAGGTTGACTTTTGCCTTCCGACCGCCGTTGTTCTGGGCAATGAGCATCGAGGCGTGGATGATGAACTGAAGCGGGTAAGCGATGGAGAATTGCATATCCCCATGCAGGGAATGGTGCAAAGTTTCAATGTTTCCGTGGCCGCGGCGATAATTTTATATGAAGCTTGGCGGCAGCGCAGCGCATCGGGCCTGTATGAAAGCCATTCATTTTCAAGAACGGAACTGGAAAATTATTATGAAAGGTGGATAAGGAAATAAGAAGGGAGATTGACCAATGCCTGGTATGGAAAAGAATATATATTTTATTGGTCCTCGCGCCAGCGGGAAGACTAGCGTCGGACAGGAATTGGCCGCCCGTATCGGCTGGGATTTTCTGGATCTGGACGAGGAGATAGTTTCCCGGGCTGGCCAAAGTATCGCCGGCATCGTCGAAAAAAATGGCTGGGAATATTTCCGCCGTCTGGAAGCCGAAGCCCTTAAACGCGCCTGCACCCGTTCGCGGCACGTTGTGTCCGCCGGGGGCGGAGTCGTGGAAAAGGCTGAAAATCGAAATATTTTGCAGGAAAACGGAAAAGTGTTTTTATTGACCAGCGAGGTCAAGGTTTTGCTCAACAGATTGCAGGCTGACAACGATGAGCAAATGCGGCCGCGCTTAACGGACAAAGGGGTTGAGGATGAACTTGAAGAAATAATGCAGGCAAGATTGCCCCTTTATCTTGAATGCGCCGAATATATACTTGACGCGGATAGGACAGTCGAGAGCCTGGTTGAGGAAATCGAAATAATTCTTGAACTGGACGAGGAAGAAACTGACGATTGAAGGTTCCGGGACAGAGAAAAAAAAGAAGGTTTGACATTTTATGGCGTTATTAAGAGTGCTTAGGAGAAATCATGGGCGGTGATTGTTTCGGACGCTTGTTCACATTGACCACATTCGGTGAATCGCACGGTTCGGGTCTGGGCGGTATTGTACAGGGTTGTCCGGCCGGATTGGGCGTAAGCGAAGAGGCCATCCAGGAAGAGCTGGACAAACGGCGTCCCGGACAGGGCGGGGCAAGCACGATGAGAAAGGAAAAGGACAGGATAAATATCCTTTCCGGAGTGTTTGAAGGCCGGACAACCGGGACTGCAATCGGATTTTATATCCAAAATGAAGACAAAAAAAGTCAGGATTATTCAAAAATAAAGGATATATACCGCCCCGGGCACGGAGATTTCACCTATCAGGCTAAGTATGGTCTGCGCGATTACCGTGGAGGCGGACGCTCTTCAGGCCGGGAAACCGTGTCTAGAGTGGCCGGGGGGGCGATTGCCGGAATTTTGCTTCGGTCCATGGGCATTGAGGCGGCTGCCTTTACTCTGGAAATGGGCGGGATTGCGGCTAAAGAAATCGAGGTGAACGGAATAGCAGAACGTCCCTATTTCGCGGCGTGCGATGCCGTGGTATCCGCATGGGATGAACGTATCCGGGAGGTCAAAAAGCAGGGTGATTCCATAGGAGGGGTGGTTGAGGTCCGCGTTTCCGGGGTTCCGGCCGGGCTGGGCGAACCGGTTATGGACAAGCTTGATGCCCGTCTTGCCTACGCGCTTATGGGCATAGGCGCGGTTAAAGGCGTTGAAATAGGTTCCGGTTTTGCTTCCGCCCGCAGCCTTGGAAGTCAGAACAATGATGAAATTGCTGCGGAAGGTTTTTCAAGCAATAATGCCGGAGGGATTCTAGCCGGAATCTCAAGCGGACAGGAAATAGTGGTTCGCGCCGCCGTCAAACCCATTCCGTCCATTTCCAGGGAACAGACAACCATTGATGCACAAGGCGGTGTCAGGAAAATCAATATAGTGGGACGTCACGATATATGCGCGATACCGCGAATAGTCCCGGTAATAAAGGCCATGGTCCTTTTGACGCTTGCCGACATGAGTCTGTTGCACGATTCGCGCAAGAATTTCCGGTCCTGTGACGAAGGGAATGGATTTTCCAGTGCTTCATTCTCCTGATTTTTATGAAAGGAATCGGTTCTGCTTCAATGCGCCGCGAATTGTTCAGCGTCTGGCCAGTCCGAATTTGCGCAGCTTGTATTGCAGGCTGCGTCTGCTTATTCCCAGATACGCAGCGGTTTTTTCCCGGTGATAGCCGTTTTTTTCCAGGGCCTGAATCAAAGCCTCCCTCTCGGCCTTTTCCAGACTGTCCGTCTGCTCGAGTGCGTTTTGTCCCCGCTGTATTTTTGCGGGCAGGTCTCCCTGCTGCAGAACGTCTCCGTCAGTTAATATCAGAGCTCTTTCCAAGACATTCTCCAGTTCGCGAACATTACCCGGCCAGGAATAATCCTGTATGCAATTAAGAAATTGAGGAGAGATTCGGGGCGGCCTTTTTTTGTTTTTACGGCTCAGTCTTTTCAGCAACCAGGCTGCCAGGGAAGCTATGTCTTCTTTTCTTTTCCTTAACGGAGGCAGCTTGATTTCGATTACATTCAAGCGAAAGAAAAGGTCTTCCCGGAATTCTCCAGCGGAAATCAATTTCTCCAGCTCGCGGTTCGTCGCGGCCAAAATGCGTACATCGACCTTTACCGGTTGAATGCCTCCAAGAGGTTCAACCTCGCGTTCCTGGAGCGTGCGCAAGAGCTTGCCCTGTAAAGGGAGCGGCAATTCTCCAATTTCGTCCAGAAATAAAGTTCCTTTTTCGGCCAGTTCGAACCGTCCCGGCTTATTTTTCGTTGCTCCGGAAAAAGCGCCCTGGGTGTACCCGAATAATTCGCTTTCAAGCAGATTTTCCGGAATCGCCGCGCAGTTGACTTTGACAAGCGGTCCCCGGGATCGCGGGCTTTGTTCATGCAGGGCCCGGGCTACAAGCTCTTTGCCTGTGCCAGACTCTCCCTGTATCAAGACGGTCGCCTCGCTTGGACCGACCCGGTCAATCAGGTTGAATACTTCCTGCATGGCCGGGCTCTCGCCAATCATTTTTTGCGGGTTTTCAGCAGATTTTTCCGAGTTTGTATTGTTGTACGAGTTGGTTAAGTAAGAACCATATTCGGCGGCCCTGTTCAGCAAGGCAATGAGTTCCTGATTGTCAGCCGGCTTTGTCAGGTAATCAAAAGCCCCCATTTTCATGGCTTCCACAGCCGAATCAATTGATCCGTAAGCGGTGAGCATTATTACCGGCGGCCCTATTGTTTCTTCTTGCAATCTGGATAGAAACGAGATTCCGTCCAGATGCGGCATACGGATGTCGGCCAGAACAACGTGCACTGGATGTTGTTTCAAAATTTGCAGGCCCTGCAGGCCGTTTTCGGCTTCCAATACCGTCCAGCCCTGATCCTGCATTACAGCTTTGATCATGAGGCGCAAAGGTTTCTCGTCATCCACGACAAGCAGAGTTTTGGCTGATTTTGGTCCGTTCATGCTCATGAAATGTTATACAAGGATCCTTGAGTTGCAAGTGTTAAATGATTTTTTTATTCCAGTGAATAGTTACTTAAATTTTATTGTTTTCCGGAAATATGATTTCTATTCTGGTCCCCGCGTCTTCTTGCGAGTGAATCGTCAGTGTGCCGCCGTGCTGAGTGACCAGTCGATGCACCAAGGCCAGGCCGAGCCCGGTGCCGTGATCCTTTTGGGTATAAAACGGTTCCAGGGCGTTATCGCGTGTCTTTTCGTCCATACCACAGCCATTATCACTTATTTCCAATTTTGTTCCCAGGCTGTGCCGGGCAGAGGATATGTTTATTACTCCGTTTTTGTCCATTGCTTCCAGACTGTTTAAGACAAGATTTATTATCATGCGGATTAATGCGTCCCGATCAGCCAGCATCTTTTTCTGTTCCAGGCGATATTGGATATGGGCTGATTTGGCTTCGATATCCAGCCGGAGCAATTTCTCTATTTCTGTGAATAATTCCGGTAAATCAACTTGTTCCGGGTTCAGCTTGCCCGGTCCGGCCATATACAGGAGATCGGTCAGTACGCGATTCAAGCGATCAGCTTCTTTGACCATGGTCCTTGCGTACTCTCGGGCCGGATCATTTTCCTTAAACCTGGAAACAAAAAACTGGGAGAAACCGCGTAACGTAGAAAGGGGGTTGCGGATTTCATGAGCCAGGCCCGCCGCCATTTGTCCTATGGTGGCAAATTTACGGGCTTGTTCCAGCCTGCGTTCCAGGCTGTTCAGTTCCGAGCGGTCGCATATAAGCAAAAGCGAACTTTTTTCCTGGTCCGCCACGGAAACAGACAATATTTCCAATTCCTTTTCTTGTGTTTTTATTCGGGTCCATTTATCCGGGAGAGCTTTTATCCGGTTATTGTTTTCATCCAGCAAATCAAGATTTTTCCAGCCCAGTCCGAGAATTTTTGCGGCGGGAGCCCCCAAAAGATTGGTTCCGGCCGGATTGGCGCTGGTTATCCGGCCGGATTGATCGATGGTCAACAGACCGTCAGGCAGATTGTCCAAAAGCCGGGAGTTGAATTTTTCCAATGAATCAGCCTTTTGAAGCTTTTCTCTGCGCTGCATGTACGTACCCGTTCCTAACAGCAGAAAGACCGCGACCGCCAGGACAAAGCCGGTTTGCAGGAAAGCATTGGTTCTGAACTGATCAAATTGTTGAATATGCCCGGTCATATCCAGTCCGACAATCAGAAGAGGGGGCTTGGATATATTTTCATTGCTTTCAATGGAATGGCGTTGCATGAATTTCGAATTCAGTCTTGTGGCATAGATGAATACCGGACTGTCCTGTAGAGTGATCCGTGAGTGCCAGGAGTCCTTTTGCTCGAGTATGGCAAGAGCATTTTCCGGAAGCTTGAACGTCGCATGTTCAAAGGGGGAAACCAGTATTTCACCGCGCGGTCCGGAAATTTGGACAAAGGCCAGGCCGTCCGTGGATATCAGATCCTTTAGCGCCAGTCTTAAACGATGCACGGGAGGATGGTGTTCAGGGGACGAACGATGCCGTTGGATTTTGGAATGGTTTATCTGATGCAGGCCGCGGCCCATCGCGGCCTCAATTCCCCTGGCAATAGCAGCCGCTGATAAAAGAAGATGTTTTCTGATCGCCTTCCTTTCCTGTTTCAGACTTTGCCAAGTTAGAACACTCGTGCCGAGCCCCATGATTATCAGTGCGGCCACCGAAATTAAGATGTAGCGTTTTTGATTTCTAGCAGTCAGCAATTCCATTATTTTTTCATGCGGTGAATTGTTACGTGAGATTCAAGTGGTGCGTGGCGATTTATATGTCGCAGTATCTGTTTTCCAACTTTTTAATGTAGTGAATAGTTACATATCATATTTAATATTTTGCCGTTCGCGGGGTCGAATGAAATGTTTTCCGGTCGAGAGGCTTAACGCCGGGGATTACAACAAATTAATTGGGATCGGTCAGGCTGAATTCAACGGCCAGGGAGCCGTCTTCGGATTCGAAAGGAATGCCGAGAATCGGGGCGAAAGGAATGTGATCCAGTTCAGAGTCTTTTCCGGTAATGACTGTGGGGGTGGAGGCCTGAAAGCTGAAACCCTGTTCCGAGAGGCTGCTTCTGGCCTGACCGGTTATCATATTGGTCAGTTCGCCCACAGCGTCTTTTATTTCATCATTTATTTCCGTATAGTTCTCAAAAAGCATGTTGTTGACTATTTTCAGTATGGCCCCTTTGCTTAGACTGAAGTCAATCACCCCATTGGCATAGCCATCAACTTTAATTATTCCGGTAACATCTTCCAGGGCCGTCCTGTTTTTGTTCAGGTATGGCTTACCCGGCTGAACATCGAAACCGGCCATGGTCGACAAAACATTCACAACCGCGTCAAGAAGTGGATTTATAAAATTAACATTATAAAGTGATGAAGTCATGCTTTTTTATGCTGAAATTGACCAAAAAAAATAATTTTTTAATTAAATAAAAGCACTTAATACCGATTCAATGTTCTGGTTATGAATAGAGTATAATTTTCCAAGCTTTTTGAGCGGCAATCCGATTTTTTCCCAGTCCTCGTCCTGCATTCCCGGCAAAATAAATTTGCCGCCGTCGGAAATGGCCGCGGCATTGGCCATATTGTCAGCAAGTTGTACAATAGCCGCATTTTTGGGGTCGGCCGCATTAGCAGGCGTATGATGATTGGCGATTATATCCGTCAACTGATCCGGCATCTGCCAGGTTTCAAACAGTTTCTGGCCCACCTGGGCATGGTTAAAACCCAGGATGGCTTCTTCGGCTTCTACCAGCGGGATGGTGTTTGTCCGGGCTTCCAAAAGAGCCTGTACCGAGGCGTAGGGCATGTTTTTAAATATTATTAGACGCCCGGCGTCGTGCAGCAAACCGGCGGAAAAGAATTTTTCCGCGGACATCCCTGCTTCGGAGGCAATCAATTTGGAAAATATAGCGCAACTGATTGAATGCTTCCAGAAAGTGCGCATATCGATGAGTTCCGGAGGGATATCTTTAAAGAAATTAACCGCTGAAATGCCAAGGGCCAGGGTTGATAATTCCTTGGCGCCAACCAGGGAAATGGCCCGGCTTATGGAGTCAATCTTAGTGGAAAAACCGTAGAAAGGACTGTTCACAAGCTGGAGAAGCTTGGCGGAAAGCCCGACATCGTTGGAGACAACCCGGGCTATGTCTTCCGCCGAACTTGTATCGTCGGCCAGTATTTCTTTTATTCGAAAGTAGATATCCGGGAAAGAAACCAGACTTGTTTCATGATCGACAATATCTTCGGGGTTGCCCTGTCCTTTGAAAAACAGATCGCGCATATGCTCAACGTTTTTTGCCCGCAATTCTTTGGAGCAGGGTAGGTTCCAGTCAGCGTGGGTAACGGAGAATGTGTTTTGCAGGGAAATGCGATACAATTCATTGAAAAGTTCACTTTCCGGATTGACGTACAGAAAAAAATTAAAGACGTATTCGTCGCAACGGCGCAGTAAATCCTCCTTGTCCTGGTTCGGCCCCATGGAGTTGATAAATACATATCCGGTGTCCAACTCCTGAATCAGGTCAATATCTTTTTCGGCAAGGGCATGTCCCTTGGGTAGTAAGACGCTTCCGTCAAAACCAGGTATGTCTTTGGCCAGAATCATTTCCGGCTGAAGATGCTCGGTACAGACTTTATGCACAATTGCCCTCCATTTCGAGCTTTTATCCAGAGCGTTTATTGCGCCTTTTGATACATTATCCCGCCGGGCTTTGAAAGCGGCCTGAACAGGCGGGAATATTTATGCAGGCTTTCGGAATGACCGATAATCAGGTAGCCATCAGTTAATATATTGTCATAAAACTGATTTATGACCTGTTGCTTCATATCGTCATCAAAATATATTATTACGTTGCGGCAGAAAATAATATGTGATTTAGTTAATCTCTTTACGGACGTGTTGTCCTTTAGATTCATTATCCGAAAGTCTATCGGTTTTTGTATTTTCGGATGTACTTTATATCCTTCGGCCTCTTTGGTGAAATATTTGGATATTATCTGCTTCGGTGTATTGCGCAACGAGTAATCCGTATAGATACCTCTTTTGGCTTTGGAGATCATGGCCGGCGAAAGGTCATTGGCCACAATGTTTATTTTCCAGCCGATTACGGACATGCCCAGAAATTCATGGAGAAGGATGGAAATGGTGTAGGCCTCCTCACCCGATGAGCAGCCGGCACACCAGATATTCAGTTGTTTTCGGCCGGCTTTGGTTTGGCTGTCGATGACGTTTTTCAAGGCAAAGGTTTTAAATACACCCAGTTGTTTGATGTCACGGAAGAAACTGGTCTCGTTCGTGGTGATTTTTTCAAACAGGAAATCCAGTTCCTTGTTTTTATCCCTGGATCCTTTGAGATATTTATAATAATCACCGAAACTGCGTAAATTTAAAGTTTTTAAGCGTGCCCCCAACCGGTTTTCCAAAAGATATTTCCGCCGCGCAGGGATATCTATCCCGCTTAATTCGTAAATCAAGGCCCTGAGATCTGAAAATTCTTTTTCGGACAGGGGAGGTGCCTTGCGCAGACTAAGTGATTTGGATGTGAGAAGTGACATGTTTTTATCCGCAGTTTAATTAAACGATTAAGTTCAACAATCTCAATATAGCATATTTTGCTTGCATTTATTTTTCCCGTCAAGACCAAATTAGATAAGTCTGGATAAGATTTTGTTCCCGGATATTATTCTTTAAGCGGCAATCGAACAGGAGTGTATTCAGTTCTCGACAGGAAATGTGGAACGCTCCAGGTGAAAACTGTTAAAAGTGTATTCATATCCAAATTAAAACTATGGACAATCATTTTCCTTTTGTCAATTCAAACTGGAAAAGTATATATTTAATTATTGGTTAAAGTAAATATGGATGCTTTTTTAAATCATTCCCAGCTATTTCTGATCCGTTTTGCTTTCTTTTTCACACATTTGAAGGTTTTTGCTTGTATTATTCAATGATTTTCCCTAGCTTTTCCGAGCGATATTATTTTATTAACTGTAATTTTTCATCAGGCTAAGCAAAATTATGAAAGAGCGCTGGCTGGCAATTGCCGGACTTATCATAACCATGTTTTTGTGGGGCAGTTCCTTTGCCGCTTTTAAGATCGCGTATGTCACGTTTACCCCCCTGTGCGCCGTGTTTTTTCGTCTGGTTTTTGCCACGCTGGCTTTTGGTTTTCTGTGGACAAGAGTTAAACATGCCGGGTATAAACGCGGGGATTGGAAGTGGCTGCTTTTGATGGCCTTTTTTGAGCCGTGCCTGTATTTTGTTTTCGAGGGCTATGCGCTTAATCTGACCACGGCCTCGCAAGCGGGTATGATTTCCGCGGTGTTTCCGCTGCTGGTGGCTTTACTAGCCAGGGGGATCCTTGGAGAGAAATTGACTTTAAGGACCGTGACTGGATTCGTGACGGCTATTCTGGGAGTGGTCTGGATCAGTGTCGAGAGTAGTTCCAGCGCATCGGCTCCAAATCCGGTTGCCGGGAATATTCTCGAATTTATGGCCATGCTTTGCGCAGCCGGGTATACTATTGTGGCCCGAAAACTAGGCGCAAACTACCATCCTTTATTTCTGGCCTGTGTACAATCCGTTGTCGGCTCTGTTTTTTTCGGAATTCTCTTTTTTTGTTCTTCGGAAACCTTGCCGACTGATTTTTACCTGCCGGCGGTAATAAGTGTTATTTATTTGGGCGTAGTGGTGACATTGGTTGGTTATACTCTTTTCAACTACGGCGTGAGTATAATTCCGGCTGGTCAGGCCTCGGTTTTTATAAATCTTATTCCGGTCTTTGCGGTTTTTTTGGGTTGGCTTTTTCTGGGGGAAACTTTTAATTCTAAACAGCTTATGGGTGCCGGTTTGGTGTTTCTGGGAGTTGTTGGCAGTCAATGGCGTTCCTCTGCCTGCAAGAGCGGACCGTAAACGGCAATTATCCCCAGCTATAAGGAAGTCATGATGGATTTTTTGTATCTTTTTCTGGCGCTTGGCGCCGGACTTTTGATGCCGGTCCAGGCCGGGGTTAACGCCCAGTTGAGTGAACATGTCGGAGGATCCCTGACGGCAGCCCTGATTTCATTCGTGATCGGCACGACAGCTCTGCTTGCAACCAGTTTTTTGCTGCGTCTGCCCATGCCCGGCATTGCCGCGGCGGCATCCATTCCTCTCTGGAAATGGTGTGGGGGCTTTCTCGGGGCGCTGTTCGTGACCGCGACCATTTTTCTGGCTCCCAAACTGGGAGCGGTAACTCTTCTGGCGCTTCTGGTCAGCGGGCAAATGGTGGCCTCCCTTATTCTGGACCATTTTGGATGGCTGGGATATCCGATTCATTCAGTTTCCATGCCGCGTGTCATGGGGGTATTATTTTTGCTGGCCGGCGTAATTCTGATTCAGAAATTTTAAATATTACTCCGGATGATTATAAGCAATATTCACCCCCGACAGCAGGACGGCGTTTATCCGTCTTTCAAACCGGAGTATATTTTTGCTCGCATTGCCAACCTTTCTGCATCTTCAACCCGACCCGGGGTTTTTCAGCAATTATTTTTTAAATCGATATAAATCCGCAACTGAGTCAAAATGTTTAAACTGCTGGATAAAGGCGTTTAAAATGAACCCTGCGGATGGCGGAGGGTAATGGATTGTGCATGAATGCATTTTTTGCTAGAGGTAAAGAAAATACGTATCTGTTCGCCAAATTTTTTATGCGCTGTGAACAGTTACGATTTTTATGCAAAATTCCGGATGGATGAATAATTGTTTTAGTGTTCGAAAATGAGCATATCCAGGGAAATTCATAACAAAGTAATATGCCGGGAGTTAGTTATGAGCGGAATAATCGATCTGGCCCGAAATGCAAAGCAGGCGGGCAAGGATGTGGCCCAGGCCGGAGACCGGGAAAAAAATGCCTTTCTGGTCCGGTTGGCTGATATTTTGCGTAATGAACAGGAAAAAATAATAAAATCCAATGCAAAAGATCTTGCAGCAGCTGAAGACGCAGGGCTTGACGCCGCGCGATTAGACCGTTTGCGTATTACCGGGAAAACTATAGAGGATATGGCTGTTTCCTGCGAAGAGGTGGCTGCTCTTAAAGACCCGGTGGGGGAAATCGAACGGATGAACAGGCTGTCAAACGGGCTGCAGGTGGGACGTATGAGAATTCCCCTGGGAGTCGTAGCGATTATATATGAATCGCGGCCAAACGTTACAATAGATGCTGCTATTTTGTGCCTAAAGGCCGGGAATGCAGTGGTTTTGCGTGGCGGTTCCGAAGCCTTTGAATCCAATAAATGCCTGGCGGGTATCCTTGGACGGGCGTTAAACGATTCCGGACTAAACGGAGATGCCGTGGCTTTCATCCCGACTACGGATCGAAAGGCGGTGCAGGAAATGCTGAGTCTTGATCAATATATTGACGTGGTCATCCCGCGTGGAGGCGAAGGATTGATTCGAACGGTTGTAGAGCAGGCAACCATGCCGGTTCTAAAACATTACAAGGGTGTCTGTCATATTTACGTGCACAATGATGCGGATCTAAATATGGCCCTGGAGATAGTCAGAAATGCCAAAGTGCAGCGTCCCGGTGTATGCAATGCCTTGGAATGTCTTCTGGTGCACAAGGACATTGCACCCGAATTCCTGCCCAGGCTGAAGGAATATTTGAAAAAGGACAACGTTGTTTATAAGGCCTGTGCCGCTTCGTTGCCTTATTTGGGGGAGACGGCTTTCCCGGCGGAAAACAGTGATTGGGGACGGGAATTTCTTGCCTTGCAAATGGCCGTGCGCATTGTCGAATCCCAAAAGCAGGCCAGCGACCATATTTATGATTATGGCTCGAATCATTCCGAGGCGATCGTAACCAATGACTACTCCAGAGCAATGCGTTTTGTGCGGGAAATAGATGCTTCCGCGGTTCTGGTCAATGCGTCGACCCGGTTCAATGACGGGGGGCAGTTCGGGTTGGGAGCGGAAATCGGGATATCCACCTCAAAAATACATGCCTACGGCCCGATGGGGGTGCACGAATTGACAAGTTCTAAATTTGTCGCTTTCGGCCAGGGACAGACGCGTGACTGACCGTGCGGCCTGTACCATTTGAAAAAGGACGGGCCTGTGTTTTGGATTTATGCAGGGGTATTTCCGTTGTTGACAATTTCAACCGACCGATATCTATTCAAAAGTCCAAAGAGTTTAGCATGGAAGTTGTTTCCCGGCTGTCAGTCTGGGTAGCTTAGCGTGATCATGAACAAAGAAAAACGGAATTCCAGGCACAAGGGTAAGTGGATCAAGAAGCTTTCCCGGGAAATATACCAGTGGAGATTCAGGCACAGAATGTTTTTTCCCGTGATCAGCGGCGGGATATTTCTGAGTCTGGTTTTTATTTTTGGATTGTATATTTTTGTTTTCGTTGAGGGCTGGGGCTGGCTGGACAGTTTTTATCAGGTGGTGATTACCCTGTCCACTGTCGGTTTTACGGAAGTAAGACCTCTTAGTGAAACGGGCAGGATGCTTACTTCCATTCTTATTCTTCTTGGAGTCGGCAGTTTTGCTTATCTGGTAGGTTCCTTTACTCAGGTTATTGTTGAGGGTCATTTGAGAAATTTTATCGGGAGACGCAGGGTGCAAAAGATTATAGGTTCGCTGGAAGATCATTTTATAATCTGCGGGTTCGGCCGCATTGGATCAGTAGTGGCCGGGGAGATAAAAAAAGAGGGTTTTTCAGTAGTTGTCGTGGAAAACAATCCGGAAATAATTCAACAATTGGAATCCGAAGGGCATTTATTTATTGAGGGGGACGCGACTTCTGATCAGGTTTTGCTTTCGGCCAACCTGATGAATGCCCGGGCCCTTATCACCACGCTTAACCAGGAATCCAAAAATGTTTATGTGACTCTCACCGCCCGGCAACTTTCCCCGGAAATTACATTGATTGCCCGCGCGGAGCGGGAAGATTCAATCAAAAAGCTTAAGTTCGCCGGAGCAGACCGGGTGCTTACCCCGCATATAATCGGCGGCATGCGCATGGCTCAGATTGTTTTACGGCCTACCGTAACCGATTTTCTGGAATTGGCCATGCAGGGCAAGAACCTCGATTTGTTAATGGAAGAGCTGGAAATAACCCCCGGTTCGTTTTTGGTCGGTAAGGATCTTATTCAGTCTGATATTCGCCCCAAGTATAACCTGATTATCATTGCAATTAAAAATAAAGACGGAGATATGAATTTTAATCCCCAGCCCCGAACTGTGCTTGACTCCGGAGATACACTTATCGCCGTGGGCAAGCAGGATAACCTGGAAAGACTGCGTGAGATTTTGTAAATGAAGCGGAACGAGCAGAATCCCGCCGAGCGGATTAATGAACTGCGGCGGCTTATAACCTATCATGATTATCGTTATTATGTCCTGGATGACCCGCTTATCTCCGATCCGGAATATGATGCCCTGTTCAAGGAACTTCAACAATTGGAGGAAGAAAATCCGGAGCTTGATGATCCCAATTCCCCGACCAAAAAAATAGGCGGGAAACCGCTTTCCGAGTTTAAGCAGCGCGAACATGGGGTTCCCATGTACAGTCTGGACAATGCTTTTTCCGCGTCCGGATTTGAAGATTTCGTGCAAAGACTTTATCGATATCTGGATGAAAAGGACATGGAATTTTGGGTTGATCCCAAATTGGACGGCCTGGCCGTGGAGTTGATTTTTGAAAACGGGGTTTTGACTGGCGCGGCGACACGCGGCAACGGATATATCGGCGAAGATATTTCCGCGAACGCCCGTACTTTGCGCAATGTCCCCCTGCGCCTTCTTCAGGGGGCGGAGATCCCCGATTATCTCGAGGTCCGGGGCGAGGTGGTCATCAAAAAGGACGATTTTTATCGTCTCAATTCCCGGCAGGTGGACAGGGGAGAAAAGGCGTTCGCCAATTCGCGCAATGCCGCAGCCGGGTCCATGCGTCAACTCGATTCCAGGATTACCGCCTCCAGACCCCTCCTTTTCTATGCCTACGGAGTGGGACGCGTGGATCGGGGGGAGAATAAACCGGGTTGGAACAGACAATCCGAAATTGCCGCCGGGTTGCGAAAAATGGGCCTGTCCACTGCCCCGGAAGGTCGGTTTTGTCCGGACAGGCGGGCAGTACTTGATTATTTTAAGTATATTCGGGACAAACGCGATGAATTTCCTGTGGAAATCGACGGGGTGGTAGTCAAGGTGGATTCTCTCGAGGCCCAGAATCGGGCCGGATTTACCTCCCGTTTTCCGCGCTGGGCCCTGGCCTTGAAATTCCCGGCGCAGCAGGCCGAGACCGTGCTCAAAGATATCCGCATTCAGGTGGGCCGAACCGGGGTCCTTACTCCGGTGGCAGAGCTTGAACCGGTGCAGATTGGTGGTGTTACCGTGTCCAGGGCGACCTTGCACAATAAGGATGAAATCAAGGCCAAGGAGCTGTATCTGGGAGACAAAGTAATAGTGCAAAGGGCCGGGGATGTGATCCCCGAAGTGGTACGTCCGGTATTTGAAAAAAGGGACGGTTCCGAGAAGAAGTTCATTTTCCCGGATAATTGTCCGGTATGTGGCAGTAAAGCCGTTCGTCTCCCCGGGGAGGTCGCGGTACGGTGTGTGAATTTTTCCTGCCCGGCCCGTCTTGTCCAGGCCCTTAAACATTTTGTATCCAAAAGCGGTCTGGATATTGAGGGACTGGGCGGAAAATGGATTGAAATCCTTGTCGAGCATAAAATATTAAGATCCCCGGCCGACATATTCACCCTGAACAGAAGTGATTTGCTTCCCCTGGACCGGATGGGGGAAAAACTGGCGGATAAGATTATCCGTGCAATTGAAACAGCCAGAAACAAGGTGACCATGCACCGGTTTCTGGCCGCGTTGGGCATAAGACTTGTCGGCGAACAGACAGCCAAATCCCTGCAAAGGCATTTTAAAAATCCGGATGAACTGTCCCGGGCTGGGAAGTATGAATTGCAGAATATACAGGATATCGGCCCGGAGATAGCCGCTTCCATCCAGGAATTTTTCGCCAATCCGGAGAATAAAAAAATGCTTGAACGCTTCAAGGAATTGGGCGTCTGGCCGGAAAGCGGAGAGACAAATGAAAGCACCGCCGAAAAATCATTTTTGACCGCCAAAAGATTTGTATTGACCGGGTCCTTGGATTCGATGACCCGGGAGGAGGCCAAAAGCAAGGTGGAAAATCTCGGTGGGCGGGTAATTTCAGCCATGTCCTCAAAGGTCGATTATCTGGTCGCCGGGAAAAAGCCGGGCGGCAAACTGGCCAAGGCGAAAAAATTAGGAGTACCCGTTCTGGGGGAAGAGGAATTTCAAAAGCTGATAAATAAAGAAAAACAGGATTTCAAACACTAGATTTTCATAAGGAGGATGTATGCCAACTTCTGTAATAGTTACCGGAGCAAACGGCAGGATGGGGACGACAATCGCGGAACTGACAAAGGCCGATGCCGATCTTGAACTTTTGGCTGTAATCGAACGTCCGGGCTTTGAACAGGATTTGGATAGATTCGGGGCCGAGGTGTTTACCGATGTAAAAAAAGCCCTGAAAAATAATTCCGGGGCCATCGTGGTTGATTTTACCTCGCCGGATGCGAGTATGGAATTGGTTCAAAATTGTGATACATTTTCTTGTGGAGCGGTTTTGGGCACAACCGGCTTTTCCGCCTCGCAAGTCAAAGAGCTGGAAAAGGTCGCCGCAAGCACTTCGCTTTTCTGGGCACCGAATATGAGTGTCGGCATAAATACGCTGCTTAAGATTTTACCTGAATTAACCCAGTTGCTGGGAGAGAAGTATGATGTGGAAATATCTGAAACCCATCACAAACATAAAAAAGACGCTCCGAGCGGAACCGCCCTTAAACTTGCCGAGGTGCTGGCCGAGGCCAGAAATATGAATATGGACGAACACGGGAAGTTTTGCAGACACGGAATGATCGGAGAGAGAAAACAGGATGAGCTTGGGGTGCAAACCCTGCGCGGCGGTGATGTTGTTGGTGATCATACCGTCTTTTATTTTGGGCCGGGCGAAAGAATAGAAGTCACCCATAGGGCGCATTCCCGCGAGACTTTTGCTCAGGGAGCTTTAAGGGCCGCCAAGTGGCTGTCTTCGCAGCAGCCCGGTCGTTTGTATTCCATGTCTGATTTATTAACCTAAGCTATGTCCGATTTTGTAAGCGATATAACAAAAAGCGTAAGCCGGATCGTTTTGGGCAAAGAGGAAGAGATCAGACTGGCTTTGACCTGCCTTTTTGCCGGGGGCCATCTGCTTATCGAAGATTTACCAGGGATAGGCAAAACCACTATGGCTTATGCCCTGGCCCGGGTTCTTGGACTTGATTTCAACCGGATACAGTTTACTAATGACTTATTGCCCGGGGATATTCTCGGTGTGGGAGTCTATGAACAAAAAAACGCGCAATTTGTTTTTCATCCCGGCCCGGTATTCACTCATATTCTTTTGGCCGATGAAATAAATCGGGCCACTCCCAAGACGCAAAGCGCCCTTCTGGAAGCCATGGAAGAAGGACAGGTAAGTGTCGAAGGTCAAACCAGAAAGCTTAAAGAACCTTTTTTTGTGATTGCCACTCAGAATCCGCAAGAACAGGCGGGCACTTTTCCGCTGCCGGAATCACAAATGGACCGTTTTCTGATGCGGATTACAATAGGCTATCCTGACTATGACGCCGAGCGCGAACTTTTAAGGGCCGGGCGGATGAAAGAAAAAGCGGAAGTTCTCTCTTCGATTCTTTCCGCGGACAAGGTTTTGCGGGTGCAGAATGAAATTTCCGGCATTAAGGCTACGGAGGCCTTGCTCGCGTATATTCAGGATATTCTGGATTTCAGCAGACAACATGACAGAATCATTACCGGCCTTTCACCCCGGGCCGGGTTGAATTTACTGCAGGCGGCACGCTCGCGCGCTTTTATGGAAGACAGGGCCTATGTCCTGCCCGAAGATGTGCAACGCGTATTCGTTCCGGTAGCCGGGCATCGCCTGCGCGATGCTCAGAGTCGGCGTGAATTCAATAAAAGCCAGTTGACGGAATTTCTTAAGCAAATACCTGTGCCTGTATGAACAAGCGGTTTGCTCCGGATAAATTGAAATTTTTATTCAAAGGTTCAGCCCCTGTAAATCTTCCTTACGCGATTCCAGCTAAGTATTGTTTTATCCTGCCCACGCGTTTTGGACTGATTTTCGCGGCCGTGCTTGTTGCCGTTCTGATAGCGGCCATTAATTATAATAATAATCTGGCCTTTGCCCTGGGTTTTATCCTCATATCCATGGGTCTGGTTTCTGCCGTCCACACGCATGCCCAACTAAAGAATCTTCAGTTGACTTCTGTTAAATCCGAGCCGGTTTTTGCCGGAGAGACGCTGGTGTATTCTCTTGTTCTTAGGCCCGCGGGACGAAACAGGTGTAAAGTTTGTATCCGGCCACGGGAAAGCACCAAAGGTGATAATCTGGATGTTGCCTTGAAAGCGGATGAGGAAAAAACGGTGCGGGTTATGTACCACGCGGCACACAGAGGATCGCTGATCATGCCCGAATTGATCTTCAGTTCGGACTATCCTTTCGGTATCTTCAGGACCTGGCATCGTGTCAGGCTGAATCAGCATACACTTATATACCCGGCTAAATATCAGCCGCGGCAAGATGTCCTTGCCTGTTTTGCAAAAGCCATGAGTGCCGGAGGGGTTGCCAACCGGGATGAATTTTCCGGATTGCGCGAATATGTGCCGGGAGACCGCAGGCAGGTAATTGCCTGGAAAGCTTCGGCCAAGGGTCTCGGGTTGCGCAGCAAGGAATTTTCCGGAGACAGCGGACAGATTCTGCAGTTTCTTTGGCCGGATTTACCGCCAGACGATCCGGAAAACAAGATTAGCCTGCTTACTTCCCTGATTTTGGAGGCCGAATCACGCGGCAGCTTATATGAAATCGTCCTTCCGGATAAACAGCTTGGACCGGGACGGGGCATGGATTTTATGTTTTATTGCCTGCGTGATCTTGCTTTTTATCCCTTTTGAAGATGCGCCTGCAGAAAATAAGTTTTTGCAGCTGCGTCTTTGCAGCGGTGAGTATTTATAGGTTGCACGCGAAAAATTATTCTCTTCGCAGGAGAGCCTAATATAATATGTTTAAAAAGATCGACCATTGGACTTTCTGGCTGATCAGCGCATTTATCACCGCGGTTGTGCCTCATTTGGGACATCTTCCATGGTGGTCGATTGTCTATTTCGCGGGACCGCTGGTTGTTTTTGCGTTTGCGGGCAGCAAACGAATAAAAAGAAAGGGCAAATGGATTGTCCGGATTTTGTCCCTGGTTCTTTTCCTGCTTACAGTGGTTACTTTCAGGGGCACAATAGGCCGTGATGCCGGAACTGCATTGCTCGTGGGTCTGCTTGGCCTGAAATTGCTTGAACTTGGCAGTGAACGGGACAAAAAAGTATTTTGTCTCCTCAACTATTTTCTGATTCTGACCACGGTTCTTTATTTTCAATCCTTTCTGGCCGGATTGTATATGTTTTTGACGGCATTGATCAATACCGTTGCTTTAATCCGGGTGGTCCGCGGCCAGGGACATTGGTCGCATGATGTCAAGCGCGTGCTGTTAATACTGGCTCAGGCGCTTCCCCTGGCGATTATACTTTTTGTTTTTTTCCCGCGCATCCAAGGCAGTCTGTTTGGTTTGCAACGGGTTCCCAGCATAGGCATTTCCGGCATGAGCGATTTTTTAGCTCCGGGGGAAATAAGCAGTCTGGCGATGTCAAACAAGCCGGTTTTTCGTGTCAGGTTTTTGGAAAATACCCCTGAAACCGGCGATAGATATTGGCGCTGTATGGTTTTTGGGGACTATGACGGAATAGTTTGGAAAAGATACGCTGAATGTCCGGGCGAAGAAAAAATGGAAAGAAGTACGAGCAGGGTCGGTTGCCGGTTGAATCTGGAAAAACATAATGGCTATTGGCTCCCGGCCATGGGATTGCCTCTCGAATGGCCGCGCAATGTAGAATCGGATTGTTACGGACTTTTGAAATTCAAGCACAGGGTCAGACAAAGAAAGAATTTGTCTTTGGTCTTTGATCCGGATGCCACCCTGGTTGCCGAAAATTTGCGGCCTTATCGGGAGTTGCCCGAAGGGAATAATCCGCAGGCGTTTAAAATGGGCAGGAAGTGGAAGGATCTTCCGGCAAAACAGAAGATCGCAAACGCCCTTGAATTTTTTCGCGCAAATGATTTTACCTATACATTGCAGCCCGGGGTCATGCATGGAGATTATATAGATAAATTCCTTTTCAATAAAAGGAAGGGGTTTTGCGAACATTATGCTTCTTCCTTTGCTTTTTTGATGCGTGCCGCAGGGATTCCGAGCCGGGTGGTTGCCGGATATCAGGGGGGAGAAATGAATCCGCTCGGCGGCTATGTTCTTGTTCGGGAGAAAGACGCACACGCGTGGACCGAGGTTTATCTGCAAGAAGAAGGCTGGAAGCGTTTTGATCCCGTGGCCCTGGTTTCCCCCACGCGCCTGGAGGAAGGCTTTGATGCTTTGGGAAATTCACAGGACAGAGGCCTGCCTGGAGGAAATGCGTTTGAAGAGGCATTTGGATGGCTGCACGGAGTGGCAATGGCCTGGGATGCCGCGAATAATGCCTGGAATACATGGGTTTTGGATTATACATATAAAAAACAGAATCAATTGCTGGATCGTTTCAAATTGGACAATTCATCGCTTCTTGGGATAGTAAAAATATTGGCGATATTATCTGGAGTTTTTGCGGCAACATTTTTTTTGTTCAAGATTGTCTGCAGGTTATTATGTTCTGGAGATAAAGATCCTGTCGCGGAACAATACGGGGTGTTTTGCTCCAAGATGGCCAGAGCGGGAATAAAACGGCCAGCATATATGGGGCCGCTTGATTTTTGCCGGTTTGTTCAGGGGAAAACAGACAATAGACAGGTTGTTGAGATTCTGAATATGTATATTCTGTTGCGCTATGCGGAAAATGACAGCGAGATATCCGCCCGGTTTAAAAGAGCGGTGAAGAATTTTGACCCTCGGGAAGTGGGATAAAAAACTCCGGGTGCGCATAGGAGCTGAAATCGGTTGCTTTGTGCTTGAAAATTACAATTTATGTACGCGGTTCAAAGAACTCACATTTTATGAACGGGCGTTGTCTGCTTTACGAGAACGATGAATACTTGCATTAAAATTAAGAAAACCATGCCTTGTCTCGAAGGATGCACTTGTTTTTATCCGTCTTCGGGCCGAGCTGAAAATGTTGGAAAATATCAATGAAAATCAAGTTGTTGTTTATATTGTGTTTGATGCTTGGGTTGAGCATTTTGTCTGGTACTGCCTCCGGTTTTGAATTACGGGGGTTTGTCCTGGATAATACGAATGAAACGGCCGAGATCGGTTTTGGTCTTGATCTACCGGATGCAAGCATTGTCCGGTCCGCGCTGGACGATGGGGATGAACTTGAGTTGGCCTGCCGGGCGGAATTGCATCGGATGCGCAGGTACATTTGGGACGAGCAGATCGGAAGCGGAGCTTATATTTGTAATATAAGCAAGGACATGCTCAAAGGGAGGTATATTTTTACATTTCCTGACGAAAGGATTGTTTTGGACAAAATCGATAAAAAAAATATGCAGCAAATTTTCAACAGCTTCAGGATTCCGCTATGCTCTTGGGATAATATTCTTCCTGGGCAAAAATATTCGGTCTCCTTGAAAATTACTCTCAAAATAAATGATGTTCCGGGGTGGATTAAGAGTACTTTATTTTTTTGGTCATGGGATTTAATCGACCCGGTTTATTATGAGATGCAGTTTGATTATTGATTTAGTTTCCATTTGGAAAAGCAAAAACTTCCAAATGGAAACTAAAATCAGCATTTTTTATGCCAATGAGGCAGGCAGGGACAAATTGCTATGAATGATTCCTCGATCCGCATTATGGATGCGGCGACCAGGGAAAGAAAAAAGCGACAACGGGAGCTGTTTCTCGCTTTTTTGGGTATAATCGCCATTGGCGCTTCCACCTGGATAGAACTTAAATATTTCGGAGTTAATTCATATCTTTTTTTAGGGCTTTTCAATCTGAATATAATTCTGCTTCTTCTCGTCCTTTTTCTTGTCCTGCGTAATATATTTAAACTTCTGGTCGAGAGAAAGCGCAAGGTCCTGGGGTATCGGCTGCGTTCAAGGCTTGTGCTCATATTTATGTCTCTTTCAATTATTCCTACTCTTTTGATGTTCATTGTCGCCGTTCGTTTTGTCCAGACTTCCGTGGACTACTGGTTCAAGGCCCAGGTAGAGAGTTCCATGCAGCAGGCCCTGGAAGTCGGCCAAGCCTTTTACAATACTGCCAAGGAGGATCTGGAATACAAGTCTGACGCGATTCTGAAAACAATAAGGGAAGAGCGTTTTCTATGGGGCGGCCCGGGGATGAATAAATTCCTTGCAAAAAAATGGAATGAATATGATTTGAGCCTGATTGGGGTTGTCAGTCCGGGGCTGAAGAAGCAGAACTGGCATGAATCGGAAGAGTGGGACAAGCACTGGTCACTCCTCGATGGAAAAATTCCCTGGAAGGAATTGAAGAAAAATCCGGAGTACTGGACGGGGCTTTGGCCCAGCCAGAAAGGGGATCTGGTGCTGGGGGTCAATCCAGTGGACAAAGGGGAAAGCGGTTTTTTAATATTGGGCTCCACCCTTGAACAGGATGTTTTGGCTAAACTGGACGGCATAGTCCGGGGCGTTGAGGAATACAAACAGTTAAAGACCCTTAAATACCCGTTAAAGGTTGCCTTGTATACAATTCTGGGGATTATGACCTTGCTCATAATTCTGGGGTCCATCTGGTTTGGCTTTAAAGTGGCCAAAGAAATTTCCGCGCCGGTTCAGGCCCTGGCCGCGGGTACGCAACGGATCGCCCGCGGAGATCTTGATGTCCGACTCGAAGATCAATCCGATGATGAACTGGGGCTTCTAGTCAGTTCCTTTAATGCCATGGCCGGGGATCTGCAGGAGATGCAGACCAGCCTTACCCAGGCCAATGAAGTGCTTGCCAGGCAGAACCGGGAATTGGAATCGCGGGGCGAATATATGCAGGCCGTGCTGGACAATATAACCGCGGGAGTAATTTCGCTTGATACTAAAGGCCGAATTTCCACAGTAAATAAGGCTGCCGAATATCTTTTGGGTGTCGAGGCGGATCGTATTATCGGTTGTTCCCCAACAGATTTGCTTCGAGTTGAATACGGTCAGATTATCAAGGAAATGTACACTCAATTGACTGAGATCCCTGGAAGCCGCTGGCAAAAGCAACTGGATATGGAAATTGGCGGCAAGATGGTCAAATTGCTGGTCAATGCTTTGGTCCTTCATCCGGAACATGGTGGAGACGGAGGTATTGTTGCGGTTTTTGAGGATGTGACTGAATTGGAAAAGATGCAAAGACTTGCCGCCTGGAGAGAAGTGGCCAGGCGAATTGCCCATGAAATCAAGAATCCCCTAACGCCGATAAAATTGTCTGCACAACGTCTGCAAAAAAAGTTTTCCTTCAAGGCCGATGATCCTGTTTTCGATCAATGCACGCAATTGATTGTCCGGCAGGTGGAGAATCTTCAAGAGATGGTTAGTGAGTTTTCGACTTTTGCCAAACTTCCGGAGCTTAAACCGCGTTTTGATTACCTGGCGCCCTTGCTGGAGGAGCTTGTTGAGGAGTTCAATCAGAGCCACAGCAACATAAAATGGAGCATTGAATTCAACAACGCCATTCCCGGCTTTAACTTTGACCGTGAAGCGATAAAACGGGTGTTCATGAATCTTTTTTTGAACGCGGCGGAAGCGTTGAACGACAGTCCGGAGCCGGGAAATATCCATGTGCGTGTCTTTCATGACCGATCAGTTCAGAAGGTAACCATTGAGGTCATGGACAACGGACCCGGCCTGTCTGCGGACGAGCGTTCCCGAATATTTGAGCCGTATTATTCGCGTAAACGAATAGGGACCGGTTTAGGGCTGACAATCGTTAAATCAATCATTTCCGATCATCACGGATATGTCCGGGTAAAACCGAATGATCCGCGGGGAAGCATTTTTGTGGTCGAATTGCCCATGACGGGCTGAGGAAATAGTTATGGCAGAAAAATTATTAATTGTGGACGATGAAGAGGATATCCGTCTCTCTTTGCGCGGTGTTCTTGAAGATGAAGGCTACACGATAGACGAGTCTCCGGACGGGGAAACAGCCCTGCAGAAAGTTGAGCGGGATACCGATGTGGTTTTTTTGGATATCTGGCTGCCCGGTATGGACGGATTGCAGGTTCTGGAAAAATTGAAGTCGGATTATCCGGACAGTGTGGTGATTATGATCTCCGGGCACGGCAATATAGAAACCGCGGTGAAGGCGATCAAAAATGGTGCGTTTGATTTTATTGAAAAGCCTTTGTCCCTGGAAAAGGTGCTGGTTTCTGTTGGAAAAGCCTTGGAATTCAGAAAGATTAAGTTGGAAAACAGAACTTTGCGCAATCAAATCAAGCATAAAGGCGTAACGGATATATCCGGAAAATCCGAAGTCGTCCAAAATCTAAGACAGGTTATTTCCCGGGTCGCTTCTGTTAATTCCTGGGTGCTGATTACCGGCGAGAATGGAACAGGCAAGGAAATCGTGGCCAGGGCAATACACGCCAACAGCAGACAGGCGGATAAGCCGATGATTGCGGTCAATTGCGCCGCCATTCCGGAAGAACTCATTGAATCGGAACTATTCGGCCATGAAAAAGGGGCTTTTACCGGCGCCAATGATTCCAGGCAGGGAAAATTTGAAAAAGCTGACGGAGGGATACTGTTTCTGGATGAAATCGGTGACATGAGCATGAAGACTCAGGCCAAGATATTGCGCATTCTGCAGGAGCAGAAATTTGAACGTGTCGGCGGTGGAAAAACGATTCATGTGGACGTTCGGGTTGTGGCCGCGACCAACAAAGATTTGGAAAAGGAGATTCAGGCCGGGCGCTTCAGAAAGGACTTGTATTTCCGGCTGAATGTATTCCCCATTCATGTTCCGCCATTGCGGGAACGCCTGTCGGATATTCCGGTGTTGCTGCGAGAATTTGTGGACGGATTTTCAAAGGAACATAATTTTAAGCCGCTGACTTTTTCCAGGGAAGCCATAAACTGGCTGCAGGAGCAGTCTTGGCCGGGCAATGTACGGGAGCTCAAAAATTTTATTGAACGTTTATACATCTTATATCCGGGGCAGGAAATAAGCAAGGCAATGCTCGCGCCCGGAGAGCCGGACAATGAATCGTTTGCAGACTATGATGATGGGCAGAATATTTATTTTGGTAACGATTTTAAACAGGCCCGGGCTGAATTCGAAGCCGCTTATCTGCGGGATAAATTGGAAGAATTCGGGGGCAATATTTCCCGCATGGCCTCAGAGATAGGTTTAGAGAGGAGTTCACTGTATCGCAAACTCAAGGGATATGGGATAAAAACCGGCTGATCATTGTTTGATCCAGATGATATTTTCCATGCGCCTGCGGTCTTTGTCCCGGCGATAGGAGAAGAAATGGCTGTTAAGGCACATTGTACAGAGATCCAGGCTGAAGATGTTTTTTGCCTGGACCCCGGCCTGCAGCAGCTGATCGTGCGTGAGGTGCCACAGGTTCATACATCCGGTGGGAGCATGGAAATAGCCGCGCATGGATCGGGGCCAATGCTCGTCGAAATCGTGAAAATGCGAGCAGCCGGGGCCAAGGCTCGGTCCGCGCACAACCATGAGGTCCCCGGGATTTAAATCGTAAAACGCACAGAATTTTCGGATGCCGCTTTCCGGGAATCCGTCCCGGTTTCCTCTCCATCCGCAATGCAGGGCCAGGATATACTTGCCGCTTTTATGCGCGGCCAAGATCGGCTGGCAGTCCGCAGTCCTTATAATCAGACCCTCCCCGGCATTGGAAGTGCCCAACCCGTCCCCTTCTTTCATCCTGTCTTCTTCTGTAGGCTCAAAAAAGACAAATGTTCCATGCACCTGGCTGAGTTCTCTGCGCACGGCGAAATTTGTGGACCGGGATATAGCTGGATTTTTCCGGTTTTTTGTGTCTTTTTCGCCGCCATGTTCATGAATCGCGGTTCCAAAAGCGCAACCCACGTTCGGCAGACGGGGAAAAGAAAAAGGGATCATTTGGTTTGTGGGCATTTAAAAACGTCTCCTTGTTCAATAGAGCAGGTGTATTTGTTCACTGATTTTTTTGCCAGTTTAAGCTTTTGGCCGGCGATTTATTACCGTTTGATGCGTTGTGGATTTCCTTTTCCGTTACCACATAATTAACCGGCTGATCCCAGGGTTCGACCGGAAGTACGGGGAGAAGCTGGAAATGATAGGCGGCGCCCACAAGCATGCTGAAGTGAGCGCGGGTCAGAAAGCGGTCATAATATCCGCCGCCGAACCCCAGGCGATATCCCTGCCGGTCAAAGGCAACTCCAGGGAGAATAAAAACATTCACCCCGGAGCAGTCAAAAGCGGATTGGTCCTGGGTACATGGCTCCTGTATTCCGAATTTGCCTTTTTGCAGGTCGTTTTTGTCCCGGACCGGGAAAAAGTCCATTTTTCCCGGTTCATTTTTCCGGCAACAGGGGAGAATCGGATGTGCTCCCAGATGGAGCAGGTATCGAAAAAGGATTCGGGTATCCACCTCGTTTTGCATCGGCAGGTACATTCCGATAGATTCCCCGGGGCTGAACGCGGATAGCTTCAACAGGTTCCGGATTATTTTTCGGCTTTTTTCCCGTACTTCATTCCTGCTCATCCGTTGTCTGCGTTCTATCATTTTTTGGCGCAGAAGTTCTTTTTCCCGGGGCAAGGTGATTATCCTCCGCTTATTTTCGATCAACAAGTTCGCCCTGAAAGCGCGGCATAAAATTAATCAGGAGAACAGGATGCAAAAAAATCATGTCCTTGAGTCGAAGAAGCAAATCTGACAAATCCAGTGCATTTTGAGAACACTCAAGGTTGCTTTTTCTGTTCCTGCCTCGGGAAACAATTTTGCAGGCACCTTTTGAATTCAAACCGGTTGGAAAATATTGTTTTTTGCCGATATAGCGGTTAGTCAACAAATATATAGATTAAGGGCAAAAGACAAAGATTTCAACCCGGCATCGACAGGATGATCCGGGAGCTAGGTCCTGATCGGAAAAGACGGGTATATCCAGAATAAGGAAGTCGGGAAATGAAAATTTTGAATCTTGAAGGGCGGCATTTGGTTGCTTCCTGGAGAAAACAGGGACATGATGTCCTGTGCATCGGTCCGGACGAAGCGTGTGATGTTCATTTGGACCATGTCATATCCCTTAACCGTCTGTGGACGATTTTAAAAAAACATGATTTTTTCCCCGATCTCGTCTTTTGGAACGACAATTGCCGGCCTCCGTCGGTTATCGGATTCGAGACTCTGCCTTGTCCGTGCATAGGCTTTTCCATAGATCAATACTGCAATCCGTGGCATGTCCCCTACAGCGCCGCTTTTGATCTTATACTCGTGGCCCAGAAGGATTATCTGGACCTGTTCAGCCGGGAGAGAATACAGCCCGAGGCGCAATGGTTCCCGCTGTTCTGCAATCCGCAACGGGACAGGGACGAAAATAAAATTCGGGATGTACCGGTCAGCTTTGTGGGTACCAAGGATCCCCCGCTTAACCCGGAAAGAAAACAATTTCTGGAGAATTTTCAAAAGAGTTTATCACTATTTTTGTATACCGGAAATTATGTGCCCGTATTTAATCGAAGCCGGATTGTTCTGAATCAGAGCGCGGTCGGAGAATTGAATTTCCGCATATTTCAAGCCGCGGCCTGCGGGGCGGCCGTATTGACCGAGGAATGCGGCAACGGTCTGCATGACCTTTTTGAGCCGAACAGGAATATATTTGTCTATCCCCGGGGAAATTTACGGGCGGCTGTCCAGGTATGCAAGCATCTGCTGGATGACTCGCAGACAGTTGCGCAGGTGGCCGAAGCGGGCAGGGAAATGGTGCTTCGGCGGCATTCGGCTTTTGTCCGGGCAAAGGAAGTGATTAGGTACTGCAACGGCATAAACAGGGAGAAAACTTTCAGGCGCCGGATCAAAAATATGATTGCTGTAAACCGGGAACTAGGCAAGGCTTTTATTTTTCTGGGAACCGACCGTAAGCTTTTGCTTCCGGAAAAATATCGCCGGTTTTATCTGGAGACAGCCCGGAGATACCAGGATGTTTTTCCCAAGTAATGAAGTAATTGTGCAGCAGAATTTTTGTTGGCTCGTATCTGTTCAACAAATTTCTTGCTCTGCCTGATTTCGGCCTGTGGCCCGGGAATGGGGAGGCACGCCTTATTCGATGTTGACAAAGCGCCTTGAATAAATCAGGTATTTGGAGTTTTTAATATTTACAGCGGAGAGAGCGGAATGAATAAAAAAGACGCAGTTGTTCGGGGGATAATAATGGGCGGTTCAATCGGTCTGATTGCCGGCTGGTTTGGAATGAATCCATCACGGGCCTTGGCCCTCGGCTTAATATGTGGACTTTTGGCGGGCGTGACCAAGGCCTTTGTAGACAAAAAAAGGGATCAATAGTTGTCCAGGAATTTTCCGGTAACAGAATTCGGATTGTTTTTTATCTGTTCGGGCGATCCTTCAGCAACTATTTCCCCACCGTATTCTCCCCCGCCTGGGCCTAGATCCAGTATGTAATCAGCGCTGAAGACCACATCCAGGTTGTGTTCGATGACCACTACCGTGGCCCCTTTATCCACGAGCTGGTTCAGTACCTGAATAAGTTTGCCCACTTCATGCATGTGCAGGCCTGTGGTCGGTTCGTCCAATATGTATATCGCTCCGGGCAGGCTTCTTTTGCCGAGTTCCCGCGATATTTTTATCCGTTGCGCCTCGCCGCCGGACAGGGTTGTCGCCGGCTGTCCGAGTTTCAGATATTCCAGTCCGACCTGTTTCAGGATGTCAAGTCTTCGTTTTAATAATGGATATTTATCAAAAAAATCGGATGCCTGGCGGACTGTCATGTCCAGGACCCGGGAAATATTTTTTCCTTTGTATTCAATTTCCAGTGTCTCGCGATTATATCGTTTCCCCTTGCAGACTTCACAGGTGACGAACACATCGGGCAGGAAATGCATCTCCACCCGTATCTGACCGTCGCCGCCACAGGCTTCGCATCGACCGCCGCGGACGTTAAAACTGAATCTCCCCGGTTTGTATCCCCTTTTTCGGGCTTCTTTGGTTCCGGCGAAAATTTTTCTTATCTCATCAAATATCTTGGTATATGTAGCCGGATTTGAACGGGGAGTTCTGCCGATTGGACTTTGGTCGATGGAAATGACTTTTTCGATTTGCTCAGTTCCCTGTATGTCGGCTATAAGTCCTGGATCGTCGACACGAATTCCCTGTTTTAAAGCTAAATGTTTGTACAGGGAGTCAACAATAAGTGAGCTTTTGCCGGATCCGGAAACGCCGGTTACCACGGTCAGGCATTGCAGAGGGATGCGGCAGTTGATGTTTTTCAGGTTATTGGTACGGACCTGTTTTAATCTCAAAAAATCGGATGCTTTTCTACGCGCTTTTGGTCTTGGTATGCTGAGCTCGCCTCGTAAATATTTTCCGGTAAGAGAATCAGCCTTGTTTTTAAGACCTCCGACATCTCCGGAATACATTATTTCTCCGCCCAGGGCGCCGGAGCCCGGACCCAGTTCCAGAACATGATCGGCGCTGAGTATCGTGTCCTGGTCGTGCTCAACCACGAGAACGGTGTTCCCCCGTTCGCGAAGGCTGCTAAGGGCTTCCAGCAGACGATGGTTGTCCCTGGGATGCAGTCCGATGCTCGGTTCATCAAGCACATAGGTCACTCCAACCAACCCTGATCCCAACTGTCCCGCCAGTCTGATTCTCTGGGCCTCGCCTCCGGAAAGTGTGGCCATGTTCCGGGCCAGATTGAGATAATCCAGTCCGACACGGGATAGAAATTTCAAACGATGTTTGAGTTCGGTAACAAGCGGTGCCGCTATCGTGGATGAAAAGCCGGAAAATTTCAATGTCGATACCCAGTTCAGGGCTTTGTCCACGGACATGTTCACAAAATTAAAAATGTTTACATCCTGAACATATACAGCCAGGGCCTCCGGTTTCAGGCGCGCTCCCTTGCATTCAGGGCAAGGTCTGCTCTGGCGGAATCTGGATAACTCATCCCTCCAGGCGAACCCTATTTCAAATCCCTGTTTGAGGATATGTACAATACCTTCCCAAGCGAGTTCCCCGTCCCCGTAAAACAAAGCATCATGGGCCGTGGAAGAAAATTCGCGCAATGGTGTATCTAATTCAAAATTATATTTTTGCGCGAGCGGTTTCAGGCGGGGCAGAAACTTTTGCAGCGTTCCTTTTTTTTTCAGGGGTATGATTGCTCCCTGTTCCAGGCTTAATCCCTTGTTCGGGGCTATAAGCCGGGGATCGAAATACTCTACGCTGCCAATGCCGGAGCAATATGGGCAGGCGCCCTGGGGACTGTTGAAAGAAAAAAGCTGTGGTTCGGGCCTGGGCATGGAAAGGTTGCATTCGGGGCATACGGCAGCTGTGCTTAGGAAAAATTCTTCTCCGTCCACTATTTTGATTTTCAGTTTTTCATCCCCCAGGGACAGGGCCAGTTCAACAGAATCAGCCAGGCGTTTGCGGATTTTTTCTTTTATTATCAGCCTGTCGATGACCAGATCAATGTTGTGCTTTTTCTTTGGATTGAGTGCGGGTATTGACTCCAGGGAGAATATCTCTCCATCTATACGGACGCGGACAAACCCCTGGGCTTTGAATCTTTTTAAAAGTTCTTTATGCGCTCCCTTTTTGTTTTCGGTTATCGGAGCAAGGAGCATGAATTTGGTGCCTTCTTTTATTTCCAGAATACGCTCGATTATCTGATCCTGGGTTTGGGCCTGGACCGGAAGCCGGCAGTTCGGACAAAAAGGAGTCCCCAGCCGGGCGAAGAAGACCCGCAGAAAGTCGTAGATTTCAGTGACGGTACCCACGGTTGAGCGGGGATTTTTGGCGATGGTCTGCTGTTCCAGGGAAATGGCCGGGGACAAACCCTGTATGCTTTCCACCTTGGGCTTGTCCATTTGCGGTAAAAATTGCCGGGCATAGGCGGAGAGTGATTCCACATATCTGCGTTGACCTTCGGCATAAACAATGTCAAAGGCCAGGGTTGATTTTCCGGAACCCGACGGGCCGCAGACAACCACCAGTTGATTGCGGGGCAGGTCAATGCTGATATCTTTCAGATTGTGGTGCCTGGCGCCCTTTATCTGGATTATTTCCATCTCAAGCGCTTTCCAGATTTTGTCCGAGTTGCAAATAGAAGGTCGTGCCCTGTTCAGGCGAGGATTCGAACCAGACATGGCCTTTTAAATATTCCCGGGAAAAAAGTCGAATGCTGTAAGTCCCGAGCCCCCGACCGCTGCCCTTGGTTGAAAATGACCTCTTGAATATTTGCGATTTGGCCTTTTCATTCATCGCCGCGTTGTTGTGCACGTAAAAAACAATGTTTTTGTCGTGTTGTTCAGCCCCGATGCTTACAGTCTGGCCCTGTTTCGAGGCCTCCAATGCATTTTTCAGCATGTTTCCAAGTATGCGGGAAAGTATTTTCGGATCGGTTTGAAGGTGCAGTGCCGGGTCTGTGGGTAAAATTTTTATTTCTTTGTTTTCAGCCACTAAGTGCCCGGAATATAAGTTATGAACATCTTTGAGTGTTTCCAGTGCGTTTATTGTCTGCATGTGCAGTTCCAGGGCATTTTTTTCAGCGGCCATAAGGTCTTTTTGACTTTGAATCTGTTCAATTATGGATTCACATTGCTTTAAGGCCATGTCAGACATTTCCTTGTTTTCGCCCTCGGTTTCCTGGGCCAGGATTTGCATTATCCCGTAAATTCCGCCAATGCTGTTTAAAATATCGTGAAAAAAGACGCGTTCCAGTATTTCCCTGCGTTTCTGGTGACTTATGTCTGTGAGATGGAAGGTCGAAAAACGGCTGCCGTTAATAGTCAGTGGAGTGGTATTGATGCGCAGATCAAGCGCTTCCGTGCTGCCGTCTTTTTTACGCAGTATGCGGCATTCCTGGAGATCCTTGTCCCCAGCCAGGCTGTTTAGGATGGCGTTGACCGCCCCGCAATATCGGCAGAATTTCGTTGTTCCGCAACCCAGATTGCTGTTCAGGGCGTGTACGCAACCCAGTATTTCTCCCGGGCGACTTCCGAGAAGCTCCTCTAAACTTTTGCCGGTGATTTCGGCCAGGGCTGAATTGGCGAAAACAAGCTGGCGCTTGTCATTTAAAATAAGCAGGATGTCCGGTACCGCATCCAAAACGGAAGAGGCCCGGGCGGAAGAAAGAAACAAGTCTTTTTGTTTTTTTATTTTTTCAAGGTTGTCGGTTTCAGCGGAAGCAAAATAAGTCTCTTCCTGCATCGGTTCAGTATCTTGGAGTTGGTGGTCTTTAATATTCATTGTCTTTTTGTCAGGTTTAGATTTTAAAACAATTGTTCCCTAGGTTTTTAGGCCCTTCAACGACCGGTGAACTTTTTAATGTAGTGAATAGTTACAAATGGACAGTAAAAAATTTTAGGCTTAATTGTTGCGAGATGCAAGCATGAGTTGTCTGGTCTTTATCCGGACCGGAAATTGATTTAAACTTACGAGTGTATTTTATTAGGCGCGGAGCATACGGACAAGGGAACCGTACCGAGGTTGTTGGTTTTGTCATGTCTTAGGGCTGGTTGACCGACCTGTGTTTACAGTTTATTTTTTATACTTTGTGTGAGCATGGCCATAATCGGTTCCCCCTCCCCCCCCTTTTTGGCGAGGGCAGGAAAACATGCGAATCTTTCGTCAGGGGCATCATAAAGGATCATTTGAATAAAATTTACATGCAACATCGGGAAGTCAGAATATTCCGGATGTAAATTGTATAAAAGGGCTTAAGAAGATAATGGTCAGGATGGAATTCATCATAAACGGACAGGTTCAGGGGGTAGGATTCCGGCCTTTTGTTTATCGCAAGGCCTTGTCACATGCCTTGACTGGTTTTGTCTTGAATAATTCCCGCGGAGTGCAGATTGAGGTGCAAGGAACCGGGCCTAAAGTGGATAAATTTTTGCGGACGTTGCAAGACGACTTGCCTCCTTTGGCCAGAATTATTCGTTTGGAGAGCAGGCAAATCGAGGTTGTCGGGGATGAGCGGGAATTCGTGATTGCCGAGAGTTCTGTTCAGAAAGGGCATCAGGTTTTGATAAGCCCTGATGTTTGCACCTGCGAGGATTGTCAGCATGAACTTTTTGACACTAGTAATTTCCGCTATCTTTATCCGTTTATAAATTGTACTAATTGCGGCCCACGATACACCATAACCGGGTCCATTCCTTACGATAGAAAACAAACCTCAATGGCCTGTTTCCCCATGTGCGATACCTGTCGAAGTGAATATAATGATCCGCTTGACCGTAGATTTCACGCCCAACCCAATGCGTGCCCCGAATGTGGTCCGGAAGTATGGCTGACAGACAGTATGGGGCGAAAAGTGGATATGCAAATCAACCCTCTTGATCTGGCGGCCGAGCTTCTGCAGAAAGGCCGTGTTCTGGCAGTAAAAGGGTTGGGAGGTTTTCATCTGGCCTGCGACGCCGCCAATGATGAAGCTCTTATAAAATTGCGGGACAGGAAAAAACGTTTTGGGAAATCCCTGGCGATCATGGTCCAACACGTGCGCCATGCTGAATATTTTGCCCATATAAGCGCGGAGGAAAAGGAGTTATTGACCGGCGTACAGCGGCCGATAGTGGTCCTGCGCAAAAAAAATGTTCCCGGACTCAGTACGTATATAGCTCCGGATACGAATAATGTGGGAATCATGCTCCCGTATACTCCGCTTCATTTTGTGCTTTTTAAATTTTTGCAGGAGCGGGCAGGCGAGGCCAATCATCCGCCGGCTTTGGTCATGACCTCCGGGAATTCCAGTTCCGAACCCATTTGCCTGGGTAATCGGGAGGCATTGAAAAGACTGGCGCATATTGCCGACAATTTTGTTTTACACAATCGCGATATCCTGGTCCGGTGTGACGACTCTGTTGTCTTTTCCCGTTCGGGCAAAAGCGGCTTTTATCGCCGGGCGCGGGGCTATACGCCGAGCCCCGTATTCCTGCCCCGGGCAGGGGAAATTGTTTTGGGCACGGGCCCGGAACTTAAGGATACGCTATGTCTTACCAAGGGAGACCAGGCATTCGTGTCCCAGCACATCGGCGACCTTAAGAATTTAAAAAGTTATGATTTTTTTGTCGAATTGGCAAATCACATGCAGGGAATTCTGCAGGCCGTGCCCAAGGCCATTGTCTGCGATCTGCACCCGGATTATTTAAGCTCGCGCTTTGCAAGGGAACAGAACGAACTTCCGGTGTTCACCCTGCAGCATCACTTTGCCCATATCCACGCGGCAATGGCCGAAAACCGGTTTGAAGGGCAGTGTCTGGGGCTGGCTCTGGACGGAACCGGGCTTGGGAATGACGGCACAATATGGGGCGGAGAGCTTTTGCTGGTCGATTCCATTAATCTGGAGCAGTCAAGAATAGGATCTTTTTCTCCCGTTTCCATGCCTGGCGGAGAAATGGCGGTTCAAGAGCCCTGGAGAATGGCCAAATCCTTTTTGTTCAGCCTGAACATGGATTGTCCGGTCCCCTGGAAAGCGGAATTTGAATATGCAGATTCAATGCTTGAATCTGTTCTGGAAAAAAGTATAAATTGCCCCAGAACAAGCAGCTGCGGGCGCCTTTTTGACGCTGTATCCGCCTTGCTCGGCCTTGTCTGCTGCATTGATTATGAAGGTCAGGCCGCTATTTTACTGGAGAAGATTCAGGATTTGAGCGAAAAAGAGGCCTATCCCTCTGCTTGTTTCCAACGTAATGATTTTCTTTATTTTGACAGCCAGGGATTATTTGCCTCGGTAGTAGAGGACGTAAAAAAAGGCACGGATAAGGCGGTTGTCAGTCGCCGTTTTCATCTTGGACTGGCCAGGGGGTTGGCTGAATGGGCGCACGAGGCATCTGTGAAAACAGGCATTCGGGATGTAGCGTTGAGTGGAGGAGTCATGCAGAATTTGACCATGCTTGAGTTGTTGCCAATTTTTCTGGCGGAAAAGGGACTTCGTTCCATGGTTCATTCTAGGCTGCCGGCCAACGACGGCTGCATTTCACTCGGGCAGGCAGTGTACGGTCAGCGTTTGCTGGAAATTCGGAAACAGGAATTTTAAAATCCGTTATCGGTTTTGGATATAATGACGAGCACTTTAGTCATAAATTTGACGCGATTTGGAGATCTTCTCCAGACGCAGCCGGTGATCAGCGCTTTAAAAAAAAATGGTCAAGCCACCGGTCTGGTCTGTTTGGAAAATTTTGCCTCGGCAACCGATCTGCTTGCAGGAGTGGATCATACATTTCCTTTGCCCGGAGCCCGTTTTTTGCGTGAGTTGGATGAATCCTGGATCAAAACGGTTGCCACTCTTTTTGACTGGGTTGATTCGATAGAAAGACAAAATGAATGGGGCGGGTTGTTAAATCTTACTGCTTCGCTCAGCTCAAAAATGCTTGGCAGGCTTATCCCGGTTGAGGACAAAGAAGGTTTTTTTGTTGATGAATATGGATTCGGCCAATTTTCCAATAAATGGGCTATTTATCTTGAAGCTTCTTCCGGCGTGCGTGGGAGCAGTCCTTTTAATCTAGTGGATGTTTTTTTACGGGTGGCGGGTATTAACGATCATCAGCCCGAATATGTTCTCAACCGGCCCGATATGGATATGCAGCATCGCCTTGGATGTATTCTGGAACAGAAAAAGCCTGGCGGATGCCGGGGATATATAGGCTTTCAGCTTGGGGCCAGTGCGGATAAGAGACGTTGGGCCCTGGAAAATTTTGCGCGATTGGGCCGGTTTATTTGGGAAAATACCGGCCTTTGCCCCGTGTTGCTGGGATCTGCGGAGGAAACCGGTCTGGCGGAGCGGTATCTTCAATTGACCTCGGCTCCGGCAATAAACTTGGTCGGTCGGACAAATCTTAAGGAACTGGCCGCCACGTTAATCCATATTCGCCTGTTGGTGACCAACGATACTGGAACCATGCATCTTGCAGCCGGGCTAAAGGTGCCCGTCCTGGCTTTTTTTCTGGCCACTGCGCAGCCCTGGGATACCGGGCCGTATATGGAAAATGCGCTTTGTCTTGAGCCGGATCTGGACTGCCATCCATGCCCCTTTGATAATGCATGTTCCAATAATTATGCATGCAGAAAAGTTATTCAGCCGCAATTGGTATTTGAATATATAAACGAATATCTTCAATCCGGAATATGGCCGATTGCCCCCAAAAATGGTTCCAGGGTCTGGCTTACAGTGAAAAGACGCGGGCTTATGGATCTGGAGAGCAGATGCCTGGACGGAGAGGATGATCGTAGCAGGTGGATGCGAATTCAACGGCGTGTTTACTCTGCTTTTCTTGATGACCGTTCTCCTGAAATACGCGATCTTGTAAGCCCTTCTCTTCCTTTTATGGAAGAAGTTCGAAAGGAAGCGGAGAGTCTTTGTTCCGTTTTTGAACTGCTGCGTACGCGGGGAACAATGCTGCTGCGCGATTCGCGGCCTCAACTCCGGAAAAAGTTTATGCATGATTGGCATCAAACGGGAATAATGCTTGATAACAGCAAAATTTTCACCACCTTATCTTTATTGTGGAAAGTTCATTCACAGGATTCAGGACAGGATATACACGATTTTTTAAAGGTTTGCCGGAGCTATGAGTGGCTTTTGTCTCTTTTTGGCACTAAATTTGAATAAAGTTGATCGAGCGGATGATACAAGGAAATTTATACAGGAGGAAGAATATGATTATCATCGACGGTCAACAAAGCGATTTCAGCATTGGCAAGTATGAAAATTTGGAAGATGTCCTGGTTAAAATCATGGAAGATGGTCAGATCGGCGATCGGGTGGTAACGGATGTTTTGGTGAACAATGAAAATTTTTCCGAGATTTATCCGCATCAGGCCGAGGATATGGAAACCGGAGAAATTGAAAAATTGGAGATAAAAACAGTTGCCGCTTCGGATATGGCCGTTAATATAACCAGGGAGCTTTATAAAGTTCTTAATCTGATGGGCAAAGGAGGCGGTCAGGTAGCGGAACTTTTTCGGGTAGCCGATGATGCCGAGGCCTTGGATATGTATCAGGATCTTTTGGAGGTCACCCGGGATTTCCTGGGGATGGTCGGTACATTGCGTGATCAGTTTCGATTGAAGTCCGGGGCGGAATTTGATGCCAAAGTGCAAAGGCTGTCGGAACTTTTTTCCGAGATGATTGAAGTACAGGAAAACGAAGATTATGTGCTTCTGTCCGATTTGATCGAGTATGAATATTTGCCGCATGTGGAAGAATGGAAGGCCGAGGTTGCCGGGCTGCGTAAGCAACTAAAGCAGGTGGTTCATGATGAATACAACTAATACCTTTTCCCATTCCTGTCTTGACAAGGCTTACGACCTGCAGCTCGAGGAATTGTCTCTGCTCGAGGAAGAGGATATATCGGGAGCCAACCAGGTCGCCATGAAGCGAGAGTCAGTTTTGCATTCTGACCTGCCGGACGAAATTAATAATTCAGAGCCGAAAGAATTGGTAAACAAGATAAGAAAGCTGCAGGAATTGCAGAATCAAATTTCAGGCATGGCCCGCAAATTGCGGGATGATCTGCAGGATGAGCTGATTCGCGTTCGTTCCGAAAATACAAGATTTCAAGGGTATAAACAGGCCTCCAAATTGACGCCATTGGTGAACAGGTTCAGTAGACGCGGTTGAAATTCGGGATGTTTTTTCGGGAGACAAAAGCCGGCTTTTGCCGGCTTTTGCCGTTTTAAGGCCGTACAAAATAAATTTACTCTTGATTTTTTAAACAAATAAGAGCAAAAAGGTTTACCAGAATATAAATAAATCAATAAATCAGCTTGTTGATGTCGGATTTGAATTGCCGATTTTTGTCCGTTTGGGGGAAATATTGATCAGCAATGCATACAGTTAATACACCGGGGGCGTCCATCAATTGACGCGCCGGCGGTAAGTCATCCGGGCTGAATAAGTATAAGTCTTTGTTTCTGTTGTTGTCTGTTAACTAATAAACTTAAAGGACAGGGGAAAAATGGCACAAAGAGAGCAATGGGGAACCAGATTGGGTTTTATTCTGGCGGCAGTAGGATCGGCCATTGGCCTGGGGAACATTTGGCGTTTTCCGTACATGGCCTATGAAAACGGCGGGGGCGCATTTTTAATCCCGTATTTTTTTGCCATGCTCACGGCGGGGATTCCGATTATTATACTTGAATTTTCGCTCGGGCATAAATTTCGCGGCGCCGCTCCAAAGGCTTTTTCCAAGATTTCCAAAAAAATGGAATGGCTTGGATGGTGGCAGGTGCTAGTTTCTTTTATTATTGCCATATATTATGTGGCGGTTATCGGTTGGGCCATGGACTATTTCTATCTGGCCTTCAGTCAGGGCTGGGGAACCGATACCAAGGGGTTTTTCTTCGGAGATTTTCTCGGACTTACCGGCGGAGCCATGGAATGGGGCAGCATTCAAATGCATATTTTTATACCGGTGGTTATTGCCTGGGCCCTTACCTGGCTGGTACTCTCCAGTGGAGTAAGAAAAGGCATTGAATTGGCAAACAAAATTTTCATGCCGCTTCTTTTCATATTGGTTTTGCTTATTGTCGGCCGCGCAGTAACCCTGCCGGGAGCGGCCGAAGGTCTGCAATGGCTGTTCCGCCCCGATTTCAGCAAGATACTCGATTATCAGGTATGGGCTGATGCTTACGGACAGATATTTTTCACCCTGAGCGTGGGCTTTGCCATTATGATTACTTATTCCAGTTATCTGCCATCAAAGTCGGATATAAACAACAACGGGTTTATGACTGTTTTTATTAATTGCGGCTTCAGCGTATTGGCCGGTATAATGATATTCGGCGTGTTGGGCTACATGGCAGTACAGGAAGGCGTTGGTATAAACGAAGTGGCCGGGGCCGGAGTCGGGCTGGCGTTTGTCACTCTGCCGAAAGCAATTAATCTGCTGCCCATGCCGATATTTTTCGGGACCTTGTTTTTCGCGGCTTTGGTATTTGCCGGGCTAAGTTCGTTTATTTCCATAAATGAAGCCTGTTGTTCCGCCTTGATTGATAAGTTTGGATGGAGCCGGAAATTTACCGTGAGCTTATATACAGTGGTTGGATTTCTGGCCAGCTTGATCTTTGTTACTGGCGGTGGTCTTTACGCGCTGGATATTGTCGACCATTTCATCAATAATTTCGGCATCGTCTTTTGTGTACTGGTTGAAGTACTTTTTCTGGGCTGGTTTTTCAAGACGGAAACTTTGCGCGGACATGTGAACAAGATTTCCGACTTCAAAGTTGGCTACTGGTGGACGTTGTGCCTTAAGATCATAACACCCATAGTTTTGGGATACATGGCGATTGCCAATTTTATTGGCGATATAAACGAACCATATGGCGGATATTCAATTGACGCCCTGGTATATATGGGTTGGTTCGTTGTTGTCGGGGTCTTTATTGTATCCTTTTTACTGCAAATGTTTAAAGGGCAGGACACAGGAATAGATAAATTTGTGGATAATGAATAAATTCGGGAGGTTGCTATGAGTTTTGGGGCCATTGTCATGATGATTCTGGGATTGGGCGTGACTTGGGGCGGAGCAGCTTATTGTTTGCGTATAGCCCTTAAAAAAAGAGATATATAAAAACTGAACTTTATAACTTGAATTAAAGCAAAAAGCCCGGCAAGGCGAAATTTCCTTGCCGGGCTTTTTGTATCTGTTCAGTAAATTGGCTCTTCGACGGAATGCATGGATTTTTGCGAGTTATTCTCCTGATCCTTTTGCTGCTGCACTTTCGGTTCTGTATTTTCTAAGCCCCGCCAAAGGGGGATGCCCGCCCCCTTCGGCCTCGCTGATTCCAAAGAAAGGCAGTTTTTGTTATCGGCAATGCCAATTGGTTTGAAAGCTTATGTTTGTGTTCCGTCCCGCGGTCCGCTTTCCCCCTTTTGGCGAGGGCAGGAAAATATGCGAACCTTTCGTCAGGAACATCAGAAAGGATCACTCGAATAAAATCTACACCCAACATCGAGGAACCAGCAAATTTTTGCTGCCCGTGCTTTCGGACTGCTTGTTTATTATCTATTTCGTAAAGGTATTCCTTCGCAGCCGGTTTTTCCCGTTCGGTCAAGAACGGTTCTTCGGTCGCCAAAGGCTCCCTCAGAATGACAAAAGAGGGAACGCCTGCATTAAGTTTTCGGCGATCATCATCACTTGTTTTCTCTGTGGTTTTCACCGAGATATTTTTCAATCAGATCGGTAGCCCGCCGGGCAAGTTCTCCAACTTCCGGTTTGGATATTTGATCATCCGCCCCCACAGCTTCCCCTTTATGTCTGAGTTTTTCACTTATCAGTGAAGAGAACAATATGACTGGAAGAACCTTTAGTTCCGGATCTTCTTTAATGTTTTTCGTCAAATGCATTCCGTCCATTGTGGGCATTTCAATATCTGAAATAACAATATTCAAATAATCGGTTATGTTTTTCTTATTTTTTTTAGCCTGTTTTTTAATTTCCTGTATGTATTCCCAAGCCTCTCCGCCATGATTCATTTCGGTTATATTGAACCCGGCTTTGTGCAGCATGGTACCAAGCATCTTGCGTAAAAGAGAAGAGTCATCCGCAATCAGCGCCTTATAACCCTGAGTGGTGTGTCCAGTCATATTGTCATCCAGGCGCAGGGTAGATCCTGGATGTATTTCACCGACGATTTTTTCCAGATCAACCAAAAAAACTATTCTGTCTTCTATCCGGACGACACCGATAACCGAGTGATCGCTGAAGCTGGACACATATTCTCCGGGAGGTTCGACATCCTCCCAACTCACCCGGTGTATGCGGTTCACTCCGGATACGAGAAATCCGTTTGTTATCTTGTTGAATTCAGTTACGATAACCTTGGAGTCCTTATCCGTGATTTTCTCTTTCCCAAGCCAGTGGCTCAGGTCGACCAGAGGGATAACTCCCGAACGCTGTTTAAACGCCCCCAAAACTGAAGAGTGGGGTACCTGCGGCAATTCAGTCACCTTGGGGCGTCTGATAATTTCCAGCACCTTGGCTACGTTTACTCCGTAGTAACCGCGGTATTGTTCGTCGTCTCCCTCATCAATAAAAAATTCGACAATCTCCAGTTCATTAGTTCCGGATTCAAGAAGGATATCGGTCTGTTCCATATTGTACTCCCTGTGGATCAAGGGCCTTTATGACTTCCTGGATGATGTCACCAGGGGTGGAGGCTCCAGCGGTGATTCCTATCCGATCATATTTTTTCAGGTTGTTTATGTCCAATTCCCCGGCGGTTTCGATATGCAGACAGGGCAAGGATTGATCGCTGATTACCTGGACCAATCTCCTGGTGTTTCCGCTTATTCTGCCACCTATAACTAGCATGCAGTCAACCTGCTTGGCAATTAAAATTGCTTCCTGTTGCCGGTTGCGGGTGGCTTCGCATATAGTGTCCGCAATCCGCAGTTTGCTTCCAAGCTTTTTTTGCAGTTTATCCCGGACGGATCTGAATTGATTTCTGTCCTGGGTGGTCTGGGCGGTAAGCAGATAATGCCTGTCTGTATTGATTTGCCGTATATTAAGCTGTTTCTCGTTTTCTATTATTGTCCAGTCATTGCGCGCGTAGCTCAACAGGCCCTTTACCTCAGGGTGTTCAGGTTCTCCAAAAAGCAGGAGATGATTGTCCCGGCTTAATTCGTGGATGGCCCGCTGGGCTTTTTTGACTTTGGGACAGGTTGCGTCCACAATTTGGGAGCCAATATTCTGCAGCTCCTTTTCCCGGTTAAGCGGTATGCCGTGCGCCCGGATCACGACCCGATCATCAGGTTGGGCCTCATTTACGTCCGCGAGAACAATTACTCCTTTTTGCCGATATTTATTCAGTACCTGGGGATTATGAATTATGGGGCCCAAAGTACAGATTCTTTTTTGTTTGTTTTCAATCAGGGCCTCATCCAGCTTGTGCAAAGCAAGGCTCACTCCCATGCAAAAGCCAGCTGTCTCAGCAACGATGATATCTGTTTTTTTTTCGGTCATTTTTATTTTTCGTTTTTTTGTTGATTGTCGTCTGATAGTTTGTCTTCCCCATGGCTGGACTGGTCTTGAAGTTCTTTTATCAAAACAGACATATCGTTCCAGTTCCGGCAAAGACATGCCTGCTTGCGGAAAGCTCCGGCTCCGGGAAGCTCGCGAATTATTTTGGGACCAAGGGTCCGTAATTTTAAGAGACTCTTTTTTTCAGGGGACCATTTGCGATAGACATTGATCAGTTCGGCCAAAACGGACGGTAAATCCGGAAGGGGGGTTGATTCATGTTCATCCTTGTTCATCATTATAAGCATTTTGGTAAAAATTAAAGGATCGTATAAAGCCCCCCGGGCGAACATAACAGTATCGACATTTGTTTGTTCCAGGCAGCGCATGGCATTCTCAGCCGTTATCAGATCACCACTGGCGATAAGCGGGATGTTTAGTCTTTTTTTTAATGTGCACAATGCCGACCAGTCCGCATGACCGGAAAATTTTTGTACCGCATAGCGGGGATGCAAGGTTATCCATCCGGCCCCGAGTTGTTCAAGTCCCAGGGCAATGTCCAGGAATGCAGTATGGGCAATGTCCCATCCAAGTCTGAGTTTGAACCCGACCATTTTTTCTCCACAGACCGCGATCAGCTCGCGGGCGATATTGAAAAGTCGTTTTTGGTCGAGAAGCAATGCCGCGCCGGATCCAGTTTTGGTAACTTTTTTTACCGAACAGCCGCAATTGAAATCAAAGAAAACAAAATGTTCCTTTTTTAGGTTAAAAGCGGCTTTAGCGACTATTTCCGGGTTGGAGCCAAATAATTGAACAACAAGAGGAACATCATCAGGGCAGGTATGTAAAAGATCCCGGGTACCTTTATTTCCGTACAATAGACCTTTTGCGCTGATCATTTCCGTACAGGCCACCTTGCATCCGTAACCACGGCACATAAGCCGAAAGGGAAGGTCCGTAAAACCGGCCATGGGAGCCAGCCAGGGTGAATCGGGTGTGATTGGGAGTTTGTCAGCGGGCATGTCAGACCAAAATATTTATGCCGTCCCGGTCAGTCAGATCTACTTCCTGTAGTCTGATTTCCGGGTATAAAGCGATTACCTGAAAGGAAAGTATCTTGCCTTCCGGATATCCCGGACGGATATCAGCCAGGAGGTTCATGTCTTCAATACGGATTATGGCGAATTTTTTTCCGATATATTCCAGAACGTAGCCTTGTACGATATCGTTGATCTGATATAATTGGCGGAATTTTTTTTGGCGCGGGTTTGAAGGATACTGGTAAAGATACTTAAAATTTTTGCCATTTTTTATGCGCATAAAGACCTATACCGATCCAGACCTTTTGGAAAGATTCGTCGTCTTTACTTGAGGCAATACCCGGCGTGATTTCATCCATCTAACAGCCAGCGTGTCCGCCAAACCCACCCACAATCTATTGCCGATGCCATATCTTGTTTGTCCCTGTTGTCTGGGTCTGTGGTTGACCTCGAGTTCTTCAATTCGTTCAAATCCGTTTATTCTGGCCAGGGTAGGTATAAAACGGTGCATGCCATGAAATACAAATGTCCCCTGGAGGCAATCTCGCCGGAAAACCCGCATGGAACATCCAATATCGCTGATGTTTTCGCCGGTTACCATGTTTCGAAATCCATTTCCGATTCTGGAAGACAGTTTGCGGATTATTGTGTCCCGGCGCCGGGCTCTTTTGCCATTAACCATGTCCGCTTTATTTTTTAAAAGTTGATTAACCAGCCGGGGAATGTCGGCGGGATCATTTTGTCCGTCCCCGTCCATGGTTGCCAGGATCGCTCCCCTGCTTTCCTGCATGGCCGTGTGCAGAGCGGCTGACTGGCCGTAATTCTTATCCAGTATAAGAAAGTAATGTCCGGGATAATTATTTGCCGTGTCCTGCAATACTCTGGCCGTGGCATCGTTGGATGCGTCATCTACCCAGATGCATTCCCTTGTTAATTGAAGACCGGAGCAGGCAGTTTCTATTTCTGATGCCAGCGCGGGTATGTTGGGGGCCTCGTCTTTTACTGGTATTAGAATGCTGAGTTCAATCACATGGCTGTCCGCTGAAATCGTTATCAAATCAATTCCTTTGATTTTCCGCGCTTTCAACGATGAGTTCTATTTCATCCCGGGAAAGTCCGCTATTGTCAGCCAATTCTTCAATACTTTTGCCCTGCCGCAAGCCTTTCAATATTGATTGGCGGACAAATTGGGGGGATTTTGCGAAGCCATCCGCGATCTGCAGCAGTTTTTTTAGTTCACTGGCACGGTTTTCCAGTTTTTTTTCCAACTCCATGAGCTCTTTTTGCCTTTCCTCGAAATTGTGAACCATTTCCTGTTCCAGTATTGCATTGAAGTTCAACTTTTCAAGAAAGGTTTTTTGTTTTTTCTGCATTTGATCCAGGATATTTTCCGAACGCTTTAGGCGCAGAAAGAAAAAAAGGACCAAGAGCAAAAGAAGAATCTCTATAATTCCGGTTGCGATTATTGTCCAATGAAATGGTTCCATTATTCTGTATGCTTTTTCCGTGGGCAGCTAAGCGGGCAGGTTGCAACTGTCCGGATTAACTATCTTTTAAATTTCCAGATTCAAAATGTTGCCGACATTGGGATCTATGTTTTTTTCAATATCGTCCTGGTCCCCGGAGTTCTTTTTTTGTTGGGATTGGCGAGTCATATTTTTGTGTTTTCTTTGTTCATGATCTTCCTCACGCACAGAAAGATTGGTTTCGGTTTTATCCGTTTTCGGGATCTGTTGTTTTGCCCGTTTATGCCTCTCCACGGCAAGCGCACCCATTAGATGCTGCTGTGTTCCAGGAGCATCCTGGATAGCGACCTGAAACCTCTGCAGGTTGGGAGTCTGCGAAATCAAAATGGGCAGTTGTTGAAAGGTGTTCATATCGTCTTTGTCAAGGCAATTTTGGGTCTATTTCTATTGTTAACAGTGAACAACGGGCAATGTACGCTGCTTTTTATGCCGTCTGTCTTTTTAAGGCGCAAATTTTACGTCGTTCAGAAGGCGATGATGTATTTAAACGGATATTTTATTCAGGCCGGCTTTTTCCTTTTGACGGTGCCGGGAAACCAGGCGAGATTGTTTTCAGTATTCAAAAAGATCAGGTGAAAGAAAACCCGCGGGAAATGTCAAGGAACCGGGATTATTAGATCGAGCCAATGGCGATTTTGGGCGGGATGCGCTTATTTTATGATATATTCCTCGATAAGCAACTTGGTTATGCGCCCATTGCTCAAATATTGGTTGATCACGCTTAAAATGTCTTCTTTGATTTTGTCCGCGTTTTTTTGATCACGCAAAAACAGGAGTTCCTTGTTTTTAAGGTAGTAAAATATAGCATCACGAATGGTTGTTTTTTTTCGTTTTACCTCCCATACAAGACGTTCGTTACGGGTAGACATGGAAAATTTGCAGGTCAGAAAAATTGTTTTGCCATCCACGTCATGCGGCACCCAGAATTCATCGAGTGCTATTTTTTGTAATGGTTTTTTTTCCGCTTTTTCTAACTCTGCTTCTTCCGCGGGAGGGGGTTTGGGAGCCGGCTCTCTGAGTATAAAATAAGTAAGTATTCCTCCTAGTAAAAGGATTAAAAGAGCGATTCCGGCCAGGAACCATTTTTTTTTCCATAGAGGAGGTTCAGATTCTTCTTTGTCGGATTTCTTTTCTTTTTCTTTTTTTTGCTCTACTTCTTTTTCCGGTTTTTCCTCTTCAAAATCTTCGTCCAGGAAAGGGGCATCATCCAGGTCAAGCTCAACTTTCTCCGAACTGCTGTCAAATTTCTGCCCACTGACGTCCAGTTGGACCGAATCCTGCTCCTGGTTTTGTTCGGAATTATTCTCTTCGGCTTCTTCCGTGGCCTGTTTTTCGTCCATGCTTTCGGATCTCCCCGGAAGATTTATCCGGAACTGAAAAGGGTATTTTTACGTTTCGCTATTCAAATATTTTATCTATCTTCTGGCCAAGGGTTTCCGCGGTAAAGGGCTTGACAATATAGTTGGAAACCTTGGCCTGTACGGCTTCAATTATATTTTCCTGTTGGGCTTCAGCCGTAACCATGAGAAAGGGCATGTCAGCAAATTCCTCGCTGGCCCTTACTTTGCGCAAAAGTTCAATGCCGGTCATCTTGGGCATGTTCCAATCGCTGACTATAAAATCTATTTTGTCTTTATTCAGAGTGTCCCAGGCTGTTGTGCCGTCATCGGCCTCGACGATATTATTGTAGCCCAACTGGCGCATGATGTTTTTGATAATCCTGCGCATGGTTGAGAAGTCATCCACAATTAATACCCGCATATTTTTGTCTATTTCAGCCATGAATCTTTCCCCCTAATAGTTCCCGAATTTCATTGCAAATTTTTTTCTAAGTTTCGCCAAGCACTGCGAATGGAGCTGGGAGATGCGTCCCTCAGTAATATTAATGACCTGGGCTACTTCCTTCATGGTCAGTTCCTCTACATAATACAGGGACAGAACCAACCGCTCCCGTTCAGTCAATTCATCAATAAGTTTGCTTAATTTGTCAACAATATCATGAAAAACAGTAGATGGGAGGGGATTGTTTTCCCAGTTTTCTTCATGAATTGTGGAGTAATTATGCTGAACCGCGTCAAAGCTCAGACAAAGCTGATTTTGCAGGGCGTTTAATCCTTCGTCAATCTCTGCCGGGCTCATCCCTGTTTTGTCTTGTAGTTCGTCTAAGGTGGGGGATTTGCCGTGCTGTTGTTCAAAATGATGCATGACTTCCTCGATTTTTTTTATGCGCTTTCTAAGACCGCGGGAGAGCCAGTCCATTTTGCGTAATTCATCAAGCATGGCCCCCCGGATTCGGTTGTCGGCAAATGTCTCGAATTTTATGTTCTGTTGGGCATCAAAATTCATCAAGGCTTCCATGAGTCCCATGGTTCCGGCGCTGATAAGTTCTTCCAATTCCACGTGTTTGGGCAGCTTGTTTTTCAGGCGCAAAGCTGTAATTTTCACTTTTGGAGAATAATCACGAACTATCCTTTCCTGGGTAGCTGGGTCCAAATCATGGAAACCCGTGTCCGATTGCTCCAGGATAGTCCAGGAATTATTCTTGAAAGAGGAATTTTTTCCAGAAAAATTTGATGTTTCCATCCAGTTTCTCAGCCGGTTTCCAGTTGGTTATTTTTTGAGCGCATTCTTTTACCGCAATTGTCGCTCTTCCCGCATTGGCGGAAGAGAACGGAACCTGGCTTTGGACCGCCTTTTTGATGTCAGCATCCAAGGGCACAATACCGGTAAGGTCCAGGGAGATGCCTTCCAGAAAATGGTCGCAGGCAGCATAAAGCTTTTTAAAGACTTCCCGTCCCTCCTCAGGTTTGCGGCACATATTAACCACAATTTTGAATCTGTTTATGCCATGATTGTTATTGAGCACTTTTATCAGGGCATAAGCGTCAGTCAGTGAGGTCGGTTCCGGAGTGAGGACGACTAATCTTTCCTGAGCGGCGAGATTGAAGTAGAGAACATTGTCGTTTATGCCTGCCCCGGTATCAACAATCAGAAAATCGAGAGATTCGTCCAGATGATCCATGGCCTCGAGCAATTCAAGTTTCTGGCCCGTGCTCAGAGATAGCATTTCGGTAATTCCGGAAGAGGCCGGAAGTATTTTGAAGCCGTAACCGCTTTCCACCAGGATTTCATCCAGTCCCAATCCGGATTTGAACAGATGAAATATGTTGTATTCCGGAGTAAGCCCCAACAAAACATCAACATTGGCCAGGCCCAGATCGGCGTCCAGCAAGAGCACTTTTTTGTTCATGCGCGCCAGGCAATAGGCCATATTAACCGCTAGATTGGTTTTGCCCACTCCGCCTTTGCCGGAAGTTACAGAGAATACAACAGGAAGCTTTTTATTCATTTGGATTTCCTGTAATTTTGCCCGAAGGCATTTTATGTTTGAATAATAATTGCCAGATATCGTTTTTTGCTACTTTTAATGTGGAATCCTTTATTCCGGTGCCGAATCCTAGACCAGAAAGGGGGAGGCCAGTTTTCCAGACAGTATTCAGTATGGTCCCATAAACACAAGCCTCATCCAATTTGGTCCAGATCATGCTTTTTACGCACGGGTGCGCGTATTTTTGAATGTAATTGCGCATATGAACATCTGCGTATACCGGGCTCATGACCATATGCAGATCCATGTTCCGGGGTGCGCCCCCGCGCTGCTCCAGCCATTTTTTCAGGTCGATTCCGGGAGTCATGCCCGGCAGATCGACCAGGACCATGTCGAATTTTTTGCGGAGCCGGGGCAGGTTTGCCCATTGTGCGGGAGAGGAAACCTCCTGATAGGCGAATCCGGAAAGGTCGCAGTAATGTTTCAAAAACAGCCGTCCCGCGGCATGCATCCCGTCGGCATTAGCCAGACACAGTGAAATGTTCTTGTGTTTTCTTTTACACTCCAAAGCATATCTGACAAGCGAAGTTGTCTTGCCGACCCCGTTCGGGCCGCAAAAGGCCATGAGTTTCTGCTTGGGGAAATGATTTGGGCGCAGGTCGCAGATGGAAATAAATTCTCCCAGAATGGCCAGCGTGGGTTTTGAATTCTGTCTGAGTCTCTGCCAGATACACATAAGCAGTTCCGGTGCCAGTCCTTCTTTTTCCAGATGTTCCAGACCCAGGGCCTGCTTCGCACTCAGACCGGATTTGTCCAGGCCGGGACGGACAAGATCGAAAACCGTTTTTTTGAATATTTCCCATTCCTGTCTCCAGTCAGCGTTTAAACCCATCTCAGTATTTTCTTGACCGGAAAGGGTGTTCTCCAATTTTTTGGTTGGACTATCACTCCCGGATTCATTCTCCACGCCGGCGACAACATCGCAAATCGATTTTCCGTTTTCCTTGCGGTGATCCGTGCTCAGGATGGCAGCCTGAGGTCCCAATTCAGCCTTTATCCGGGGCATGATTTCAGAAAGCGTGCGTCCTGAGTAGGTCTTAACCTGCATCGTCCATCCTCAGTATTTTAACGGATTCAAGCTTGATGTCCGGAGGAATTTCCGCCTGGGAAATAACCGGAAGGTTTGGGATAAATCTTTGTATAAGCTGTGCCAGATGCTGCCGGGCTATTGGAGAAGCCAACAGAACCGGCTGGCCGTCGGTAACGGTATTTTTTTCCATAAATTTGTTCAGGGCCTGGATTATTTTTTGTGCCCTGGAGGGTTCAAGAGCCAGAAAACTTCCCTGATCAGTTTTACGTACACTGTCCTGAATGGTTTTTTCCAGTTTTTCATCAAAGGTTATGATCGGCAGAACATTTTGGGAGGACAGATAAGGCCGGGTCACCGCCCGGTTCATTTTCTGACGTATCAGTTCAGTGAGCTGATCGGAATCCTTGGTATGGGTTCCGAAATCAGCCAGATTTTCCACGATTGTCAAGAGATCGCGTATGGAGACCGATTCCCGGACAAGGTTCTGCAATACCTTTTGCACCGTTCCCAGATTGAGAATGCTGGGTACCAGATCTTCCACCGCCTTGGGCGCACGCTGCGCCAGGTTGTCCAAAAGACTTTGCACTTCCTGTCTTCCCAGGAATTCATGCAGATTATGCTTGAATACTTCAGTCAGATGCGTGGCAATGACCGTCGACGGATCGACCACGGTGTAGCCGGCCATGGATGCTTCTTCCTTGCGTTCCTTGGGAATCCACAAAGCGGGCAGGTTGAACGCGGGTTCAAGCGTTTCCACTCCCTTGATCCGGTGCTTAACATTACCGGGATCCATTGCCAGATAGTGATCGATCATGATTTCCGCTCGCGCCACCTCGTTGCCTTTGATGACTACCGCGTATTCGCCGGGTTTCAGCTGCAGATTGTCCCTTAGATGCAGGGAGGGAATTATGACTCCCATATCCAATGCAAACTGCCTCCGGATTGATTTAATGCGCGAAAGAAGATTTCCGTTTTGCTCCTCATCAACCAGGGGGATAAGGCCATACCCGACCTCAAGTTCGAGCATATCCAGAGGCAGAAGGGTTTGGACTTCTTCCGGAGTATCCGCGGTCTTTTCTTCGGTTTTCTGATTCTTGTCCGCTTCCTTCTTTTCCAGCATGGCCCTGTTTCTGGCCGACATAATGGAGATAATGAAGATTATCGCGGAAAGGAGTCCGAATGCCAGGGTCGGCATGCCTGGAACAAGGGCGAACATAAGCAAAACGCCGGATACAAGACGCAAGGCACGGGGATGGTAGGTCAATTGACCGATCAATTCCTCGCCCATCTGCGCTTCGGCAGCCGCGCGGCTGACTATCATACCGGCCGATGTGGAGACTATAAGCGAAGGTATGGTGGAAACCAGTCCATCGCCGATTGTCAGCAGGGTATATGTCTGGGCGGCTTCCATCCAGCCCATGCCCTTTTGCATGATGCCGATAAAAAGACCGCCGACGATATTGATTACCGTAATAAGTATCCCGGCGTTTACATCCCCTTCAACGAATTTTCCTGCACCGTCCATGGCACCGTAAAAGTCGGATTCCTTGCGGATTGCTTCGCGTTGCCTTTTGGCTTCCTGTTCATCGATCATGCCCGCGTTTAGGTCGGCTTCGATAGACATCTGTTTTCCAGGCATGGAGTCCAGGGTGAATCTGGCAGCAACTTCGGCGATACGCGTGGTTCCTTTGGTGATGACCATTTTGTTCAGGGCGAAGAGAATCAGAAAGATAATGACGCCGATGACGAAATTGCCTCCGACAACGAATTGCCCAAAGGCCTCGATGACGTTTCCGGCCGCGCTCGGCCCCCTGTCGCCATGCAGGAGAATGAGCCGGGTGGAAGCGACATTAAGGGCCAGACGATTGAGCGTTGTGATCAGTAAAATAGAGGGAAAGATTGAAAATTCCAGGGGGGAACCCATGAACATGGTTGTCAGCAAAATGACCAGGGAGAAGGAAATGCTGAACGAGAGCATGAGATCCAGAATTATGGTCGGCAACGGGATCAGCATCACAAAAAGGATGATGACTACTCCTCCGGCAAGGAGCAAGTCTCCCTGTTTGGAGAAGCGCGAGTAATCCAGGTTTAAGACTGCCGACTGTTTTGCTGCCATAAAATTGACATCCGTGTTTTATCCGGGTTGTTTCTTGTATTTATAGAGATCGGCCAGGATTGCGGCCACCGCCTTGTACATTTCCTCGGGTATTGATTCTCCTATTTCCACACTCTTATACAAAGCCTGTGCCAACGGCTTGTTTTCTTTAATGGGGATATTGTTTTCCTTTGCGATTTCCTTGATTTTTTCCGCAATAATATCCGCACCTTTGGCCAAAACCAGCGGAGCGGGGGCCCTTGTCGGATCATACTTGATGGCCACCGCGAGGTGAGTAGGGTTGGTAATAACCACGTCGGCCTCCGGAACTTCTTTTATCATGCGCTGCTGTATGGACGAGAGCATCTTCTGCCTCTGTTCCTTTTTTATTTCCGGATTTCCTTCGGCCTGTTTACGTTCATCCTTGACTTCATCCTTGGTCATTTTCAGGTTTTCTTCATAGTCCCAACGCTGGTAAACCAGATCTATTATGGCGATTATGACCATCGGAACCAGGGCGTAGATAAAGGTTTTGTAGCTTAATTCCAGGATAAAAATAGTTATGCCTTCTACACTCTTATGGAAAAGAGGCAGCAGGTTGTTCATTTCGGTTTTGATTACAATGTATGGAGCAATGGCGATTACGGCGGCCTGCAGGATGCTGCGCACCAGTTTTATGGCCGAGTTGAGATTGCATATTTTACCCAGCCCCTTGATCAAGTTGAATTGTGATAGTTTCGGCTTGAAAGGCTTTAATGTCCAAAGGTGTCCGACCTGCAGACGGATGCAGAAAACGCAGGCAAGCAGTATGAAAATCATTATCGGCAGGACAATAAAAGCCATTTGTTGTACGCTGTAGACAAAAAGCCAGTATGTGCTGGCCGGTGTGATCTCTGTAAGAAGCTGTTTATCCAGAAAAAAATGGCAGGTATCTGTTATTTTTTCACTCAGATAAGGAAACAGAAGGCGGATGATGATTACCCCGGCCAGCAACCCAACAGCTTTAGGCACTTCCTCGCTTCGGGGAACATTGCCTTCATCTCTGGCCCTGTTTCTTTGTTTAGGCGTTGCTTCTTCTGTTTTACTCGGGTCGCTTTGCGGCATTTCTTAATCCGTGTTTTTTAGTTTCCGAATCGGAAAATCTGATATTTTTAACTTCCGGCTCTCAGAACCTGCAAAAACATGTCATCCAGATTGATCACAAAGTCGGTTATGTATACTGTCATTAATTTGAATAACAAGGCCAGAAAGATAAAACCGACCATAATCCTGATGGGCAATCCGACGAACAAGACATTCATCTGCGGAGCGGCCCGGGCAACCAGAGCCAAAGCGATATCAACCAGGATAACGGTGGCCATGACCGGAGCGGCGATTTTCACGGCCAGAATGAAAATCTGGGCTGAAAATTCAAGCACTCTATTTACCAGCATCGGGGTGATCAAGAGACCGCCCGGCGGGATCAAATCAAAGCTTTGAGCCAATCCAGACAATAAATATAGATGGCCGTTTATGGACAGAAAAATCAGAAGAGAGGTCATATACATAAAGTGGGCAGTAATTGCTTCAGTAACTCCGGTTATGGGGTCCATGACATTGATCATGGCGAACCCCATCTGAAAGCCTATAATCTGGCCGCCAGTTTGGATCGCGGCGAATAGAAAATTTATTACCACGCTTAATACCAGTCCGAGCAACAGTTCTCCGATGATCATAAGCGCGAAGTCGGCCGGATGAGCCGGAAAATATGAAGCTTCAAACGACAGGCTAGGCCAGAGCCCGAGAGAAAGAACCAGACATAATGAGGCCTTGACCGTAAGCGGGAGGGATTTTCCCCCGAAAAACGGCAACATAAAGAGGACCAGACTGATCCGAAAAAAAGTCAATAAAAAGCTGAATATGTCCTCGGGATTAATGTTGAATAGATCCATGCCGCATGCTCAGCAAAATGCGGACCAGCTATAATCGACGGCGCGACTGAGGCAAGGAAAAAAAAGATTAAGGAGGGTCAGGAATGGGGGGGGATGGCTTGCCGGAGCGTATTTTTTAATCAGGTATTAAGATACGTTTTTTCATAATCAGTTTTCATCCGGAAATAGTCCTTTTCCAGTTTAACTGCGTCAAATTTCTTGTTGGGATAATCCAAATTGAAATCGGGATCGCTATCGGGTTCGGGTTCGGGTTCGGGTTCGGGATCGGAAGAGTATGTCATTCGGTGCGCGAGGAATTCACAGCTAATGGATTCGATTTCGATCCCGATAGCGATTTCGATCCCGAAGAAAGAAAATCCCAACACAGGAAAAATATCATTTCCGAACTGGGAACCTGATATTTCTAAATCCGGTAACTCTTGAATTTCCTGACCAAGAACTAATTAGTTAAGGATGTAGCGCATTGGATTTACGGGCACTCCATTGTTGCGCACTTCGTAATGCAGGTGGGGTCCGGTACTGCGTCCGGTATTCCCGATGTAGCCGAGGAGCTGTCCCCTTTCTACCTGTTGTCCGGGTTCAACGCTGTAACGGCTTAAATGGCCGTATCTGGTTTTGAGGCCATGGCCATGGTCCAGGACTACGCAGATTCCATACCCGCCGTCCTTTCCGCAGAAAACCACTTCAGCGTTGGCCGGTGCGTAAATCGGGGTTCCAGAAGGACCGCTTATATCCAGTCCCTTATGGAATTCACGCCGTCCGGTGAATGGCGAATCGCGATAGCCGAAATCGGATGATATCCAGCCCTGTGTTGGCCAGATGGAAGGGGTAGAGGCCAGAACTTGTTTTTTGTTTTTCAGGTGGTCCATTAACTCGCGCTGACGCATTTCTTCCAGTTTTGCATCCGTACTGAGTTCGTCCAGGAAGTTATGCATTTTTCGAGCAAGAAGTTCCTGTCGATGAGAGGATAAAAAGGCTTCGGATATGTCTTCTATTTCCGGTCCTCCCAGAGAGTTGGACAAAAAGGCCTGATTTGATTCCAGGTTGGCCATTACCCGCAGTTTGGAGTCCAGTTTTTTTATTTTGCTTAAATCATCCTCCAGGACGCCTAATTTTTTGGACAATGATATAAGCTGGACTTTTTGCTTGCGGACTGTTTTTTGTGAATTTTCAAATTGGCTGTACATATTTTGATATTTTTTAAAATAGGTGCCAAAATAAATACTTGTCCCCAGCAGTCCGGCTATCAGAAGCAAGATCATAACCGGGGTCCATTTCCGGACATGCAGTTTTTGACAATACCCCTGCTTTTCTTTGAAAATCAGTATTTGATATTTTGGACCAAGCATTTTTATACCTTTTAGTTCCTGTTGTTTGCTTTAAATTAACTAAACGCTTTAAATTAACCCCGTATCCAAGTCAAGTTGCCATCTGGAAATAGCATTAAAAATATTTTTGCGGGTTGTTTTATCATTTGCGCATAAGGAGTCTATGCGCTGAAGCATTTGTTTCCTTTTGCTGGACCAGGCTGACGGGCAGGGGTTGTTCCATACCGGAAGCCTCCATTTTTTTGCCGCCTGGATTATTTTGTTCTTTTCGGTCAGAAGCATGGGCCGGATCAGATTCAGTTTCCCGGAGAAAAAGGATTCATTGACCTTAAGGCCTCGAATGTTGCCGTTCTGGAGCATGTTCAGAAAGAATGTTTCCGCCAGATCCTCTTTAGTATGGCCGAGGGCCAGATGGGTTAGATTGTACCTGGAACAAAGTTCAAAGAGTTTTTTGCGCCGATTCCAGGCGCAAATAAAACAGGGAGATTTTTTTATGTTCGCCTCGGAATGAGCATAAGGGCCGATATCCGTGCATTCGATATGGGCGGACACCGGATTTTTTGTAAGCCATGTTATAAGCGGCAGGTGATTTTGAGGGTCAAATCCGGGATTTATATGCAGGACCATTATTTCAAAATAAAAGGGAATAATTCTCTGCCGGATTAAAAGAACTTTGAGCATTGTCCAGCTGTCGACTCCTCCGGACAAGGCTACCCCTATGCGGGCCCCCGGCCAGAGCATTCCGGTTTGATGCATGATTTTCCCGGCAGAAGTTATGCATTGTTTTTGGGCAAATGAAGGTTTTTTTTCATTCATCAAATTTGTCCTTTGTTTTTAAGGAGTAATATGCTAATTTTAGAAAGAACACGGAAATTATTGGATTTCTGGAGGAGAACTATTTAGTATTGCTGCCTTTCGCGGTCAACAAAGAAAAGCGGAGGTAATTATGATTGTCGTGAATGATCAGGAATTTCCGAACCAGGAACACCTAGTTGCCCATGTCGACCGGAACAGATGCGATGGTTGTGCTATTTGCGTGGATATTTGTCCCACTGATGCTTTGGAAGTCAAGGAGAATAAAAATCGTCCCGGGCACAGAGTAGTCTTTGTCCAGCCAAGGTTGTGCAAAGGGTGCGGAGTATGCCAGGGAACGTGTCCCAAGGAAGCCATTTTTATTCCCGGATTCAGCCTGGCTGATCTGCGGCGGATGATCAAGGAAGCGATTGAATATAAAGAAGCCATTTAACACAGGCCGGATGCGCCTGCAAAAGAAAGTTTTTGCAGGCATTGTTAAGTTGAAAGTTTTAAGTAGTTTCCATTCGGAAATTTTTGACTTTCCGGGTAAGAAGTAAATAAAACCAAAGAGCTGCAAAAATTAATCTGCGCGTTTAACTCCAGTCTTCGACTGTTTGCCGTTATTTCTGGACATGTGATTTTTTAAAAAATTATTTTATGTGCTTTTTGCCGCGGTCCGGCCCCCCCTTTTTTTTTACGAGTACATAAGAAAATCGGGCAGTCTGTCCTAGATTTATGCAAAAAAACGTTGAACTTTTGATTTACTGAACAGTTGCAACCTAAATCAGGTTGCAATAGCTTTCGCCTGGAAACGGTTTTTTTGCCTTTAACTGTTTTGCCCCGGCTATTGACAAGTCCTTTTCCGCGCTTATTATATTCTCCCGAATTTCCGACACGACTTTAATTTTCCGGCTCCCGGAAAAATCTGGTGAACCTTTTTCGCGTGCTGAATAGTTATAATTTTTTTATTTTTGCCCGCGCGATTCCGGATATTTTTTTCTTGACCGATGCCAGGTAGACAGTCTAATCAATTCTGTTTATGCTCTTCCGTTGAACAGTTACAGGTTCGTAAAGGAAAGCAAACAGGCCATTAAATTATATTTACTTAATTATGGCAATTTTTTTTAAAATTAGTATATGCGGGGGATGATATGGCGAGGATTACCGTAGAAGATTGTCTGGGACAGGTGGACAACAGGTTTATGCTGGTTCAGATGACGATAAAAAGGATCAAGCAGTTTGAGGAAGGCTATTCACCTCTTGTGGAATGCAAAAATAAAAGAGTAGTTACCGCCCTGCGGGAGATTGCGGCCGGAAAGGTCAAGCCGTCCAAACCCATAGAACAAGCAGGGCTGAACATAGATTAGTTATGGCTAAAAGAGATTATTACGAAATACTGGGAGTTTCCAGGAATGCTTCCGCCGATGAGTTGAAAAAGGCTTACCGTACGCTGGCAATGAAATACCATCCGGATCGCAACCCCGATGATCCCGAATCGGAAGCCAGATTCAAGGAAGCTGCCGAGGCCTACGAAGTTCTGCGCGATCCTGAAAAAAAGGCTCGTTATGATCAGTTTGGGCATGATGGCGTAAATGGTAATGGTTTCCAGAATTTTAACTCGGCCGAAGATATTTTTGGCGCTTTCAGTGATATTTTTGGTGATTTTTTTGGTTTTGGATCACGCGGCGGCGGACCCCGACCGAGGTCCGGAGTTGATCTGCGCTATGACATGAGCATTTCTTTTCGTGAGGCGGCCAAAGGCGTGGAGAAAGAAATCGAGATTCCCAAGCGGGAGATATGCGACAGCTGCTCCGGCAGCGGATCAGAGCCCGGACACAGCCCGGAAACATGCGAGCATTGCGGAGGAACCGGGCAGGTGTATCGCTCCCAGGGATTTTTTCGCGTTTCAATGCCTTGTCCCGTGTGTCACGGTCAGGGCACGATTATTAAGCACCCGTGCGCAAAATGCCGCGGGCGTGGTTTTTTGAATGTAAATAAAAAGATTAATGTCCGGATACCGGCTGGCGTGGACAGTGGAAATCGTCTGCGGGTTCGCGGGGAAGGTGAACCCGGAGAGCACGGCGGCCCTCCCGGCGATTTGTATGTCGTTATTAATGTCGAAGAAGATAAAGTCTTTAACCGTCAGGGCGAAGATCTTTTGACCCAGGTGGAAATAAGTATGGTTCAAGCCGCCCTGGGTGACAAAATAGAGGTTCCCACACTTGATGAGCCGGTAAATATGGAAATCACGAAAGGAGTGCAGAGCGGCGAGTCATTCAGGTTGAAAGGGCTTGGACTGCCGCGACTGGGAAGCACGCGCCGGGGTGACTTGCATGTAATCGTTCAGGTGAAAACTCCGACAAAATTGAGTAAGCAGCAGGAAGAACTCCTGCGGGAGTTTGACAAACTGGAACAGAAAAAAACCGGTCATAAGGTCAAGAATTTTTTCCGCAAGGTGATGGGAGAATAACTTATTGATACTAACGATAAGATAATCTCCCCTTTTCTTTCACATATTGATGATCAGGGGCGGGCCAGGATGGTCGATGTCAGCGGCAAAAACATAAGCGTCCGCCGGGCGGTGTTTGAGTCCTATGTCCGCCTAAATCCCGATACCTTCAAATTGGTTGCCGAAAACAGGATTTCCAAGGGGGATGTATTTTCCACCGCCCGTATCGCCGGAATCATGGCAGCCAAAAAAACCGCGGAAATAATTCCCTTGTGTCATACGCTTTTTTTGAGTTTTATTGATGTCGGATTTGATATGCGTCAATCCGATTTCAGTATACGCGTATGGGCCGAAGCCAGGACCGCCAGTCAGACCGGTGTGGAAATGGAGGCCTTGGTCGCGGTTCAGACCGCGTGCATGACCATATATGATATGTGCAAGGCAGTTCAGAGGGATATCCAGATAGATTCCTGCGTACTGGTCCATAAAAGTGGAGGCAGGAGCGGTAATTATAATCGCCCGGATTGATCGGTTTTTCCTCTGGAAAACCTTTTACTGCATTTAAGCCCACCCGTTCTTGATTTGTTTTAAAACCTCTTTTGCCCCGATTTCATCATTCCAGTTCATATCCAGAAATTCAGCCGTCCATTTTTCCTGGATCGGGTTATACCAGGTTCCACCCAGATAGTTGTCTCCGTCCCAGATAACCGCCTGAAAGCGGTGCATACGCAGTCCTTCAAGCATGCGTATCGCTTTTTCCGAAACGTTGTCTCCATCCAAATCCTTGGTAATGACCTCTGCCTCGCAATGGGTCATGGACTCTATTGTCAATTTTTGCAATTTCATTTTGTTGTCTACCAGACCCTGCGAACCGGAACGCCCCGAGCGGACATGATATTTTTGATTTCCGGAATGCTGTACTCTCCGTAGTGGACTATGGAAGCAATTAGAGCAGCCGACGCCTTGCCTTTTGTAACCGCGTCCACCATGTGCTCCGGGTTTCCGGCTCCACCGGAGGCAATGACCGGAATCCGAACGCTGTCACTGATCAGGCGGGTCAGTTCGAGTTCGTAACCGTCTTTTGTCCCGTCCGCGTCTATGGAATTGAGACATATCTCACCGGCTCCGAGATTTTCAACTTCCCGTGCCCATGTAAGCGCGTCGATACCCATCCTTTTTCTTCCACCGTGAATCACGATTTCATAACCGGAAGGTATTTCAGGGGACTTCGGCACACGAAGGACGTCCATGCCGACCACGATGCATTGCGAGCCAAAGGCTTTTGCTCCCGCGCCGATTATTTTTGGATTTTTGACCGCGGCCGAATTCACGGAGATTTTTTCCGCTCCGGCATTGAGCACATCGCGCATATCGGAAACGGAGCCGACTCCGCCGCCAACCGAAAAAGGGATGAATATTTTGGATGCCACCTGCTCAACCACTTTGAGCATTATGCCCCGGCCTTCCGCGGAGGCGGTTATATCGTAGAAGACTATCTCGTCCGCGCCTTGTTCGTAATACACCTTAGCTGTTTCGACCGGGTCGCCGATATCTATGTTTTTCTTAAATTTAATGCCCTTGGTCAGTCTGCCGTCGCGGACATCCAGGCAGGGTATGATCCTTTTGCTAAGCATGATTTTTCTCCCGGCAGTAGGAGTTGAAATTTTCAAGAAGTTTTAATCCGGGCCGTCCGCTTTTTTCCGGGTGGAATTGCGTCGCCCAGAAACCTTCCCGTCCCAGCACTGAGCAGAAGTCTATCCCGTAGTCGGTTAGGCCAATGACATATTCATCCTCAGGCTGTGGAAAGTAGGTGTGCACAAAATAAAATTCAGATTCAGGATCAATACCGTTAAACAAAAGGCAGTTTTTTCGAAGCTGAATGCTGTTCCAGCCCATGTGCGGAATATTGATTGGATCGCCCTGTTTATCTTTGAATTCCGGATTAAAAGACGCGCATTGCCCCGGGATAAGCCCCAGGGTTTGCGTGTCGTTTTCCGGAGAGTAGTCGAGTATTATCTGGCTTCCCAGGCAGATTCCAAGTATCGGTTTTTCAAAATTTGCGCATTCAGCCAGGGCCGTGTCTATTTTTTTGGAATTCAGATAGTCCATTGCCGATCCCGCGGCACCCACACCGGGAAAGATAATTCCGTGCGCGGAAAGCAAGTCCTGTTTTTTGTCGGTTATCATATTTTCGATGCCCAGATGATCCAATGCCCTTTTGACACTGGTCAGATTACCGGCATTATAATTGACAATGGCCAGCATGTTTATCTCCTTATGCATTTGACGTGCACTGATCTGTTAGCAAACCGTCCGTGGAATGAAAAGATTTTTTTACTGTCCTTACCGCCCTCCGGGTCTTAAAAGCCTGGCTTAGCCGGAGTATACTTTTGTATTGAGTTGAGGTAGCTAGTTGCCATTCGGAAATGGTCTTTTTCCGGTTTAATAACGTCAATTTTCGTAATTATCTGTGACAGTTCATTGATTTTTTGCGGGCCGGGGGTCCTCCCACGCCTGATGAATATTGCCGGGACAAAAATCTGTCTTCCTAAGAACCAGCGAATCCCGAGGGGGACAGGCATCACTCATTGATAGACGTCTGAAAGCCGCAGACCGAAAGCACGAGGAACAAAAAACTGGTGAACAAATACAGAGCGTCTAAAATTCTCGAGTTATTGCTCGCACGTTACCCGGAACCGAAATCGGCCCTGAATTGGAATACCCCCTGGGAACTTCTGGTAGCGACGGTTCTTTCGGCTCAATGTACGGATGAACGCGTGAACAAGGTTTTACCCGATTTTTTCAGGACCTGGCCGGATGCCAAGGCCCTGGCTGACTCCGAGCAGCATGAGGTGGAAACGGTTATCTATTCAACCGGGTTTTATAGAAACAAGGCCAGAAATTTGCGCCGTGCGGCGGAAATCATAGTCAATCGACACGCGGGCCGGATTCCCGCGAGCATGCCTGAACTGACCGCGTTGCCCGGAGTGGCCAGAAAAACCGCTAATATTATTCTTTTTGGGGCATGGGGGATAAACGAGGGCGTTGCTGTTGATACCCATGTAAAAAGAATAGCGAACAGATTGGGCCTGACCGGGCACACTGATCCGTTCAAAGTGGAAAAGGATTTGATGAATTTGTTTGCTCGGAAGGATTGGGGTGTTTTGAATCATTGCCTGGTCTTGTTCGGACGGGAAACATGCGCCGCCAGGAAACCCCGCTGCGGCAATTGTGAATTGCGCCCTTTATGTCCGTGGCCGGAAAAGGAACAATATACGGAGTCTTGATGCAGATTGGCGAATTCAATATCTTGGAACATGACGGAAATGCCCGGGCCGGCGTGTTAAATACAGCGCACGGCAGGATAAATACCCCGGTTTTTATGCCGGTGGGCACTTTGGGGAGCGTCAAAAGTCTCGGACCCGACGATCTGGAAGACAGCGGCGCCGAAATTATTCTTGGAAACACTTATCATTTGTATTTGCGTCCCGGGGACGAAATGCTCTCGAGAAGAGGCGGCCTGCACGAATTCATGCGCTGGCAACGGCCAATACTTACCGATTCGGGAGGATTTCAAATTTTCAGTCTTTCCGATTTAAGACAAATTACCGCGGATGGAGTAAATTTCGCCTCGCATATAGACGGGTCGAGGCATTTTTTTTCACCGGAAAAGGTGATCGGAATTCAGGAGAATATCGGCTCGGATATTATGATGGTTTTGGATGAATGCGTGCCTTATGGCGCTGATCATGAGTATACCAGAAAATCTTTAGACTTGACTACGAATTGGGCCGAGCGTTGCAGGGCAGCTTATCCCAAAGGCCGCGGTAATCAATTGATGTTCGGCATTGTCCAGGGCGGTTTTTTCAAAGAGTTGCGCCGGGAAAGCGCGAAACAGATTGCCGGCATTGATTTTGACGGTTTTGCCATAGGAGGATTAAGCGTTGGCGAAGCCAAAAACGAAATGCTGGATCTGATGCGTTATACAGCGCCGTTATTGCCTGATAATCATCCGAGATATTTGATGGGCGTCGGCAAGCCCCTGGATATTCTTGAGGGCATGGACGCTGGAATAGACATGTTCGATTGTGTCCTGCCCACCCGCAATGCCCGCAACGGCACTCTCTACACTTCACGTGGACAGGTGAATATCAAAAGAGCGGAGTACAGGGAGGATGACGAACCCTTGGATCCCGATTGCAGCTGTTATACCTGTCGCAATTTTTCCAAGGCTTACTTACGTCATCTGTATACCTGCCGCGAACTTCTCGCCTACCGGCTGAACAGCCTGCACAATGTGCATTTTATGGTTAATCTGGCTAAAGAGGCGAGACGGGCTGTTATGGACGGCCGTTTTTCGTCCTTATTGGCCCGTTATCGGGAAATATACTCTGTTTAGAAGCCTGGTTTGCATGAAAAAACATCTCTGTTCAGCTAATTTTTCTCTGCGCCAGATATCTTTCCAGCCAGGACACAGCCATCGAACAGGTAAAAGTCAGCAAAAAATACAGGGCGGTTACAGTGATCCAGATTTCAAAAGTACGGTATGTGGCGGCCATGAGTTCCATTCCCTGAAAAGTAAGTTCCTGAATGGATATTAATGAAACAATGGCGGAATCTTTAATGGTCGAGATGAATTGACCGGCCAGGGGCGGAAGTATTCTTTCAAAGGTCTGGGGAAGAATGATTTTGCGTAGTTGCTGCCATCTGGTAAGCCCGAGAGAAGCGCCGGCTTCCCATTGCCCCCGGTCTATAGACTGGATGCCGCCGCGCACGATCTCCGCTATATACGCGCCCTCGTAAAGGGCAAGGGTGATAATCGCCGAGATGAACGAGGGCAGTCTTTCGGGCGGAGCGATGAGTAGTGATATAATGTTCTGGAAATTTTCCGGCTGCTTTCGGGCAAGGATGTCGAGCTGAAAAAGCGGCATCAGCTGGTCGCTTATGAAAAAATAAAAGATAAACACCCATACGAGGGGAGGTATATTGCGGACCAAACCGACGTAAAATCCGCCGGTCAGCCTTTTAAACAGGCTGTGCGCAGTGCGGAAAAGCCCAAAAAACGTACCCATGACAAGAGCCAGAAGCGTGGCCCAGAAGCTCAGGCGGATCGTGGCCAAAAAGCCTTGCATCAATACATTCGGGACATATAAGTCTCTTTGCGGGTCGAACCGGAAAAGATACTGCGGAATGATGGACCAATTCCACGAATAGTTCATTTCCGCGTTCACGCGATAGATGATATAAAATCCCGCGACAGCGAGAACCGGAATGAGTACGGCGTCCAGAAGAGTAATTTTCAGTTTTTTGGTCTTCATTGAAGCATGGTCTCAATAGTTCTTATCCGGAAATTCAAAAATTTTCGGATTTAGAAATATCAGGTTCCCAGTTCGGAAATGATATTTTTCCTGTGTTGGGATTTTCTTTCTTCGGGAT
>JBNJHA010000004.1:0-37748 GCA_051748085.1 Thermodesulfobacteriota bacterium
CCAATTTTACCATACCGGTTGTTGACAGAAAAAACAGACTGCTTAATTCTGTTTTCGCGCCCGGCAATTTAAAAATTCCGGACAAGAACTAAAAAATTTTTTAATTTTGCTAATCACAGCAAACCTGGGAGTAATGCGTGCAACAATTTCATCGGCAATGGCTAATAGCTTTTCTGCTCATACTGATTTTATTCGGCTGGCAGTACTACCAGAATTCGGTCAAGATCCCGCAAATCAAATACACTGAATTTATTCAGCATTTAAAAAACGACAGAATAAAAACAGTCACCGTTCAAGACGATGAGATCGAGGGCAAGCTTGAAAAGCCCGTCCGCGCAGAAGATGAAAAACAATCCGGGGAAAACCAATACAGCCGTTTCATTACCTATCTACCTTCCTTCGGAGATCCTGATCTTTTAAAAACCCTCAGGGAAAAAAATGTTGAAATCCAGACATTTCCCCCTAAAAATAACTCGTTCTGGACTTCGCTCATTCTTCTTTTGCCTTTTATATTTCTAATTTTTATCGGATACATGCAGTACAAACGTGTTCAGGGACAAGACGGCGGGTTGTTTTCCATTGGAAAAAGCCAGGCTAAAAAATATGAACATAACCAAGAGGATACGACCTTCGATGCCGTGGCAGGCTCTGAGGGTCCGAAAACAGAGCTGCAGGAAGTCGTCTCCTTTTTAAAGGAACCGGAGCGGGTTCAAACTCTGGGCGGCAAAGTTCCCAAGGGCATAATGCTTGTCGGTCCTCCGGGAACGGGCAAGACCCTTTTGGCCAGAGCGGTAGCCGGTGAGGCCAGTGTTCCGTTTTTTTCCATAACCGGATCCGACTTCATGGAAATGTTTGTAGGCGTAGGGGCCAAAAGAGTGCGTAATCTGTTTGAAGACGCTCAGAAAAACGCTCCGGCCATAATATTTATTGATGAAATTGATGCCATAGGCCGCCGACGCGGAGCAGGACTGGGCGGAGGACATGATGAACGTGAACAGACTTTAAATCAACTTTTATCCGAACTCGACGGTTTTGAAGACAATCAGAACGTTATTGTTATGTGCGCAACCAATCGCCCGGACATTCTGGATCGAGCCTTGATGCGCCCCGGACGTTTTGACCGCCGGATAATCGTTGATCTGCCGAATACAAAAGACAGGCGGGAAATTCTTTCCATTTACGCACAAAACAAAAAATTTGATCCCGATGTCGACCTGGAAAGTCTGGCCCGGGGAACACCCGGATTTTCCGGAGCAGACCTGGAAAACATGCTTAATGAAGCGGCCTTGCTGGCTGCAAGAAATAAACAGGAAACCATAGATAACGAAACCATTGAACAGGCCAGGGATAAAATCCTCATGGGACTGGTCCGCCGGGGATTATCCATGAGCGAAGAAGAAAAAAAGATCGTCGCCTACCACGAATCCGGGCATGCCGTTGTCGGGGCCCAATTGTCCAGAGCTGACCCCATCCACAAGGTATCCATTGTTCCCCGCACCCAATCCATGGGCGTGACCCAGCAATTGCCGGAAAATGAAAAATACATTTATGACCGCGATTATCTTCTTGACCATCTGACGGTCATGATGGGCGGACGGGCGGCAGAGGTTTTAATATTTAACACCACGACCAGCGGTGCCGGCAACGACCTGCAGCAGGCAACACAATTGGCCAGACGGATGGTTCTTGAATGGGGCATGAGCGGACGCTTTGAACATATGGCTCTGGGGGGCAGGGAAGACAAGATATTTCTGGGCGAGGAACTGGGAAAACCGAGGGAATACAGCGAACACACAGCCCGGGAAGTAGATGGCGAAATAGAGTCTCTGCTCAGTCAGGCTTACGCACAGGCGGAAAAAATTCTGTCCGCCAGACGGGAAGTAATGGACAGGCTGGCCGAAAGACTTATAAACGAAGATGAAGTGCCCGGAGAGGATGTCTATTCCCTGCTTGGGCAAAAACCCAAAAAAAACAAGTAATAGTATAAAATTTGGCGAACAGTTACACAAAATTAATGCCTTAACTTTCTGAATAACCGAAACACCTGATCATTACCAGGATTTAACCAGGGAACTGTTTCAAAATATGGCCGAGACAAGCCGTATCTTAAGCGCAAAATTTATTGCCGAACGACAAGGAATAAAAGCAGGACAAAGCACAATGGAACCGCAAAAATGAAAAAATCTTCAAAATCAATTCAAAATACAAATAAACCGCCGGAAACAAACGAAGACAGATATTTTCCCATTTCCCCTCTTATCCTGCGGACCGATACTTCTTCAGACTTCAAGGTCTATCTCTACCATAACGATCAATATGTGCTTTATACAAAGGAGCGGGAGAGTTTTACTCCCAAACTGAAAAAAATGCTTTATGAAAACGGTACAGAGCGCATATTTGTGCCTTTTGAGCAAAAAAAAGAATATGAAAGCTATGTGGATGAAAATTTTGAAACCATCCTGAACGATGCCCATATTCCGATAAAAGAGCGAAGCAAGGTCTTTTTAAACACCTCCAACAATCTGGTTCAGGAAATTTTTGACAACAAATTGCCCTCCGGTGTGACCAAAGGTTATTTTGAAAAGGTAAAAAAAATAGTTCACGATACCTTGCATTTTTTAAGTCTGAGGGAAGCCATAGAAAGTATCGGCAAGCTGGTATCTCATGATTATAAGACGTATTCACATTCCGTGCACGTATTCACCTATACCATGGCCCTTTTGCACAATCACGACTTTACGGACCAGGAAAAGAAGGATGTAGGAGTCGGGGCCCTGCTGCATGATATAGGTAAACGAAAAATACCCAAAAGAATTCTTAACAAGCCCGGCAGACTGGATAAAGATGAATGGGAAATTATCACAAAGCATCCGGTTTTCGGAACAAGCCTTTGCTCCAATCTGTCATTGTCCCATCTGACCCTGAAATGCATTCTTTTTCACCACGAAAAATTCGATGGTTCCGGGTATCCTACCGGATTAAAGGAAAGAAACATTCCTTTTCCCGTTCGATATCTGACTTGCTGCGATGTCTATGACGCCATCACTTCGGAACGTCCATACGCCCAGGCGGAAAACTCATTCAACGCATTAAAAATAATGCGCAATCATATGCATGGTTCCTTTGACATGAACATCTACAAGGAATTGGTCACTTTGCTCAGCAACACAAGAATCGCCTGATTGCATTCAAAAGCAGACTGGAAAGACTCCAAAAGAATCATATCAGGTGGTTATATGCTTCAAAGCAAAGCCTCTCTTATCTGAAAATAGACAAGCAAAAATTCAAAAAGCATCCGCCAGGCAAGTTCGGCCATAACCACCAGCAGCAAAACAATCCCGACACCTTTTTTATTATTCACGCCGGGAAAAGATTTTGCGTCCGCCTTGCGATAGGCCATGATGAGAACGAACGGGCAGGCCAGAGCACCAATCCAGTAGACAACAATGAGCACGCAAGGGCTTATAAGACTTTGAAACGTTAAAAAATCGAGCACATTTGAAGTCAGGGTATTGTCTGTCATCCCTTTTCCAATTCCTCGCGCAACGGATATTTTCCGCACGTAAATTTCTCCCCTTCCGGGCAAAATCCAAGCCTCTCACATTTCGGCCCGGCGGAAGCGAAAATAACCGGCAGCTCTTGGCGCAAAATTTTGAGCATGGCCCAGGCAAGATCGCGAATTTCCCATTGTGCCCGTTCGCAACAGCGTAACTCGAAAAAATGCAGAAAATTGCGGCAATTCATGGTCATCACGATTTTGGACTCCGAGGCCTGGGGCAATACAAAACGGGCATCCTCATTGGCCTTCTTACTTCTTCCGTTGTCGATGAGAATATCTCTGAGATCGCTATAAGCCGATTCAACCTCGGCCATGAACCGTTCAAAACGCCTGCGCGCTTCCGGGATACGGGCAATGGCCGGCGGCAGGATGTAATCCAGGTCGTTTTCGGCCACGTATCTCTGACTTTGCTGGGAATATGACGCCAGCCGATGTCGGACAAGCTGATGGGTCAAGGCCCGTGAAACACCCTGAATGGCAAAGGAATAGGAAACATGTTCCACCGGACTCTCATGTCCGGATTCCAGTATCTTGCTTATAAAATTGTTCTGCTTATCCTTGGAGACTTTTCCCTGTTTCAAATCATCCCAGTCATCTCCGACAAACCCCGGGCTGTAGCACTGGCGAAAGGCCGCATAGATCAGGGATTCCGCGTCAGGCGTTCCAGTTAAAAGCCTCACTTGCATCTTGCTTTCCATTTTATTCTCTTCCCCCCATGTTCAGAGGCAGTTTGCCCAGAGTTTCCAGTCTGATATCCAGATGCGCGTATGCTTTTTCCGTAACCATTCGTCCTCTTGAAGTCCTTTTCAACAAACCGCACTGAATCAAAAACGGCTCATATATTTCCTCTATTGTCCGCACCTCTTCGGAACAGGCCGCGGCAATGCTTTTAACTCCAACCGGTCCGCCGGAAAAATGGCTTATGATGCATTGCAATATCTTCCGGTCCATATAATCCAGTCCGCCCTTATCCACATCCATGATATCCAGGGACTTGGAAGCGGCCCGGGCATTGATCTCATTTTGGCCCTCCACCAGGGCAAAATCCCGTACCCGGCGTAAAAGCCGGTTTGCTATGCGCGGGGTACCCCGTGAACGCCGTCCTATTTCCCTGGCTCCGTCTTCAGTCAGGTCCGCGCCAAGAATCCGGGAAGAACGCATAACTATTTCCGCCAATTCTTCCGGCGAATAAAAATCCAGCCGGCATATGACTCCGAACCTGTCCCGCAATGGCGAAGTCAAAAGCCCGATTCGGGTCGTCGCACCGACCAGAGTAAACGGCTCCAGATCAATCTTTACCGTTCGCGCCCCGGGTCCCTGTCCAATGATCAGATCCAGCTTGAAGTCCTCCATGCCGGGATAAAGTATTTCTTCAACACTGGGCGGCATGCGATGTATTTCGTCTATAAACAAAATATCGTTCCGGTTTAGGTTGGTCAGAATAGCAGCTAGATCTCCGCCTTTTTCCAGCACCGGACCGGAGGTGCTGATCATATTCACGCCCAATTCACTGGCCATGATCTGGGCCAGCGTGGTTTTCCCCAATCCGGGATTACCGTACAGCAATGTGTGGTCCAGATGCTGTTCCCGTTCAAGAGCGGCCCGTAAATAGACACGGAGATTACTGCGTAGGTCGTTCTGGCCGATAAAATCGGAAAGACGTTTGGGCCGGATGTTTTCTTCGAATGTATTTTCACTCATTTCTTTTCCCGCGCCTTGAGTTTCAAGACCGCCCGGATTGCTCCGGAAACATCCAGATCCGGTTCATTGTTCAACACTTCTCCCACCAGGGGAGCGACCTCGGCCGAACTATAGCCCAGGGATGCAAGCCCGGACAAAACATCGGCGTAAACCGAACTGCCCGCCGGTGTCGATCCCGCCAGGTCCATTTTTTCTGTATGCAGAAAATCAAGCCGGTCCTTCAGATCCAGAAGCAGGCGGCGCGCCGTCTTCGACCCTATGCCCGGAACTGAGGAAAGGGCCTTTTCATCATTGGCTGTTGCCAGGCTGGATAATTCAGCGGGAGTGAAACAATTAAGCATGGCCAAAGCCGTTTTAGGACCCAATTTAGGCAGATTTACAAGTACGGCAAAAGTTTTCCGCTCCTCCCAGCTCAAAAAGCCGTAAAGATCCAAAGCATCTTCACGGACTATAGTATACACAAAAATCTCGAATTCCTCACCGCAAGAAAGACTCTGCATGGAGCGAGGAGAAAGAAAAATTTCATATCCGACGCCCTGTCCGGTAACGACGAGACAGGATTTCTCGGCCATTTTTACTATATTTCCGCGCAAATAGGCTATCATAATCTATTTTACCCCGAGCCGGAAAAGACGCTGCTGATTAAGGTGGGCAATGGCCACTCCCAATGCGTCACTGGCATCCTGAGCCCAATCCGGTTTCTTTCCTAAAAGCTGCCCGACCATGAAAGCCACCTGGTCCTTGCTCGCCCGTCCCTCGCCTACCAGCGACAACTTAACCTTGGTCGGTTCATAAGAATGAACCGGAATTTTTCTGGACACGCAGGCCACAATCACCGCTCCCCTGGCCTGTCCCAGCTTCAAAGCTGACGATGCGTTGTATGCGGTAAAAACATCCTCGACAGCGGCTTGACGGGGACTAAACCGGTCAATAATTTCCCCGGTTTGAGAAAAAATCTGCCCGAGGCGTTCACTCAGGTCCAGGCCGGAAGCGGGTCTAACGGTTCCGGCAAATAAAAGTTCCAAGCTCCCCGATTGTTCGCGGATAATACCTACGCCGGTGCACCTGGAACCGGGATCAAGACCAAGGACAACATTTCCTTTCGAATCCTTCATTTCGGATCAAGCCTGTAATTCTTTATATGCTTCGTCCGTTAACTCAAAATTGGCATACACATTTTGAACATCATCATGGTCGTCAAGCTTTTCATAGACATCCAGAAGCTTGCGCCCGGTTTCCGCGTCCACTTCAACATTATTTTGCGGAACCATGGTGATCTCCGCTTCGGCAAACTGCATGCCGTTATCCGCAAAAGCCTGCTTAACCGCACTGAAATCTTCGAGAGCACATCGAACCTGCCAGACTTCACCGTCATCCCGGACATCATCGATTCCGGCCTCCAGGCCGGCCTCCATTATCTGGTCCTCGCTGAATTTTTCCTTGTCAAAGGACAACACCCCCATCTTCTCGAACATCCAGGCCACGCAACCGGATTCGCCCATGGAGCCGCCGCCCTTGCTCAGGATATGCCTAACCTCGGCAACGGTCCTGTTTTTATTGTCGGTCGCCGCCTCGACAAGCATGGCCACTCCGCCCGGCCCATAGCCCTCATACATAACCTCTTCGATTGTCTCCGCGCCAAGCTCTCCAGTGCCTTTTTTGACCGCGGTCTCAATTTTATCCTTGGGCATGTTCACTGCTTTAGCCGCTTCGATGGCTGCCCGCAGCCGCACATTATGTTCCGGGTCTCCCCCTCCTTGCCGCGCGGCAAGAATAATCTCCTTGGCCGCCTTGGTGAACATTTTGCCCCGTTTGGCATCCTGCCTTCCCTTGCGGTGTTGAATATTATGCCATTTACTATGTCCAGCCATGATATCCTCCTAAAATACTGATATTTACATAACTAATTTCCATCCGGGAATGGGCCATTTCCGGACCCAAAACCTGATATTTCTAAATCCGGAATTTTTAAATTTCCGGACAAAAACTATTTCACGCCCTTGAACTCCATTCCCAGAAAAAACATTTCCTTACTCTCGGACCTGGAACTTTTAGGTTTGAATTGTTTAACCCGCTTATACCTGAGCTTCATTTGCCTGGCCAGTTCGTGCGAATCCGGTCCCTGAAATATCTTAAGCACCAGATGCCCTCCGGGTTTGAGACAATCAAGGGATATTTCAAAAGCTCTTTCAGCCAGGCGCAGAGAACGGGCCTGGTCCGTAAACTTAATGCCGGTGGTTTTAGGCGCCATATCGCTCAACACCAGATCAAAAGGAACAAAGTCCCGCACACGCTGCAAAAAACTTCCTTGATCATCAAATATATCTTCTTGAACAAACACAATATTTTCGGCCGAAGCGATTTCAAGCACATTAAGATCCATCGCCAGGACAATCCCCCTGTCGCCGATACGTTCAGCCGCATATTTGGTCCATGACCCCGGTGCCGCGCCTAGGTCCATAATTCTTTGGCCCGGCTTTAGCAACTTAAATTGCCGGTCCATTTCTTTTAACTTATAAACGGACCGGGCCGGATAATTATCCTTTTTGGCCTTATTAAAATAATGGTCTCTATATTTCTTCATTGGATCCCGCTCATGGCTTTGAACATTCTTATCCTGGAATGCAAAAATTTTCGTAACTGCTCACAACACTAATGGTTCACCGGATTTTCCAGACTTGTAAACAGCAAATCACCGGGTCGGATGGAACCTGTAACAGCCGGCATAAACATGTATCGGTTCCTTATTTCCAACTCCAAACATGTATACAAAGAGCAAGCTGAATATAACAATTCACTTCCGGACGCTGCGATTTCTTACTATAAAAATGAAATCCGCGTTCAGTCAATGCGCGTTAAAAGGCGTCCCCCAACTGTTTATACTTGAATATAAAAACGTATTTTAGTACCTTGCTATTAAAAATAAGGGCTGTTGCTGATTTAACCGGATATAATATTTATGGATTATGTCCGGAGAAAAAATTTGTTTTTCACAACCCCCTGCCGGGGAGGGACGTATGGACGAAAAAAAACAGGATGACAATTCCTCTGACAAACAATCCAAACTTCCCAGAATAGTAATCGGAATCGGAGCCTCGGCCGGAGGGCTGGACGCATTGGAAAGGTTTTTCAAATCCATGCCCGCGAATAAGGACTTCGCGTTTGTTGTCATTCAGCATCTGTCGCCCGACTTTAAAAGCCTCATGGATGACCTGCTCGCCCGGCATACCCAAATGAGTATCCGGCGGGTTGAAGACCGCATGCCGATAGAAAATAATACCATTTACCTCATCCCCCCTCGGAAACTCATGACTGTGGAGGACAACAACCTGCGCCTTTTGGAAAAAAACCCCAAAAGTCCCCTGGAATTTCCGATAGATATTTTCTTTAATTCCCTCGCGGAAAACTACGGCGCCAAGGCGATAGGCATAATATTGTCCGGGACCGGATCAGACGGAAGCAAGGGGATAAAGGCCATTTTCGACAAGCAGGGAACGACAATGGTTCAAGACCCGGAAACAGCTCAATTCGACGGCATGCCTTTAAGCGCCATTTCGTCCGAATGCGTGGACTATATTCTGTCTCCGGAAGAAATGGCATCAACCCTGGTAGCTTTTGCCAAGGAACCGGGGCAGGCACGCAAAAAAGACCCGCAAAGCGCGCAGAACATACCGGACGAATATCAGCAGATATTTTCCAGACTGCAGGAAAAATTCAAACTGGATTTTTCCCTGTACAAATCCTCAACGATTAAAAGAAGAATCCAGAGAAGAATGGCTCTGGGGAATATCCACGACATCGACTCTTATACTCAACTCATTCTTTCCGACCCGCATGAAGCGGACAAATTGTACAGGGATCTTCTTATCGGAGTGACCAGTTTCTTTCGCGACAGATTCGCCTTCTCCAAAATCCAGGAAAACATCATCCCGGGCATATTCGACAAAAAAGGAACAGACCAGGATATTAGAATATGGGTTGCCGGTTGCGCGACAGGAGAGGAAGCTTATTCACTGGCGATTATTCTGCTGGAAGAAAAAGAAAAACGCGATTTTCAGGGCAGAATAACCGTGTTCGCCACGGACGTGCATCGCAGATCGCTGGAACAGGCCTCCACAGGCGTCTTCAACCAGGAACAACTGGCCAATATCACCCCGGAACGTCTCAAACGCTTCTTTGTACCCGAGGCACAAAACCAGATGCGCGTTGCCAATGAACTGCGCAACTTGATTATCTTCGCCCCGCACAACCTTATCGCCAATCCTCCATTGCGTCAGATGGACCTTATCTCCTGCCGCAATCTTCTTATCTACCTGCGCCCCGGCATACAGGAAAAGATCATATCCCTGTTCAATTTCTCCCTGGTAAACGGCGGGTACCTTCTGCTCGGTTCCAGCGAAGGGCTCGGAAAATATGAAAACAGTTTTAAGATCGTGGACAAAAAAGCGAAAATCTTCTCCAAAACCAAGGATATCCCCTTACAAATGAATTTTCAGCCATTTGGTTTTCAGGACAAAAACCTGACCAGAATAAAAACCACCCCATCCGTTTCCTATTCTCAGGATTCGGAACACAAACTGCTTCCTGTTTACGATCAATTACTGACCACTTTCATGCCTCCAGGCATTCTCATGGATGAGGACAAAAAAGTAGTCCATATCTTTGGAGACGCGCATAAATTTATGCAATTCAAGTCCGGCCGGATCAACGACGATTTGCTCAGTCTGTTGCCGGAAAATATGCGCATTGCTTTGCACACAGCCATTAAAAAAGCAGCCTCAACGCCTTCCGGACAACATGTGCTTATGCAAAAAGTCCCCGGAGAAAAAGAAAGCGAACGAGTACATGTAGACATAGACCTCATTCCGATAAAAGATTCCAAAAACAAAAAAGATTACTTTCTTGCTTCTTTCAACACCCACTCCGACTTCAAGCCGAAAAAAGACCAAAAAGACAAAAGCGGTCAATCTGAATATGAATACAAATCAGAGGATGAACTTAAGAACAAGATAAGTGAACTGGAAGATGAACTGAGTTCGACACGCGAAGCATTACAGGCGACTATCGAGGAATTGCAGACCACGAACGAGGAGCTGCAGGCTTCGAACGAGGAACTGCAGGCCTCCAATGAAGAATTACAGAGTACGAACGAAGAATTGCATTCAGTTAACGAAGAACTATACACTGTAAACGCCGAATATGAGAGAAAGAACAAGGAGCTGCAGCAACTTGATCAAGACCACGAGAATCTGCTTAAATCCATAGATTCCGGCATCCTGTTTCTGGACTCCGATCTGAGAATCCGCAAATTCAGCCCGGGCATAAACAGGATGTTCAAACTTATGGACCAGGACATCGGACGGCCCATTGAGCATATAGCCAGCCAGGGACTGATTGATCACGGCAAGCTGTTTATGGATATCCGCAAGGCATTGGACTCCGGACACAGCCACGAAAATATAATAATGACTAAGAACGGCGACTGGCTTTTGATGCGCATTCACCCTTTTAAGGACGACAATGAAGAAAACATCAATGGGACCGTGCTCACCTTCACGAACATTACCGGTCTAAAACAGGCCCAACTGGCGCAGCAAAAAACGGAACAAAGATATAAAGCGGCCACGGAAAGCAGTACAGACGCCTTCTTTTGGCTCCAGGCCGTTAAAAATGCGGAAGACAAGGTCATTGACTTCAATCTGCTTGATTTAAACAATAAAGCCGAGGAACTCATAGGTAAAAGCAGCACAGAGGCCATCGGATACAATCTATGCTCTATTTTGCCCAAGCAATGCGAGGATCAGAGATTTCTTCCGGTATACATAGAGGTTTATGAAAGCGGCACGGCAATAGAAAGAAAAATCAAGATTGATGATCCGGACATAAGCGCCGAATGGCTGCACCAGAGGATAATCCGGATTGGCGACGGCATAGCCATAACCGCGAGCGACATTAGCGAAGACTACTCCATCCGGCAGGACTTGCAAAGCGCCAAGGAAACGGCGGAAAAGGCCAACAAGGCCAAAACGGATTTTCTGGCGGTTATGAGCCATGAACTCAGAACTCCCCTGAACGCGATTATCGGTTTCTGCGATCTTTTGCTCGAATCCGAATTGAACGAAGAACAACACGAATTCTCGCAGATAATAAAGGAATCCGGACAGAACCTTTTGGTCCTGATCGGCGATATACTGGAATTGTCAAAAATAGAGTCCGGTAAAATTGAACTGAATATTACCCCGATACAGATAAGCCACATGCTCGAGCAAAATTTAAAATCCTTTGCTCCCATGGCCAAGAAAAAAGGAATTGACTACAACTTCAGCATATCCCAAAAAATGCCCACCCTTATTGCTTCCGATGCCGGCGCGATCCGGCAAATCGTCTTGAATCTGGTCAACAACGCCATAAAATATACACCCTCTGGAACGGTACAAGTCAATGCTACTCCGGAAAAATCTTCCACCGGCAACGACATGCTGAAAATAACGGTCAGCGACACTGGAATCGGAATCGCGTCCGAATATCATGATAAAGTATTCGATCCGTTTTCACAGGCGGACAATTCGCTGACCAGGCAATTCGGGGGGACCGGCCTGGGACTGGCCATAAGCCGCAAACTGGCGAATCAGCTAAACGGAGAAATCATTTTAAACAGTACTCCGGATAAAGGAAGTGTCTTTACATTCTATATGCCGATTACCCTCCCCCATTCCCAGTCGCAGGAAATTAAAAAAGGAAATAATCATAAAATAGATCAGTCCGATCCGCAAAAATCGCTGAATATTCTCATTGCCGAAGACGATCCGGTAAATCAAAAGCTGATCCAGACTTTTCTTAAAATGCTCGGCCATGAGTACAAAATGGCCTCCGATGGTGAGGAAGCTGTTTGTAATGCCCGTGCAACAGGTTTCGATCTGATCCTGATGGATCTGCATATGCCTGTTAAAAACGGTCTGGAAGCAACAAAGCAAATACTGAGTGAAATAGGCGATAAAGCTCCCCCCATCATTGCCTTGACCGCTGATGCCCAAAAAGAGATCGTCGAAGAATGCCGGGAGGCGGGCATGGTTGATTATATTACCAAACCTTTTGAAAAAGAAACCCTGCAGCAGGTACTTGCCAAATGGGGGACACGGTAGAATGAAAAAGGATAACGAGCAGCCGGATCTTAATTTAAGGTGTTACTTCTGCGGAGGAAAAGCGGAAATAAAGGGCCGTTGAGCACAAGCCAGAGTGAGCTGCCGGGATTGCGGCCTGGAAATGCCCATTTCTTTTTATGCGCAGGAACTGGAAAGGGCCAGGGAAAAAATGCTCTTGGATTTTGAAAATGCTTGTGACTTGAACAAATGAAGTTCCTCGACATTGCGTGTGGATTTTATTCGAATGATTCTTTCTGATACTCCTAACAAAAGTTTGATGTCAAAAGGATAAGGAGAATTACGCTCAGAAATCCATGTCTTTCATTGGTAAACAGTTACATGCCTGCAATTATCCCGAAACCAGAATCAAGAAGGAGATTAGGGACTTAAATCAGGGCAAAGCTTTCTTTTCTCCTGATTCGCCGACCCGGACAAAAGTAACGGTTGTCGCAAAAACCCATTTTTCCTGTACGGCTCCGGGTTCGTCGGAAAAAACATCCACCAGATAAGTTGCCGAACTCCTGCCTTTCTTTTGCCTTTCGATATTAAAACGGAGAATAGAGCCATTGACCACTGGTTCCCGGAAACGGATTTCGTCCATGGCCACGGTTACCAGCCTGCAGCCGCGATATTCTTTGCTGGCGGCAAGCCAGGCGAACTCATCCACCCATTTGAGCATAATGCCACCGAACAAATATCCATAATGATTCAAATGCTCAGGCCGGACCAGGACATAATTATCCATATCAGGACTCCATTTGTCTAAAATATCCGTTAAGCAGGCCAAAACATCCGGCAAGCATCATGTCTCCGCCAGGACACGGGTAAATTACCTCATAATCCTGCAACAATGACCGCTTAGGGCCAAGAACGCAAATCTGTTCGAACCCCATGGCTTCTTCCGGCAGATCCATGCTGCAGCACCCGTGTCCGTGATCGGCAAAGACTTCATCGTTATTCAACATTCCCCGGCGGAAACGCTCCAGTTGCGTCCATAATTTTTCAGAATGCAGCATCCCAGTATGGTGCTCATAGATGCCCCATATCCTGTCCCTGAAAACCAGAAAGGCCACCGTGTGACTGTTGCCGATATTCACCACGCATATGCCCCGCTTTTGAGCCAGAGACGAAACCCGTGAATCATACAGGGCACCTAGCGCCGCGGCCGATCCGGAATCCGCAACCAGCCCGCAACCGATACTTTCGCTTAAAACCTTCAGACGGGTCATTTCTTCAGGGGGAGTTGCAAATAGCAGACGGCTGATCATGCCCTGCGAATGCGTCAAAAACTTTTCCCAGAATCTGAACCTGCCTCTGCGGTTGCTCTCTTGCGGATGGAAACCATGGTCCTGGGCACAGGCCAGGACCAAATCGGGATAATCCAGGCCGGCCATGTTTAAAAAGGCCCGCCAATATCCAGGATCAAAATCAGCCAAGAATATTGGCGATTCGTCGGGCTTGCGGACTTCATTCACGTCAATGCCCATATCCCGGACTTTTTGCAGATTATCGGAAACGGCCAGAGCGGCATCTGCAGTAGTCGAGACAGACAGGCCCGTTTTTAAATGCTCGCGAACCGCTCCGGAAAATCCGCCGCCCATATTTTTTCCGAACAGAAAAAGCGCTTTTCCCCGTCTGGTTTGGCGCTTTATCTGCCGTGAAACCGCTACTGCCGGAGCGGGAAGAATAAACTTGGGGCAGTTCTCAATTTCTTTATCCGCTTGATAGTATAAAACATCCTGAGTTCCGCTGCCGATATCCAGGCATAAGATATTGTTCAATTCAGGCACTCCGAAAAAATTGATGTGCTTTCAACCATTCTTAAACCAGACGTAACCACTCAGCGCACAAAAAAAGTTCACAGGCTATAATTCTGCACACTGATACAGATTAAAAGCATATCAGGTAATGTTAAATTGCAGTGTATTATCTTCAACATCCACGTTTACTTTCTGCCCGTCCTGCAGCTCGCCGCTGATCAACTTACGGGCAAGCTCCGTCTCCAGCGTGTGCTGCAGATACCTTTTCAGCGGCCTGGCTCCATAGACTGGATCATAAGCTTCGCGAGCTATAAAGTCTTCTGCTTCCGCAGTCAGTTCAAGCTGTATCTTGCGTTCTTCAAGCCGGGACCTGATTTCGTCAAGCAGCAATTCAACAATCTTCTTGATTTCCTCGCGCAAAAGCGGCTTGAAAAGAACTACTTCGTCAACGCGGTTCAAAAACTCCGGACGGAAATGCCCCCGGACGACATTCATGACCTGTTCCCGGGCATCGGACTTCAATTCCCCGCTTTCGGTAATCCCTTCAAGCAAATACTGCGAGCCCAGATTGGATGTCATTATGACAATCGTATTCTTGAAATCCACGGTTCGGCCGTGACTGTCGGTGAGCCGTCCATCGTCCATTATCTGCAAAAGGACATTAAAAACATCCACATGGGCTTTTTCCACCTCATCGAACAAAATAACGCTGTAAGGCTTGCGCCGAACGGATTCGGTAAGCTGTCCACCTTCATCGTATCCGACATATCCCGGAGGAGCGCCAATCAGCCGGGCGACGGTATGCTTCTCCATGTATTCGGACATATCCAGCCGGATCATGTTTTCTTCAGTATCAAAAAGAGTCCGGGCCAGGGTTTTGCACAATTCGGTTTTGCCCACGCCTGTAGGCCCGAAAAACAAAAAGGAGCCAATCGGACGATTGGGGTCCTTGAGACCGGCCCGGGCGCGTACAACCGCGTCCGCAACCGCGTCCACCGCCTCGTTTTGTCCGATGACCCTGCGATGCATGACATCGGACAACTTAAGAAGCTTTTCCCGTTCTCCCTCCATGAGCCTGCTGACCGGTATACCGGTCCATTTGGAGATAATCTCGGCCACGTCATCCGGCCCGACCACTTCCTTGAGCATGCTTTCGCCCTGCTCCGCGTCCTGGCCGTATACCTTTTCCTTTTCGGCCAATTCTTTTTCCAGCTGATTCAGGCGGCCATACCGCAACTCGGCGGCCCGGTTCAAATCATAGCTGCGCTCTGCGTTTTCAATCTCCAGCCGGGTTTTTTCAATTTCTTCCTTCAAATTACGCAGGCGGTTTATCCCTTCTTTTTCTTTCTCCCATTGCGTGACCAGACTGGCCTGTCTTTCCTTGAGATCAGCCAGCTCCTTGCCCAGTTTCTTCAGTCTTTCCTTGGAAGATTTATCCTTTTCCTTTTTCAGGGCCTCCTGTTCTATCTCCAATTGCATGACCTTGCGATTTATTTCGTCCAACTCCGTGGGCAGGGAATCAATTTCCGTTCTGATCTTGGACGCTGATTCATCTATCAGATCAATGGCCTTGTCCGGCAGCTGACGATCAGTAATATATCTATGGGACAAAACAGCCGATGTGACCAGGGCGCTGTCGCTTATACGCACTCCATGGTGGACCTCGAAACGCTCCTTTAAACCGCGCAGGATGGAAACCGTGTCCTCAACCCCCGGTTCCTCGACCATGACCGGCTGAAATCTGCGTTCCAGCGCCGGATCCTTTTCTATATGCTTGCGGTACTCGTCAACGGTGGTCGCTCCTATGCAGTGCAATTCGCCCCTGGCCAGCATGGGTTTCAGCAGATTGCCGGCGTCCATGGCCCCGTCTGTCCTGCCCGCTCCGACAATAGTATGCATTTCGTCGATAAACAAAAGGATGCGTCCCTCAGAATTCTGAACTTCCTTTAAAACGGCCTTCAGCCGTTCCTCGAACTCGCCGCGGTATTTGGCCCCGGCTATAAGCGCGCCCATATCCAGAGCAAAAATATTTTTATTTTTTAAACCCTCCGGGACATCGCCATTTAAAATCCGCTGGGCGATACCTTCCGCGATAGCGGTTTTTCCCACCCCGGCCTCACCAATAAGCACCGGGTTGTTCTTGGTCCTCCGGGAAAGTATACGGATACAGCGGCGTATTTCACTGTCCCGGCCGATCACGGGATCCAGGTGACCTTGCTTGGCTTCCTCGACCAGATCGCGGCCATACTTTTTAAGCGCGTCATAGGTATCCTCTGGATTGGCCGAGGTCACTCTCTGATTGCCCCGGACTTTGGTAAGCACATTCAAAATTTTATCCCTGTCCAGTCTGAATTCCTGACAAACCCTTCCTACTCCGGTAGAAGCCGGCTCCTCCAAAAGGGTAAGCAGAATATGCTCAACACTGACATATTCATCCTTCATCTTAGCGGCCAAATCCTGGGATTTGAGCAGGATATCATTCACCCGCTGGGTGACATATATCTGGCCGGGTTGCCCGCCGGGACCGCTGACACTCGGTATTTTTCCCAGTTCCCGCTCAAGCGCGGCAGCGATATTCCCGGGATCAAAACCGGCCTTTTCCAATACGCGAAGAACTAGACCGTTTTCCTGATCCAGAAAGGCCTTGAAAAGATGCTCGGCATCTACCTGCTGATGCTTATGACGCAAAGCGACATTCTGGGCCTCGGAAATCGCCTCCTGTGATTTTTGCGTAAATTTATTGATATCCATAATTTCCTCCTTGACATATATAATCCGGATTAAACCGGACTTTTTCCGGCCCAAAGCCGGCAAAACTACAGCAACTTGCGCAACTCGACGTTTTCACGCTGTAAGTCTTCAATCTGCTTGAGCAGATCGACAATGATGATTCCGCCCACCGTGGACAGTTCAAAGTCCTTGCATAAACGGACCAGTTTACGCACTTTAAAAATTTCTTCCTCGGAAAACATATAATCCTTATTGTTGGTATATACCGATTCAACCCAGCCCATCTCAATCAATTCCACTAATCGATACGGATAGATTTCACAGGCCTGAACAAATTCAGACCAGTGCAAAAGCCTGGACTTGGCCGGACATGACTCCTTTCTTATCTGCATAAATTTTTCGCTCATCCCGCCTCCACGCTAACTCCTAGGATTAAAATTAGATTCCTTGGCCAAATCCTGCCATAACTCCTTTTCCCTGTCCGACAGTTTATTTGGAGTCTTAATCATAATCCGGACCAATTGATCTCCTTTGGCAGTTCCCCGGCCAAGGCCCTTGCCTTTCAACCTGAGTTTTTGCCCACTTCCAATACCGGCGGGCACATTCATTTCCACCCGGCCATCCAAGGTGGGCACATTGACCTTGGCGCCTAAAACCGCTTCCCAGGGCGCAAGAGACAAATCATAGACAATATTTTTGCCTTCTACTTTGAATTGCGGATGCGGGGCAAATTTGACCCGCATATACAGATCGCCGGCAGGTCCTCCACCCATCCCTGCAGTTCCCTGTCCGGAAAGGCGTATTTTGCTGCCGTCTTTAACTCCGGCCGGAATGTTTACCTGCAGGGTCTTGTTCTGCATGCGCGGTCTGCCGTCCGGCCCGGCAATCTGTTCCTGCAGGGTTACGCTTTTCTTACCTCCGCGGTAAGCCTCTTCCAGTGTTATCTCCAGCTCGGCTTCCGCATCACGGCCTTTGCCTTGAAATCCGCCGCCTGCGCCGGAAAAACCCCCGGTGCCGAAACCCGAGGAACGGCCACCGCGTTTGAATCCGGAATGTTTCCCTCCGGAAAATGCGCTCCCGAAAATGGTCTCAAAAAAATCACTGAAACCGCCCATATCAAAATCCTCGGCACCACCGCCCTGAAAATTAAAATGCACATTTTCATAACCCGGCGGCGGCTGAAAATTCTGACCATGCTGCCAGTCGGCTCCCAGTGAATCGTACATTCTGCGCTTTTCGTCATCCTTAAGGACTTCATAAGCCTCGCCGATTTCCTTGAATTTATTTTCAGCCTCGGGATTATCCGGGTTCAAATCTGGATGATACTTTCTGGCCAGCTTTTTATAGGCCTTGGAAATTTCTTCCTTGGACGCGTTCTTATCCACCCCGAGCAATTTATAATAGTCCTTGTATTCCATAAAATATATAATCTCCTCAAGATGATTTTTTAATCGGCAACTACTTAAAGGTAAGCAGATTAATAGATTAGTCAAGAAAATGACATAAAATTTATACCTATTCACCAAATTTTGTGTGCCCCCGAAGCAAAAAATTTGCTGAACAGATATGCTCCGGATTATATTCTCCGGATAAAAATCTTTGACCCGGTGCTCAATCCCTGCCCCGCGTATAATATAAGTTAAGACCAATGTAACTATTCAGCACACGAAAAAAAGTTCACCGAATTTTTTGCATAAACCTGCGACAGGCCGCCCGGTTTTCTTATGCACTCTTAAAGGAGGAAACCGGACCGCGGGAATGTGTATATAAATAAAATTTGCAAAGCATTTTCTAATCCCGCACGACTTTTTGCTCGCCTCCAGGCCAGCGAGTCCGGAGGGGGCAGGCATCATCCTTAAGCGGGCATTAGAAAACCGCAGGCCGAAAGCATGAGGAGCAACAAGCTTGCTGAACAGATATGCCCCCGGATTATATTCTCCGGATAAAAATCTTTGACCCGGCGCCCAATCCCTGCCCCGCGTATAATATAAGTTAAGACCAATTAGTGTTGCAGGAATATACCCTTGGCAGATAATTGCCTATATAAGAAAAAAAAATTATGAGTTATTCGCCTTACGCATATAAAAAATAAATAACCTGCTTTTAAAGGAACTTGTCAATGGGGCATACGCACGGTCCTGAACACAGCGCGATAAAAAACAGCCGGTATTTGCTTCTGGCCATGATCATGAATATCACTATCCCGGCCGCGCAACTGGTCGGCGGCACTATCGCCGGGAGCATGGCCGTTATTTCCGATGCGATACACAATCTCGGGGATTTCACCGCCCTTTTCATTTCATTTATCGCCCTGCGTATAGCCCGAAAAGAACCCTCCCTTAAATACAGCTTCGGTTACAGGCGGGCGGAGATAATGGCCGCATTACTCAATATAGCCATTCTATTTGCAGCGTGCGCTTTCATACTTCTGGAAGCCTTTTCGCGTATAATCCAGCCCAATCCGGTATCCGGAAAAATTGTTATCATCATGGCCCTAATCGGCATAATCGGCAACGGCATATCTGTTCTCGTTCTGCATCGCGGGGACCAGCATAATTTAAACATGCGCAGCGCCCTTCTGCACATGGTGGCCGATCTTTTTACCTCTGTCGCGGTTCTGATCAACGGGATCATTCTACATTATTTGCCCTGGTACTGGCTTGATCCGCTGCTTTCTTTCGCCATTGTCTTTCTCATACTCCGCGGTTCCTGGCATATATTGAAGGAATCGACCACCGTCCTAATGGAGGGAGTGCCCCGCAATCTGGACCTGAATGAAATCAAAAACGAGTTGGAAAATATACATGGCGTAAGCAATGTTCATCATATGCACGCTTGGGACCTGGGTTCGGGCCTAATTTCATTTTCAGCGCACATTGCGGTCCCGGATGAAAAAATATCCCGCTTGGAACAATTGAACATGAAAATCAAAAACATCTTACATCGACAATTCAATATTGAACATACAGTTCTTGAATTCGAATCCGACAATGAACACGACCGGGAAGTACTCTGCTGTATGCGCACCCCGCACAGCAACAAAAACTATACTTCCCGCAAAAAGAAGTCAGACTGATGCCGTGTAGATTTCATTTTCCTGCCCCTTTTGATGACTGAAACATGAAAAGTAATCAGGCAAACTATGAACAATTACGAGCAAACAGGACGAGAATATGCCCGGAATCCATTCCAATCCCAACCGATATTACCGGCGGAATTTAAATATTCATCCGGATGAAACCACCTTTCAGGTCGTTCTGGAAGAAACCGATTTATGGATAACAGCTGAAAAAGATTTCAGTATCGAGGCCCTGGACTATGTACAAAAGCTACGCTCGGAACTAAAGCAATACATAAACCTGCACAATCAATTCCTGCATGCTTTGGAGCCGATACAGGTTTATAGGGACAGCCCGGAAATCGTGCATAAAATGGCTGTTGCTGCCAAGTCTATGGGGGTCGGTCCGATGGCCGCGGTTGCGGGAACCATAGCCCATATGCTCGCTGAAAAATTTGTCAAAAAAAGTCCGAACCTGCTGGTGGAAAACGGAGGAGATATATTTCTCTGCTCTACACGGAATAGAACTGTTGGATTACTGGCCGATCCCGGACAAAAAATTAAACTCGGAGTACAAATACCCGCTGCAAAATGTCCGTGTTCTTTATGCGCTTCGTCCTCGACTATCGGCCATTCCCTCAGCTTTGGTCAGGGTGATCTGGTGGCGGTCATGGCCGAAAACGGTTCTCTTGCCGATGCTGCGGCAACAAGCCTGGCCAATATGCTATCCGGGAAAAAAGGACTGGACAGGATGCTCGCCCGGGCCCAAAAATTAAAAAACCTCGGGATATGGGGAGTATTCGCTCAAAAAGGAAAAAATATTGGGGCGTGGGGCGATCTAGAACTTATCAACATTCCAGATGACTGATAGTCTGTTTGACCTGTCTGCCTAGCGGGGTCTTTCTGCTCATCTCTCTCTCCAGATTCGATATGCCTTTGAGCACCGTGGAGTGTCTGCGGTTGAAATTCCGGCCGATCTCCTTAAGAGACATGTCGGTATGCAAACGGGCCAAATAGAAAGCAGTGTTGCGGGCAAGTACATTTTGCTTTTTCCTGCTCTTTGAGGACAAGTCAGAGACATTCAGGCCATAAGCGGAACAGACGAAATTGACAATTTTTTCCATGTCCAGTTTCGGGCCCCGGACATCATAATTCTGCAAAATCTGCCAGGCTAGATCCAATGATATTTCCTCTTTCATCAACCGGGCCTTTAAAATCAAATTCTGCAGACAACTTTCCAGCTGGCGCACATCAGAATGTATTTTGTCCGCCAAAAGCTCTTTGACATTGGAACTCACGGGTATTTGCATCGCCGTGGATTTATTTTCCAGTATTCTGAGCCGGGTCTGAAAATCCGGCTTGTCGATAACCGCCAGAAAACCCTGATTCAGACGGGACATCAAATGACTGTCCATATCTTTTAATTCCTTGGGCAGAAAGGTGCTGGACATCGCGATCTTCTTGCCCTGATTCTTGAGTGCGTCCACTGTGGCCAGAAATTCGTCCTGGATTTTTTCCTTGCCTTGAAAAAAATGTATATCCTCCAGAAGCAGCATGTCGATCGAGTCCCGGAATTTATTTTTAAACTCTTCAATGCGCCTGTTTTTAAGGGCAAAAATCATCTGATTGGCGAATTCTTCCGCAGAAAGATAGGCCACTCTGATTTTTCTGTTTCCGCCGTCCCGGCAGACTAGACTGCCTATGGAATGAATAAGGTGGGTTTTGCCCAAGCCCGGAGAAGAGCACAAAAAAAGCTGATCCGCAGTAAGTTCCCGGCCGCAGACCGATTTGGAAGCTACATAGGCCAGTTCATTGCTGGGGCCGACAACAAATTTTTCAAAATCAAACTTAAACCTTTTATCCAGACCCAGATTAGGAGCCAGGGGAAGGCCGGGACGATATTCTTTTTTTCTGATTTTTGGTTCAGGGGCGGGATTCTTTTTTGTTACTTCACCCGCTTGAATATCCAGCTCGGGAACAAACCCCAGAATACTGCTGGCCGCTTCGATTATCTCCCGGGTAAGTCTGTCTTTAATCCACTCGGAGACAAAATTATTCGGCGCCCTCAAAATCAGGGTCTTGCCTTTTAATTCGCCGCTCAAAGGCTGTATCCATACCTTAAAGGTCCCCTTATGCAGAGAGTTCTCAAGGACATTTTGTATTCTAAACCAAGCTCCATTCATGGACACGAGCTTTAACCGCTACAACAAATTTTAGGCAAACCGGACTAGATGCTTATAAGTCAGAGTTGAAAACAAACTTTTTACAAGATATCATATTGATATAACATTTTAAAATCCTACAGGGCCTTGAATGCTGCAAGACTTTGAATCGAAAATTTATCCAGTTATTGCGCCGGATCAAAACAAAACCCCTCTGTATTTTCCACAAGACAAAAAAGGTTTTCCACAGCATACAACAAAAATTACTTGAAATTGGATTGATTTCTTCTAAATTGCTTTATAGAAGAAAAAATTTTTCCTAAATATTCTTGACAATGCCTGTTATGGGATCAGACCTGAAAAAATGAGGTTCCTCAACGTTGGGTGTGGATTTTATTCGAGTTATCCTTTCTGATGTTCCTGACGAAAGGTTCGCATATTTTCTTGCCCCCCGCCAAAAGGGGGAAAACGGACCGCGGGACGGAACACAAAAACAGGTTCTCAAACCGATTGGCATTGCCGATAACAAAAACTGTTTCTCCTGGAAGCAGCGAGGCCGAAGGGGGCGGGCATCCCCCTTTGGCGGGGCTTAGAAAATACAGAACCGAAAGTGCGGCATCAAAAGGATCAGGAGAATAATTCGCAAAAATCCATGCATTCCGCCGAAGAGCCTAAAACGAGCGACCACCATATAAGCACCCTGTTTTTTTACGAATAACTGAAAACACACTCTGCGGCGGCAGGACTCTAAGACCTTAAGACGCTGAAACAGTTTAAAAAATTAGAATTGCCTTCCTGAGTCGCAACTATTTATCCCGCATAAAAAGTTCACCATTTTTTGCATGCATTTGCTGAATGCCGCCCGGTCTTCTTATGTACAAAGAAAAACGTAACCGGACTGCGGGAGAAGGAATATAAAATCGGAAGTTTCGAGGAAAGAATGAAGGCGGGTGGCAAAAAATAAAGCAAAATGCTTCAGACCGAAAAGCACGGTTAGCAAAAAAATTGCTGCGCAATTACAAGAACAAAAATGCATTCATAAGCAACGGATATCAATTAAATCATGAAACCGTCCTGCTGGTCGACAAGCGGTAAATTTCATGCGGATCCAGGATCAGGACAACATGCCCGTTGCCCATGATGGTCGCTCCGGCAATCCCCTGCAAATCGCCAAGATAATCACCAAGCGATTTTATAACGATTTCCTGCCGTTCCAAAAGATCATCAACTACAATGCCCAGACGCCGTCCGGCCACATTTAAAATGACCAGCGGCAAAACATTTCGTTTTGCTTCCTGGCCGGGCAAGCCCAAAATTTCAGTCAACTCGACTATTCCCAGGACTTCATCTCGCAGGGTAATCGCTTTGCGTTTATTAACTTCGCTTAATTCCTCGGCGCTTATCTTGGTTGTCTGGGAAACAGCATCCAGCGGAATGGCGAAGGTTTCTCCGGCCGCTTTTATCATCAGCGCATCTATAATGGCCAGAGTAAGGGGGAGGCTGATTGAGAATTTGGATCCCTGTCCCAGTCTGGAATCCACATTTATGCTCCCCTTAAGACTCTTTATATTGTTGCGCACTACATCCATGCCTACGCCGCGCCCGGAAATATCCGTGACTTCCTCGGCAGTGGAAAATCCGGGAGCAAATATAAGGTCCACGGCTTCTTGATCATCCAGATTCTTGGCGTCTTCTGCGGAGATTATTCCCTTTTCAACACCTTTTTTGCGCATTTTTTCCGGATCGATCCCATTACCATCATCCTCCACCTCTATTATCACCGAATTTCCTTTGTGCGCCGCGCGCAACCATACTGTGCCCTTTTCGGCCTTGCCGGCATCCCTCCTCTTTTCCGGACCTTCCAGTCCGTGATCAACAGCGTTGCGAAGCAAATGGACAAGAGGATCACCGATAAGTTCAACCACGCTTTTGTCCAGCTCGGTTTCCTCGCCTTCCATAACCAATTCAACATTTTTAGCGCTTTTGCGGCTGAGATCCCTTATCAAGCGCGGAAATTTTGAAAAGACCATCTGCACCGGAACCATGCGTACATTCATGATGGTTGCCTGCAGATCATCCGAAATACGGGCCATAGAATATGTGGTTTCCGTTAAATTTTGAGCCACTTCGTCCACGTCTTCCCCTTCTTCCAGACTTTTGGTCAACATGGAAAAACGATTACGATTAATAATCAGCTCACCTATCAAGTTCATCAAATGGTCCAATTTGGAATGTTCGACCCGGATTGTCGAAGCTATATTCGATTTGCCCTTGCCGTCTTTACCCCCAGCGTTTCCGTTTCTGGCCGGAGCCTTTGCCGGAGCATCTTTTTGGGCCGCTTGTCCTTCCTCGCTGGAAACCTTTTTCTTTGGTTCCTTTTTCTGTGTTTCCCGGGGATTGACGAAAGGCTCTTCCTTTGCGGCCGGCGGAACTTCCTCTGAGTTACTTTTTGTTGATGAATCCTCAAAAGAACCCCCGGCTTCTTCGGACTTGTCTTTTTCTTGCGGCTCCGCTTTCAGATCTTCCTGAATATCCTCACCAACCGCGGACATTTCCGAAACGCTTTTATCCACCATTTCCTTCAGGATAGAGGCTTCCTGGCGCAATAAATCGACAACCAAAGAAAAATCCATATCCGTGCTTCGGCTTTGATCAACCAGATTAGCCGTTCTTTCGGCATAGGTCTTTATTTCCTCCAACCCCATATACCCGGCTGAATTTTGCAAAGTAACCATTGCCCGGTATAATCCGTCGACTATCTCGTGCTGACCGGCATCAACGGCCAATTGCTTCAATGCATAATCAATATTGTCAAATTGTTGGGCGGTTGTTTCCTTGAAAATCTGCAAATCTTCATCATCGACTTCTTCCGAAAGGGATAGCGCTTCGTCCTCTGAATCAGATTCTGCACTCGCTTCACCGGTTTTTTGTTCCGGTTCTTCAGATTCACCGCCTTCGTCCCGACTCACTTGTTCCAAACGCTTTTGAATATCCGTTATATCCTTGGGGAAGACCTCGACACTTTCCATATCCACCCAGCCCAAGCTGTCCTCCAGCCAGTCAGCCGCCTGCAAAAGCGCGTCCACCAGCGTCTGGGTCGCCTCAATCTCACCGTTTCTGACTTTATTCAGCAAGGTCTCGGCAGCATGGGTCAGGGCGTTAAGTTCCTTAAACCCGATTATGCCGCTGTTGCCTTTTATATTGTGAAAATTGCGGAAAAGATCGTTTATCAGCTCGTGGTTACCGCTGGGATCTTTTTCCAGCTCCATCAACTGGCTGTTCATATCGGAGATGACTTCCTTTGCTTCCTCCATGAAGTCAACAAGATGCTCGGGGCTGACCAATGTCAGTTTGTAGGGTTCGAAATCTGCACCGTCGTCTTCCGGGGACTCCGCTTCAGGTCCGGCTTCCCTGTCCTGTGGTTCCCTGATTGAACTGTCTCCGGAACCGGCTGGTTCCGGCTTTTGACCGGCAAGAATATTTTTCATTTTCTGGACCAGGGGGCTTACGTCCAGATCGCCCTCCCTTCCTTCGGACTCCAGTGTGTCAATCATGGTCCGGAGCGCATCAGTGGCCTCCAGAATAACATCCATGATGTCCGAAGTAACCTTGAGATTGCCCTTGCGCAATTCATCCAGGACATTTTCTCCCTTATGGGCCAAGGTATTGATTTCGTTCAAACCGAGAAAACCCGATGCCCCTTTCAGGGAGTGCATGGGCCTGAATATATCATCCAAAAGCTCTAAATTTTCCGGTTCCTTTTCCAGTTCCAGCAAATTCGGCTCTATTGTTTCCAAATGCTCCCTGGCTTCAATAACAAAATCAGAGAACACTTCGGGATCAAAAGAATCCTGGTTCATTTCACACCCTTAATATGTTTGAAAATCATACGTCCAAAAGCATTTTAACATTGCGAACCATTTTTTCCGGCTGAGCCGGTTTAACCAGATAAAGATTGGCCCCGAGCGTCAAACCTTCCTGAATATCCTGTTCCTGCCCCTCGGTGGAAAGAACAATTATGGGCAAATCCCTATAGGCTTCCTGTTCCCGAACAGTTTTGATATACGTAAACCCGTCCATTCTGGGCATGTTTACATCACAAATAATCAAATCAATATCCGGATTGGAATACAATTTTTCAAGACCGTCCAAACCGTCTTCAGCCGTGGAGATTCTGAACCCCTCCCTTTTCATGATAAAGGCTACCAGATTGCGCACGGTTTTTGAATCGTCAACAATTAATATATGCCGGGCCATTGAACCTCCGCTAACTATTTATCAGAACTTTGGACAACCTATCAACTGAAATAACTGCTATAAGTTTCTCGCGCCCTTTGACCACGCCTTCGACCAGCTCACAATTCGCGCCCAGGTTGGATTCCGCGCCCCACTCAATATCTTTCTGTGCTATACGGTACATGGTGGCGATTGAATCAATCATCAGCCCGATCTGCAGCCCCTTATGCCTGCAGACGATAATAAACCTGGAATTCGCGTCTTTATTCTTGTTGTCCAGAAACCAGGCCAGTTTCACCATCGGGGTTACCCGGCCCCTGAGATTGATTATCCCTTCGATGTAATCTGGAGAAGCGGGCAATCTGGTTGGTTCCTGATAACGGATTACTTCCTTGACCTTGGATATGGGCAGGGCGAATTCCTGCTCATTGATCCGGAAGCTGACCATCTGAACTACAGTTTCTTGATAATATACCAGTTCCTCTTCTTCAGAAGGCGTATCCAAAGACGCAGGTTCTTCATGCTCTGGAGAACTCTTGCCGCCTTCGGCCTCATGCGCCGGTATCTCGGGCAGGGGGCATGCGGACTCGCTGGCCTCCTTGTCTCCTATTGCAGTAATGTTTTTAAGTATGCCCTGAACATCCTTGCCCAGATACCTGTCCAGGAAAGTCTTTTCCTCGTCCGTAAAATTATTTTGAGCGTCCTGGGCTACACTATCAAAGACATGATCTTCAAAATATTGTTCCGGTGTCCTCATGAAACGAGCACCTCCTTGGCCAGCAGTTCATATTCCTTGGTTCCCCGGCTTTCCGGGGCATATTTATTGATCACCATGCCCCTGGCGCTGGCTTCCCTGAATTTGGTATCCGTATTAATGACCGTCTCGAAAAGACGGCCTTTTAACTTTTTGCGCAACAGGTTCAATACTCGACGGCACGCTCCCGCCCGACGATCATACATTGTGGCCAACGCCCTGAACTTAATTGGACTCTTCAAAGCCCTGTTCAACAGGCGCATGGTTTCAAAAATCAATTTCAGTCCGTGCAAAGCCAGAAAATCGGTTTGAATGGGTATAATAACCATATCGGAAGCTACTAAGGCATTTATAAGGATAATCCCCATATGCGGCGGACAATCGATTATCACAAAATCATATTCATTCTTTACTTTGAGCAGCCAATTACGCAGAATTACGCCTTTGCCGGTTGTCTCATGCAGATCCGCTTCCACATCCGAAAGCCTGATATGGCTGGAGACAAAAGAAAAAGGCCTGCTACCTTTCGGCTCGATAATAATCTTTTCCGGATCGATATTTCCCTTTGCAGCAAAAACATCCTTTATCGTGAAGCGCATATTTTCGGGATAAAGCGCCATATGGATCGAAGCGCATGCATGCGGATCCATATCCACCAGCAATACTTTCTTGCCCATATCCGAAAAGGCCGCGCCCAGACTCAGGGCGGTGGTCGTCTTGCCCACTCCGCCTTTCTGATTTGCTATGGCCAGAACTTTACCCATCAGAACCCTATCCCGCAAGACCTGTTATAAATTATCGAGCAAAACATGATATAACGCTTTCCAATCATCTTCATCCACATCCAGAAATTTTATTCCGACCTCATAACGTGCTTCAAAATCCAGATTCCTTACCCAGGCTACCTTGGCCACGGCCTTTAATTTCTGGGAGGTAGCGCTTTCAAACACCTTAAAATATCCGGGGTGAAACTTATTCAGGCGCGGAATAGATATTTCAACATGCAACTTCTGATCCTCCTCCACGCGCGCAAAGGATTGAACCCGCATGCCTCCACAACTGATATCCACGCAATCCAATTCTATTTTTTTTTGCCCGGACAGGGGAAAGGCCAGTTTGCGCATACTGACCCGATAATTTTTGGGCAACCGGACAAACTCACGACGTTCCAAATTTGCATCCCCAATTAGTTAATTTTTCTGATAGACTATCGCACCTGGATGATGAAGCGGTGTAAACGCCCTGGAAATGTTATGCAACGACTCCGAATGTCCGATAAAAAGATAGCCGCCCGAAAAAAGATTGTCATAAAATGAATTTATGACATTTTTCTTCATTTCATCGTCAAAATAAATAATAACATTGCGGCAAAATATTATATGGGAATGAGCAATCCTCTTTACCTGAAAACGGTCGCTCAAATTCAGTTGTCCGAATTTAACCAGCTTTTTTATATTCGGGTCAATGCTGTACTTTCCCGGTCCCTCGTCTTGAAAATATTTTCTTATTATCTCTTCCGGCGTTGTCCGGAGAGTATATTTGGTATAAATGCCTCTTTGCGCGCTTTTCAGGACTGCCGGCGAAAGATCGCTGGCATTAATGGAGATATCCCATTGGGATATCTCCCTGCCCAGGACCTCATTCAAAATAATGCCTAAAGTATAAGGTTCTTCTCCGGTTGAACAGCCAGCGGACCAGATATTGAGCCTTTTGTCCTTATCCCGGCGCAGGGCATTCAAAACATCGGGAAGAATCTTGTCTTGAAAAACGGCTAATTGCGGAGGATTACGAAAAAAGCTGGTTTCGTTCGTGGTGATGACCTCAAACAATTTGGACAATTCCTGTTTGCGCCCGGGATCATATTTTAAAAAATAATAATATTCGCCGAAATTTTTAAGATTCAACTCCTTCAATCGGTTAGCCAACCGATTTTCCAATAAATACTTGCGATTTTCCCGGATATAAATCCCGCTTTGAGCGTATATAAAATCACGCAAAAAACAAAATTCGTCATCTGTAATTTTCAGGTCCTGCCTGAGGGTTATCGTCTTGGAAAAAAGAGGCATCATTACTTAGTCCGCCATATTTTCCTGTATCTTGTCCAAAGCGCGTTCCGCCATTTCCTGAATTTCTTCGTCCTCTTGCTTTAATAATTCCAATAGCGCCCTGAAGGCTTCCTCGCCTCCCATTTCGCCCAGAGTTTCAACAACCTTGAGCCGGACCATCGTTGAATCATCATTCAGATATTCAACAATCTCGGGGACAATGGACAAGTCGCCTTTTTCCCCGAGCGCCTCGACCGCCCTTAAACGAACCCACTCATCCTCATCACCCAGCATTTTAATCAAATAAGGAATCGATTCCTGGCGACGGCATTCTCCAAACATTTCCACCAATGTCAGACGGACATCGCGATTTTCATCGTCCAGAAGAGGCACCAGCATTTCAAGGGTTTTTCCGTCTTCAAAACATAGAGAGGCAATCGCTTCCATAGCCAATTGACGGATATTCGGAACTTCGTCACGCAAAGCGTTCTGCAGCAATTGTTTATTTTCCCTTATTCCGATCCTTCCAAAGGCGTATACAGCCATAAGTCGCGAAGTCGCATCCGGGGATTCGGCCATTTTCCGGAAACGCCGCATCACATCCTCTCCTCCGATATTCAAGACCGCATCCAGTGCGGTTTCCTTTACGTCGTCCCACGCATGGTTTAAAAAAGGCATTATAATACTCGCGGCGTCAGCATCCCGACAATTTTCGCCTATAAAACGCAGAGCATTTTTTAAGACATCGCCGTCTTCATGTTCATCCAAAACTTTTATAAAAAATTCCCTGCTCCCCTGATAACCGATTTTGCACAAAACAGCGCTTATCTCCCGCTGCAAATCCCGGCCCTTGTCCCAAAAGGACCGCACCAGGTACTGTGCGCATTCGTCAGTCCCTATCCGGGACATGACGTCCACGGCAACAAAACTAAGCGCCTCTTCGCTGCTGAAAAGGGCGTCCTTCAAAGCCGCACTCATTCCAATTTCAGCCAGGGCGTTGATCATCATTTCCCGGCGTTCTTCCTGAATGTCCGAATCCAGCCGGGCCGCCATCTTCAAAATCAGAGCGCTGCCCCTTTCTCCCCCGACGCTGCTTATTCCCTTTACCGCCGCGTCCTGTATTTCCTCATCGTCATCATGAATAGCAACCAGCAGATATTCCTTAAATTTTTCCTTTTCCGTTTCGGAAAGATAATTCAGGGCCTTGCCTCCGAGAATATTAACCACGGCCTTGATTATCTTGTTGCGCATAGCCGTATCCAGGTCACTATCCAGTTTTTTCAAAAGCATGGGCACGGCCTTGATATTTCCCATCTCTCCCAACGCGTCGACAATCATCGAACTGACTAAATCCGTTGAACTGTCCAGCGCGGAAACCAGCGCGTTGATGGAAGATTCATCCCGTATCTTGAGCAGAGCCTCGATAAGCGCAAATTGAACCCACTCTTCATCTTCAAGGGCCTGATTCAGAGCTTCCACCGCTTCCTTTCGTCTGAGATCGCCAAGACTCACCGCGGCCTGATAGCGTACGTTCACATCCGGGTCCTTCAATAACGCCTCGGATAACGGCCCCAAAGCCATATAGGAAGCACTTGAACCTAAAATATCGGCGGCAAAGATGCGGATATCAACATCATCGCTTTCCAAAAGCTTTATGATCGAATTCATATCGGCATAACCCACATGACGCAAAATATCCATGGACAGATTGCGCACGGAAGCCGAATTATCGGCAAGCAGTGGAACGAGGCCAACTACAGTTTCCTTTCCGCCGATCTTGCGCAGAGCCATGTCCGCGGCTTCCTGAACCCCGATATTCGGACTGCGCAACAATTGCACCAAAAACGGCACACTTTGCTTGTCTTCATAGTCCCGGGCAGCAAAAGCCGCCTCTCGCTGTTTCTCCGAATCTCCGCTCTGTAGTTGTTCAATAATTTTATCTGAAACGGATTGCTGCATATCCAGACTCCATACCTTTTATAGCTTCCTGACAGGCACCGGCATTAAAAAACAACAGCCTGTCGCTCCTGCCGGTCAAAACAAATAAAAAAACCGGCGGATTTGGGTTCGGCAATAATTATATTTATCTCCGACTTAAATTGGCAAACAAACAATTGGTCGGGCTGCTGAAAACAAAAAACTTTCCCGGAGCAATCTAGCTGTAAAGAGAGGCCGCTATTTCCTTGGCCATTTCCTCCAGGGAAACAATGCCGTCAGCCAGCCCCTCATCAACTATGGCTTTGGGCATGCCGTAAACAACGCAGGTTTCCTCGCTCTGGGCCAGGGCCTTGCCTCCGCGTTCCTTCAACTCGCGTATTCCAATCTGCCCGTCGTTGCCCATGCCGGTCAGAATGACACCAACCCCTCTGGCTCCAACCGCTTTGCCCACGGAGGACATAAGCACATTTACCGAAGGCCGGTACAAAGCATCCTGGGGTTCATCACTAACCACTACGTCTATCCGGCTCACCTTTTGTTCAATAGTCAGATGTTTTCCGCCGGGAGAAACAAAGACCTTTCCCGGCTTTAATACATCCCTTTCGCCGGCTTCCCGCACCTCAAGCTGGCAACTCTCGTTCAAACGCCGGGCAAAAGGGCCGGTAAAGGCCTTAGGCATATGCTGAGCGATCAATATGCCGGCCGGAAAATTCTCCGGAAGTTCAGAAAGGATACGCTGCACCACCGGAGGGCCGCCGGTGGAAACACCAATGGCGACAACATCCCTTAGCTGCCTGCCCTTTTTCCTGAATTCCACAACCTTGCGCCGAGCCGGTTCAGTCCTTTTTTCCCGGGATCTACTCAACCGCGTCGGCTGAGGACGCATCTTGCGCTTAGCGACTATCTTTACTTTTTTACGCAAATCATCTTCAATTTTGACGATATCCAGACTGACCTTGGAAAGCTGCTTGGGAATAAAATCAACCGCGCCATATTCCATGGCCTTAAGAGTAGCTTCAGCGCCTTCAGTTGTCAGGGAACTGACCATCAAAACCGGCCGGGGCATTTCCATCATTATATGCTTGAGGGCTGTCAATCCGTCCATTTTGGGCATTTCTATATCCAAAGTCACGACATGTGGATCATGCTTTCGGATCATCTCCAGTCCTTCTTCACCATTCCTGGCCATTGCAACGACCTCAATCTCCGGATCCTTGGCCAGCATAGTGCTTATAGCCTTGCGCATAAAGGCGGAATCATCGACAACCACGACTTTGATCATCTACTGCTGCTCCTGAAATAAATAACCATGAAACAATTATACCTTGCCGAACAATTCACGTATTCCGGAAAAACTGTTTTCCAGCAAACTGTCTGAATCATTGGAACGTACAAAATCAAGCCATGTATCCACCAAGTCCTTTTGCCATTGTGTGCCCGCCCCGCTTTCCATAATGACTTCAACCTTGTCCATGGGCAAAGCCTTTCTGTAAGCACGATCCGAGGTCATGGCCTCAAACGCGTCCACCACACTTATCAAACGGGCAAGAAAAGGTATCTGCTCGCCTTCTAATCCGTCCGGATAACCGCTGCCATCAATCTGTTCGTGATGATGATAGACTATGGGCAGAATTTTTTTAAGACTCCAGACTTGGGCTAGAATGTCCCGACCTATTCCGGGATGCTTCTTCATCACCTTGAATTCTTCTTCGGTAAGCTTGTCCGGTTTGTTCAAAATATGGTCCGGAACGCCGATTTTCCCAATATCATGCAGGACTCCGGCAATATAAATGGTTTCCAGTTCCTTGCTTGTAAGCCCCAGTTGCATGCCCAATTTCAAGCCGTAATTGGCGACTCTTTCCGAATGTCCCTTGGTATAGACGTCTTTTACTTCAACGGCCGTGGCGTAAGAACGAATTATATCCAGATTCAAATCCTGCATTCTTGCATACATCTGTGCATTTTGAATAGCAGTGGCCACATGCGAGGCAAAAACAGCCAGCAATTGCACATCCGAGTAATTAAACGGGCCGCTTTTTTCCTCGCGGACCAGAGAAATAACCCCGAGTGGTTTGCCTTGCGACACCAGGGGGACTATCATCAATGAATAAGGGAACTTGTCTTTGGCCAATGAATAATTTTCCGGGAAATTATACTGGTCAACCAGCTTGGACTGTCCGTTTTGCAATGCTTCCATTGAAAGTTTACGCACAAAAGAAAAAATTTCCTGGCTGGTGCGAAAGATCACCCCTCGTATAATATTGCTGATGCTGTGATCTTTTTCTTGTTTCAAAAACAGACAGGAACTGTCCGGTTTAAAATTCTTCTGGACATGACTTATAAATTCATAGGAAATGGACTTCAGGTCGAGTTGCGCGTTCAAGGCATTGCTCAAATTCAGCATACGCACAATATTGCCCAACCTCTTGTGTTCCAAGCGGGATTTTCTGTTCCCAAGAACCTTGTTCACCTTGACCAGAAGATGATTTATATTGAATGGCTTGGGCAAATAATCGGAAGCGCCGAGTTTCATACATTCAACAGCCGTCTCTATGGTCCCGAACCCGGTCATGACCAGGAAATCAATATCGAATTCACGCGCCCTGACTTCCTTAAGCAGGTCAATACCGCTCATATTGGGCATGCGCAGATCGGAAACTATAAGATCTATCTCCGGATGCTGAATCAGATATTTTAAGGCATGCTGACCATCTTCGGCCAACGCGACCTTATGGCCTTCATCCTCAAGCGCATCCTGGCAAATTTCTCTCAGACTTTCTTCATCATCGACAACCAGAATACGCGCAAAAGAATCCTGCTCCTGAGAATTATCTTCTATATTAACTTTTTCATCTTTTGTTTTATCCGAATAGCGCATCTAAAAAAATCCTCCCGGATACAAATAATTCCTAAAAAACTTACAAAAAATACTTGCCCCTGAACTCAAGATGATATAGATATCCCCTCTGATTGACGGGATGTGGCTCAGTCTGGCTAGAGCGCAGCGTTCGGGACGCTGAAATCGCAGGTTCGAATCCTGCCATCCCGACCATGAATTCAAAAGGTTGCGAGCATTCGCGACCTTTTTTATTTTTTACGCCCGCCCGGAAATGACTCGACTCGTTTCCACATATTCGTATTATATAACTTGATAACGAAAATGTTGGCCATTGAAAAGAAAAAAAACAGCCAAAAATAAATCTCCTTGCATATAAGCATGCAAAGAGATTTAAAATTTCACTCTACCCACTGACACTAACCTTAAATTCTTATATTAAATTACCAATTAGACTGAACAAATTCTGATATAAAAATTAATGATAACTATTTGGCATAGTAAAAAGTTCACTGGCGAACAAATACGAATTAACCATAAAAACGCTTGCCGATGCAAAAATAGGCAAACCCCATGCTGCCCAGCGCATCCGGCTGATAAAGATTGCGACCGTCAAAAACAACCGGGGCATTGAGACTTTTTTTAAGACTATCAAAATCAGGGTTTCTGAACTGATTCCATTCAGTAAGCACGGCCAAGGCATCGGCCTGATCTAAAACAGCGTATTGATCGTCTTCAATACTGACCAGATCACTTCCAGCAAATCTTTCCCGGGCCCGCTCTCCGGCTATGGGGTCAAAGGCTTTGACCCGCATTCCCTTGGAGACCAGAATATCGATAATCCTTAATGCCGGTGCCTCGCGCAAATCATCCGTATTGGCCTTAAACGCCAAGCCCCAGACGGCCAGGGTTTTTCCGCGGACACCGCCCTGATTATCGAAATAATCCAGAATCTTCCCGGCCAGTACTTCTTTTTGCGCATCATTAACACAGTCTACGGCTTCCAGAAGCTTTGCCGGAAAATCAGCCTGCCTGGCCGTATTTATAAGCGCCTTGACATCTTTTGGAAAACATGAACCACCGTATCCTATTCCCGGATATATAAAATGATAGCCAATGCGGTGGTCCGAACCTATACCCTGCCGGACATCCCGAATATCGGCGCCGACTTTTTCACACAAATTGGCCATCTCATTTATAAACGAAATCTTGGTCGCCAACATGCAATTGGCGGCATATTTTGTCATTTCCGCACTCCTGACGGACATGACCATAAGCTTGTCCCGGCTCCGGGCGAAAGGGGCATAGAGAGTCCGCAGAAGCTCGGCCGTGCGGACATTATCCGTACCGACCACTACCCGATCCGGTTTCATAAAATCATTTACCGCGTCGCCTTCCTTCAAAAATTCCGGATTGGAAACCACATCAAATTCACTTTCCATATTTCTTTTTTTCAATTCGGAACTGATTATTTGCCGAACTTTATCCGCAGTACCCACGGGGACAGTCGATTTATCCACGACTATCTTATAGTCATGCATAGTTCGACCGACATCTTCGGCCACCTGATATACATAGGACAAATCAGCTCCGCCATCCGCGCCACAGGGAGTGCCCACGCATACGAAAACAAATAGAGCGTTTTCCAGTCCCTGCGCCAGTTCAGTCGTAAAGTGCAGTCGCCCCTGGGCGGTGTTGCGCTTGACTAATTCTTCAAGGCCGGGCTCAAAAATATGCACTTCGCCGTTTTTCAGCCTGTCGACTATGGCCGGGTTTATATCCACGCAATACACATTATTGCCCATCTCGGAAAAACAGGCGGCGGTGACCAAACCAACATATCCGGTACCTACGATACAAATATCCATATAAAACAATTCTCCTTGCACATTCTTTTGCCGGCCATATTTTCTAACGGCCGGATTTCCTGAAAAAAGGACCTATATACAATCAGGCCAAAAAGCAATAGAGTACTGCTTGGAACGTAAAATCAAAGTTCATCAACCTTGACCGCGCCGGACAAAAATTATAGATACCTCCGGCAGGCGCCCGTAGCTCAGTTGGATAGAGCAGGAGCCTTCTAAGCTCTTGGCCGGGGGTTCGAATCCTCCCGGGCGCACCAAAAAAATTTGGTGAACAAACACAAAAAAATAATGACCCATAAAATTATATTCATTCTCGCCGGCGTATTCTTTTTTCTCGGACTGGACCCCACGGAGGCCATGGCCTGGGGGCCCGGCGTACATTTAAACACGGCCAACCACATTCTAGCCAATCTTAAGCTCATTTCACCGGCTATAGCCGAAATTATTTCCGCATACCGGGAATCTTTCCGATATGGGTGTTTAAGCGCGGATATTTATATGGGCAAAGGCAAAAAGCTTCATTCCGGGCATTGCCACAATTGGGGTACGGGATTCAGGCTACTGGAAAACAATCAAGACCCCGCGATACAATCCTATGCCTATGGCTACCTGAGCCACTTGGCCGCGGATACAATCGCCCACAATTACTATGTACCCAACACCCTGAATATTTTCCCTTCCGGAGGTAAAATAAGTCATGTCTATATTGAACTGCAGGCGGACCGTCACATAACCGGACTTAATGCGCAGGCATGCTCGATTATGGGACGAAAAAACAAACAGGCGGACAAGATACTCCGGCTTGCTTTAAAAAAACCAAAACTTCCTTTTGTACTCAAAAAACAATTATACAAAAAAGGTATCGCCTTTTCCAGCCTGCACGGCTGGGAATTATCATTGCGCCTTCTTAACCGGGCTCTGCCGGTTGGAAGACTGGAATACCTGAACCACATGGTTGACTTGAGCCGAATCGCCGTAACCGATTTGCTTCGGGATCCGGACAACGCGAACTGCCTGGACTTTGACCCCATGGGTTTTACCAATTTAAAAATCGCCAAAGATTTAAAGCAAAAAAAAATAGCGGCAAATAAGTTTCAGGAATATTTATTTCATCCGGACCCCAAATTCTCAGAACTCAGCATATCCTCGAATTGATCTGCTCATAACACTAAATTCAATGTCCCGAGAGCAAATTACTTGTCAGCGCTGCGGAAAATGCTGCAGACAGGGAGGGCCTGCCATGCATGTCCGGGACAAATATCTCCTGACAAAAAATCATCTGACAAAAAATAACATACTTCTGCTGCGGGCCGGGGAACCGGTAATCGACAATATATCCGGAGGCGCTAAACTCCTGCGCGAGGAAATGTTTAAAATCCGGGGAAAGTCCGAGTCAAACTGGGAATGTATGTTCTTTAATCCAGAAAACAATCTCTGCGGCATTTACGACCATCGACCTTATCAATGCAGAATATTGAAATGCTGGGACACTTCCGAAATAGAAGCTGAATACAACCGCGAACGACTTAGTCGAAAAGAGATTCTGGATTGCAACTCTGGGCTGTGGGAACTAATCCTGTATTACGAACAGAATTGTCCGCTCTCGGAAATTATACGTTATTGCCGAGCCACACCTCATAAAGACCCAATTGAATTGCCTGAAGTAAAGGAAAAAATAATATTCGACCGCGATTTCCGGCAAAGTTTTGTCCATAAAACCGGTGCAGACGCACATATGACTTCTTTTTATTTTGGTCGTCCCCTGGAGCAAATCCTCGTCCTTTTGAAGCGATATATTAAAATCCACCGCAACTCTTCATCAAACTAAAAGCTCACCGCATTCTATGCGTAAACTTGCGACAGGCCGCCCGGTCTTCCTATGCACTCTAAAAAAGGAAACCGGACCGCGGGATGGAACACAAAAAACCGGTTCCCGAATAAATATACATTACGGAACAAAAA